>JACPYV010000159.1 GCA_016195825.1 Burkholderiales bacterium | reverse complement strand
TGCCCGGCTGGCCGCTGGGCAGTGCCAGATGGGTGCCGACCAGCAACTCCCCGGTGGCGACGCGGCTCAACGCGACGGGGCTGTCCCGCGTGACGCGCGCCCGCGCCTCGGCCCAAGCCTCGGCCACGTCGGCGCGCTCGAAGGGCGCCCGCCAGGCCCTATCGGCTGCGTACAGCGCCACGCCCTGGCAAGCCAGGCCGGCAGCATGCAGACGCTGCACCCACATGGCCAGCGCCGGCGCCAGCTCGGCCGCCTGCGGCGTGGCCGAAGGCGGGGGCAGCACGAGGTCGTGATCGTCGGTGGTCATGAGCCGCTCCGGTCACGCGCCCGGCCCATCTCGCCGGGCCGGTGCTCGACGAGCTGCGCGTCCAGCGCCTGCCAGTCCATGTCGCTCAGCTGCCCCGCCAGTGCGCGCAGCTTGAAGTAGCTCGCCCACGCGTCATGGCGGGCACGGGACAGGTCGCGGCGGGCTTCGAACAGCTTTCCCTGCGCCTCCAGCACGTCGGCATTGGTCTTGATGCCCACTTCGTAGCCGCGCTGGTTGGCACGCACCGACAGCGCCTGCGAGCGCTCGGCCGTGCCCAAAGCCTTGGCCTGGGACAACGCGGACAGCGTCGCGACGAAGGCCTGGCGCACACCGATGACCAGCGTGCGGCGGGCCAGCTCCAGCTCCCCGGCGGCCTTGTCGCGCAGCGCCAGCGTCTCGGCCACCTTGGACTGCGTCGCACCGCTCGCGAACAGCGGGATGGTCAGCGTGGCACCGATGGCCGAGGTGTTGCCGCGGCGCGGGAAGACGCTGGTCACCGTGCCAGTGTCGTTAGAGCGGGTGTAGCTGGCGTTCAGGTCCACCGTGGGCGCGTGCGCAAGCGAGGCCTTGCGGGTCTCGGCCTCGGCGGCGTCCAGCGCGAGGCGGGCCTGGCGCAGCGACGGGCTGTCGACCTCCGCGCGTGACAACCAGTCCAGCACGCCGTTGGCCTGCAACGGCGGCAGCGCCTCGGGCGCGACGGCGCGGGCCAGCAACGCCGGCGTCGGGCCGGCAGCAACCTCGGCAAGCACCTGCTGGCGCAGGTCCAGCTCGGCCTCGGCAGCCAGCGTCTGCGCGATGGCATTGTCGACACGCGCCTCGGCTTCGCGCACCTCGGGCGCGGCCGCGCGGCCGACCTGAAAGCTGCGCCTGGCAGTCGCGAGCTGCTCGCCCTGTGCCTCGCGCAATGCCGTGGCGTGGGCCAGCACGTCACGAGCCTTGAAGACCTCCAGCACCGCCTCCGCGAGCCGCTGCTGGGCCTCCAGGCGGGACTGGTTCAACGCGCTCTCGGCCTGCTCCAGCTGGCTGCGGGCAGCCTGCAAGGCCGGGTAAAGCGCACCGCGCCACAGCGGCTGGTTGACTTGGACGACGACTTGGTCGGAGCGGAACGGCCGCGACTCGAAGGCCGGCGCCTCGCTGTAGTGGTTGTTGGTGGCCGTTGCCGTGAGATTGGCGGTGGGACCATAGGCCGCCTTGGCCTGGAACAGCCGCTCCTCGGCCGCACGCAACGACGCGCCAGTGGCGCGCACGGCGGGGTCGGCGTCCAGCGCACGAGCGGCGAGCTCGGGCAGGGTCTGGGCTACGGCCGGCAGGGTCGCGGCAAGCGCCAGCAAAGGGGTGAGAAGGCGAGTCAGCAGCACGGATGGGCCAAAACAAACACGCCGGCCTGGAGCGGCCGGCGCGTGGGAGTGTGCGTGAAAAGCGTTCAGGTCCTGCGACGCCGCGTGGCCAATGCACCGACCAAAGCCAGGCCGGCGAGGGCCACGCTGGCAGGCTCAGGAACGGTGTTGCCGCCGGTGCCCGTGTCCTGCGTCCGAAGGGTGAGTCGGACCAAGCCCAGGATGCCGCCATCGCCAGCGTCGGAAGGACGGATCTCGATGTTGTTGACCGCGGCCAGGTCCCCCAGGCGCGCCGTCAGGTCAAACGTGTCGAGAAACGCGAGGTCATCGCCGGTGGCGGTGGAACCGGCGTCGCCGACCGTCAGGTCGCCCACCAGTTGACCATTCAGGAACAGCTGGGCCGGTGCGAGGTAGCCCCAGCCGCCACTGAATACCTCCAACTGCGCAGAAACCAGCGGCTGGCTCCAGCTCGCGGCGAGCTGGACCGTGATGCCCCCGTCGTTGAACTCGCCGAAGTCAGGCCCTTGGACGAAGCCCCCCAGAAACAGGGCATCCCCGCTCAAGATGCCAAAGGGGTCGTCGGCACCCAGTTGGCTGACAACGACAGCAGCCTCGGCCGGCGCTGCAGCCAACATCACAGACAGGGCGGCGGCGGAAAAGAGGGGGCGAAGGAATGGCATCGAGGAATCCAGCAGGTTGTCGCGCCAGTGGCACAAAACGTTCTCTATCTTAGGGAAGGCGCCACCCCAGCCCCATCCCTGGAGCACGGGGCCACGTTGCGCGGCGCGCACAGCAAAACCGGCCCGCCACCTCTGGTTTGGGCCAGGGGCGGCACAACCCGGTGGGTCAGCTACCGTGAAGGAAGCGGCCTTCATTTCCCGCCAACCAGTTGTTGCCACTGCGCCTTGGCCCGCTCCTCCAGCTCCTTGAGCCAAGTGTCACTGAGCGCACGGGCCCGTTCTTCCTCAGCCTGGGCGATCTCGGCAGCCGTCTTGGGCGGTGCCGCCGCCGCCGTGGGCGCTCCGAGCTGTCCCTGTCCACTGGCCAACAGCGCAAAGGCGGACGCGGGAGCCGACTGCACCGTCTGAGTGCCGGCCTGGCTTTGCAGCGTCTGCGTTGCAGCGGCGACAACCACGAAAGGATTGACCCCCGCTGGCGTCGCCACGGCTGTGCCGGGCAACACGTGGACGACGATGCTCTGGCTGACACTGGCGCTGGCGCCGTTGCTGGTCTCGGCGCTGGTGGCACGCACGGTGAGGCTGATATCCCCGGTGAACCCGCCCGCAGCCCGAACAGAAAGGTGCGCCAGGTCCCAGCCCGACAGATCGACCGGCGAGCTGCCCGACGCCGAGCGGCTGCCGTCGCTCAGTGTCGCGCCACTCGGCAGACCGAGGACCGCCAGGCTCAAGCGCTCCGTACCGAACAGGTCGGTGAGGGTTGCGGCCACCTTGGGCAGCGCGATCAAGGTATCCGCCAGCCCGTAGACGTTCGCCGTGCCCACCGGCAGGGTTTCGATCAGGTGGAGGTCGTCCAGCATCGCGCCGCGTTGGGTGGCGTTGCTGGTGGCCAGGGCATCCCCGCCTTCGAGCACGATGGCGATGCGGCGGGCCAGCCCGTTGCCGCTGAAGCTGAAGCTCAACACCTCCCAGTTCAGCCCAGTGCGCGGGCTGGAGCCCCCATAGCCCCCCACCTTGACGCCGTCGACATAGATGCCGATCTGCGTGTTGGCCGTCGCATACCCCGGCGCGCCGGCGTAGTCAAAGGCCAGCGTGTAGGTCGCACCGGCAATCGTGTCGACACTGCGCTCGATGCCCAGCGTCTGGTAGGCCAGCGCACGCGTGCCGTTGGTCAGCTTGAGCCACTGCATGCCGTCGCCGCTCATCGGCTGCACCGTCAGGAAGTTGCTGATGTCGTTGGTCATGCGGTCGTTGGCCGCCCAGACCTCAAACGCGGCCTGTTTGCCAGCAATCGCATTGCGCACGGTCCAGCCTTCCAGCACCGGCCCGGCAACCACGGTCGCCCCGGTGCCGCTATTGGCAGGGGTCTCCCAGCTTGTCGCCACCAACTCACGGCTGACGGCCACATCACGCGGGCTCAGTGTCAGCGTCGGTGCGTCGGCTACGGCAACGAATTGCGCGGTCAGCACCTGGGTGGTGGTGGCGTACTCGCCCGTGGTTCCTTCGATGGCGGTGGCCTGCAGTTGCAGGACCACGCTGCCGTTGAAGTCGCGCGGCGGCGTCAGCTTGAGGGCGTCGAGCTGCCAACCGGCAAGGTTGACGACACGCTGGGTGAGGGTCGGCGTGAAGCTGTGGGTGCCGTCGGTCAGCGTGAAGCTGTCCGGCAGGCCGGTCAGCGTGAGCACCAGGGTCTCGGAGCCGTCGTTGTCTACGAGGCCGGCAACGATGGCGTGCAGGGCCAGGGCCACGTCTTCCAGGCCGGTGACGGTGTTGCCACCGGTGACGGCCAAGGTCGGCGTGTCGGCAACCGCCGCGATGTCGATGACAAGGCGGGCGGCGGGGCTGTAGAGCTCGCCGTCGTAGGCCTTGAAGCCGATGTGGGCGTAGTGCTCGTGGCGGTTGCCCTCGCCTGGGGTGAAGTCGCCGGCGCCGCCGGAGGCGTTGGCAGCCGGCACGAAGCGAAGTCCGCGCGCGGCCAGGTCGGCCTGGCTGAAGCGCTCGCCAATGGCGACCGCGGCCCAACTGCCGTCGGCTTGCTGGCGTTGCAGTTCGCCGTCGACCGGCAGAGCCGTGATCTCGACCTGCAGCAGGTCGGGGCGGCTGTCGGGGTCGACGACGGCGAAGCTCGCCCAGGTCAGGGCCAGGGCAGTGTCTTCGGTGCCAGTGGCCTGGCTGTCGGCGGCCGTGGGCGCCACGTTCGGTGTGCCGACGTTGCTGACGGTGATGCTGACCGTGACGACGCTGGACTCAGCCTGACCATCGCTGACCTTGTAGCTGAAGCTGTCCGGTCCGGCGAAGCCGCTGGCGGCCTTGTAGCTGAAGCTGCCGTCAGCCAGCACGCTCAACACGCCATGGGCCGGGCCGTCGACGACGGCTGCGGTCAGCGTGTCGCCATCGACGTCGAACGCGGTGGCGAGCGGGTTGATGGCGACGGTCTGGCCGGCCTGGGCCGTGAGGCTGCGGCCTGTCAGCGTCGGCGCGTCGTTGACGGGTCGGACCGTCAGCGCCACGGTGGCCGTGTTGCTGGGCTTTCCGTCGATGACGAAGCGGTAGCTGAAGCTGTCGCTGCCATTGAAGTTGGCAGCCGGCTGGTAGCTGAACTGGCCGTTGGCCAGCAGCGTCAGCGTGCCGTGTGCCGGGCCGTCGACCTGCTCGATGGTGACGCTGGCGGCACCGAAGACGAGGTCATTGGCCAGCACGTCGATGACGGCCGAGCCGTCCTCGTCCAGCGCGACGGCGTCGCCTACGGCCTGCGGGTCACCGATGAGCTTGACGTCGCGCACGGTCATCGTGCTGGCCTGGGCGGCGAAGCCCAGCAGGTCGAAGCTCAGCAACACCGACTTGCCGGCCAGCTCGGGCGCCAGTGCGACGAAGTAGGTTGCGCTGCCATCGGCATTGAGTTGCTTGCGCACCGTGGTGGCGAGGCGCTCGCGGCCGTTGGTCTGCAGGTTGAGCAGGGCGTCGGAGCCGTTCAGCGCGACCTTGCCTGCGACGGGCAGACCGGTTGCGGCGTCCAGCAGCGCCACCTCGAACGCGTCCGACGGGCCGGCGACGTTCGCAAGCAGATGCGGCGACTCGATCGTGAAGCTGAGCAGCTTGTCGTTGGCGCCCAACGTGAAGGCCTGCGACAGCTGGGCCTGACGTGTGGCGGACTCACCCAGCGTGGCCTTGCCGTCCTTGATGACGACATTCCCGCGAGTGCTCCAGCCGGTCGTGTCCTGCAGATCGCCGCTACGCAGCGTGGCGTAGACCGGCAGGCCGGAGGAGAAGCTGGCGGTGGCAGACGGCGGGTTGACGGTGTTCACTGCCGCCGCAGGGATGTCGACGCCCAACGCGAAGGCCGTGCCGGCGCTGTCGCCGTCGTCTACCGGTGGAGATCCGGAGAAGGGCTTGTTGGCCGACAGATCGCGCATGTAACGGATCAGCTTGTCCAGTCGCTCAGTGTCCAGGCGCACGTCGCCGCTGTGCATTGCCAGCAACAACGCATTGGTCTCCTGAAGGTTGCGCGCCTGGCTGCCAGGTACGCCCATGAAACTAGCGTCTTCGGTCAGCGGCACGCGATTGCCCAGACCGTCGAGCTTGTAGGCGTCCGGCAGGCCCAGGTTGTGCGCAAGCTCGTGACCAACCAGCCAGCCGAAGTATCGGCCGATCATGGTCATGCGCGCCGCTCGGTCGCCGCCGACGCCAGCCCAGGCCACGGCCTGGCGCAGCGCCGCGGGAATAGAGACGGTGGCCACCGAACCGTAGGCCGTGCCAGCCATGTCGGTGTTGATGAGGCGCGAGAACACGTACTCCTTGGCCCTGCTCCCCACGTCGGTGCGCACGCTCCCGTCCGGCTGGGTCAACAGCAGACCAAGCTGATAGGCATTGAAATCCACACCTGCGCGGCCGGCCTCGGTGCCATTGCCGAAGATGTCCAACCCGAAATCGACATTCGTGGTTCGCGCTGCGGTCTTGTCGTCGAGGCCTTCTGCGCTCCCATAGCGAATGTCGATGAAGCCGGGCGTCTTGAACGCATCAAACACGCCACTGCCGTCACCGCTGCCAAGACCCGACTTGAGGCCAGCCGTGATGAGCGCCAGGTCACTGCTGCCCAGATCGGCCGGCAAGGCGAGCTTCACGTCTCCACCGGAAAGCAGGTTGTACAGGGCCAACTGCTGCGCGCTGAAACCGGCACGCGTAGCGTCATCGGCATGAGCGACAGCCATCGCCTGCGCGATCAGCGTGGATAGGCGGTCGGTGTCGACGTTGAGCTGCTGCGTGGGCTTGACCTCACACTGCACCGCGGCGCGCGAGTACACCTCTCCGTTGAGCTTGAAGACCAGGTTGCCACGGAAAACGCCACGGTCCTGCGCGGTAGTGAGCAGGGTGAGTGTGGTGGTTGCGCCGACCTGGGTGATGGTCCAGCGGCTGTCGCCCTCGATCTCAATCGTGACGCCGCTGGGGTTGAAGATCTTGACGTTGCGCCAGCCACCAGCCTGCAGCGCCTGGGCGTTGAGGATGCCGTCGGCCGCGTTGAGGTCGCCAAGTTCTCCGAAGTACACCGTCTGCAGCGTGGTGGAACCGGCGTCTACCGTTCCGGTTGGCGTGACCTGTCGAGCGTCGAAGCGCAACTGCCCTGTCAGTACAACGGCGTCGAAGTCGTTGGCATAGGCTTTACGCGCTGCTTCGGTCAGCTTGGCACCTATGTCGAGCTTGGTGCTGCCGCCCTTGGCCAGGGACTGATTGGTGAGCATGACCTTCTCGCCCGTGTCCAAGGTGGCGGACGTGCCACCACCCCGGCCCAGGTACAGGAAGTCGTTGGGCAAGGCCACCACGTCGTAGTTGATGGCGCCATCGCTGGCGTTCGTAACCGTCAACTGATGCTCGTTGGCGAGATAGAACGCCTCCGGCTTGACCCAGGCCAATGTCTCGTCAGCGGTGCCCGGCGCCGTGGCCGGATTGTCTCGGAAGAAGACCGTTTGATCGTCAGTCTGGCCGCTGGTGTCTGCCAGGGTCAGTGTGCCTCCCACAGTCACCTTATCGATCGTGACGCCGTCGCGCGCATCCAGCGCAGTGGAGGGCGTACCAGCGGTGCCACGGTTGTAAAGCTCGACGCGGATTTCCACTGACTGTGCAGCCTGGGCCGCCACGCCCTTGGGCACCGCGAAAGTCTGCATCGAACTGGCCGGCAAATCGCGCAGACGCAGCTCCTGACTGGCAGCAAATTCACTGGTGGTGCCATCGGCGTTCTGCACCAGGAACTTGACGCGCAGGTACGGGTCGCTGCCCTCCGCAAAGTCCGCGTTGGTGACGTTCATGCTCAACTGCTGCGCGGACTTGGGCAACACCATGCGGTTGTGCGTCAACTGCGGCAGGTCTTTGTCCAGGCGGAACCCCCAGTTCGCGACCTTTTCAAGGTCGGTGCCAAAAGTGCCTATGTCCTCCTTGAACCCCAGGATCTTGTCGTACAGGACGTAGTCGAATGCCTTCTGGGCATACGTCTCGACGATCTTCTGGATGAATGGGATCTTGAGCACCTTCAGCGGCCCGAGTTTGGACAACTGATCCACAATGAACTTGACCGCCAAATCGCGCAGGTAGTCGGCCATGTTGCTCAGCCAGACCGTGTTGCCAAGATCGGACATGCGCAGGTTGGTGCCGTAGATGTCGGTGTACTTGCCCAGCGTGGTCTTGAAGTCGTCGACCTTGATGCCCTGCTTGGCGATTTCCGCGTCGCTGCCCACGCCCAACAATTGCAGGTGTGTGGCTTGGCCGGCATCCTGGCCAGCCGTCGCGCCGCCGTTGTGCAGCGACCAGCCGGGCAGTTGGTAAGTCGTCAAGAAGCGCCCGAAATACGGCCTGATGCTGGCCTGGAAGTCGCCGTTGAACACCGGCGGCACTGCCGTGGAGGTGATGCCCCACTCGGTGTTGTCCTTGTCATAGCTGACGCGCGCGCCCGAGCCTGCAACCGTTCGGTCGGAACTGCCACCGCCCAGTTTGGAGAAGAAGAAGCCGGCGCCGACGCCTTCCCATGTGTACTCGGGCGGTGTGCTGGCATCCCCGAGCACCAGGTTCTTTACCGCGTCGGCGCTGACCGTACGACCCACCAGCTTGTCCAGCCGCTGGATGTACCAGGGCAGTTGGTTCTTGCCATAGGTTGCCGGCGTTTCCAGCGCGGTGGTTTCCTTGTCGAACGCACGGTCAGTACGACGGCGGATGATCCAGTCGCGGTCGCCGACCGGATCCTTCTTTTTCGTCATGTCCGCACTGAAGTAGGTCAGGCTCGAATTGAGCGTACCTGCGTACCACGCGTGTGGACGCGAGTGCGTTTGTGCCACGGACGCAGTGAGCTTGTTCTTGTCATCGACTGTGAACCCCTTCAACCCGGTCAGGTTGAAGTCGAGGTCGAAGCCCGAATCGGTAGGCCAACTCAGGCCAGCCAGGCTGCGTCCATTGGGCGTGACGGTGTGGCCCGGTAGAGCGTTCTCGTCCGCAGCCTTCTGGTAGTAGTTGTCGGCGAACGTGATGCCCTGCCACGCCGTCACGTCAGGGTCGTAGAACTCAGCGAAGTTGATCTGCTTGAGACCGAGCTTTTTCGGGTTGATCTCAAGGATCTCGGCCGCCTTGAGCAGATCGGCGAGATTGCCACTGAGTTGCTCCGCCTTCTTCGCCAGAGTCAGCAGCGTGCCCTTGAGGATCTTGACCACATCGGCGGTGACGTCAACACCGGGGATCTTCAGGTCCGCCACCAGCCCGTCGAGGTTGAGGGCTTGCAGGATCTTCTCGAACCCCAGCTGTGGCAGCGCACTCATGAAGAGCGAAGCGATGGCGCCCTGGTCCAGGTTGAGCAGCAGCTTGGAATTGGCATCGCTCAGCATCAGCGACGGCTGATTGAAGTCGTGCGGGTCCAGCGTCGTCATCTGCAGGTCCGCAGGTGCCGTCAAACCGTATTTCTTGACGCCCCACAGGATGCGCTGCGCCAGCTCCGAGTTGACGACTGTGCCGCGGCTATGCCCGATCAGATGGATGTTGCCGGACAGCACCTTGCCACCCGAGCTCTGATCGGCCACCAGCAGCGACGCGTAGATGGCGTCGGCCGTGGCCTCGGCGAAGCCCGAGTCACTGAACCCCGACTCGATGACCCAATCGGGCACAAGGATGACGGGCTTGCCCTGCGCGATGGCCGCAGCCAACGAAGGCTGGCTGCTGTCGAAATCCAGCGCCAGCCATTGACCGGTCAAGCGGTCGTAGCGGTAGGCGTAACCACCCTGGGTGGACACGAGGTTGCGCGCCAGTTCGGCAGCTGCAGTGGACGACGCATCGGTCTTGCCCCCGTAGGCATTGGCATAGATGGAGCTCAGCCCGTCAGTGCCTGACTTGATGGGGGGTTGATAGCCGTGAGTCAGCACGGTCACCGAAGCGCCGCCGAAGGCGCTCGCGTCGGTGTAGGCCTTCTTCACCGTGAACGGCTGAGAAGCCGTCAGGATGGTGCCATCGGCCAGCTTGGCCTCGGCAGCCCACCAGTAGCGTTGGCCGGCGGTCAGCTTCAAGTTTGCGAACTTGGGATCTTTGGCGAAGTCATCGATGCTGATCGGCTGGCCCGCCTTGTACGGTACGCCCTTGCCAAGGTCCAGCGCGGTCAGGATGCGCTCGTTGTTCTCCAGACCGGGGAGGCTGGTATCAATGCCGCTCGCCTTCCAATCGGAGGGCAGCTTCGGCGTGTCATTCGGGAAAAGGCCCTCGCCCGGACCGAACGTGCTGACGTAAATGTTCAGCTCGACGATGGTGTGGTTGGACTTGAGCTCGAAGACTGGTCGCTGCTCAGCATCGACCTTGGGGCTGATCAACTCGATGTCGCCATTTGCGGCAAGCGTTGCGACGGCCCAGGACTTGGGCAGGTCGTCATAACGCCTGGGAAGCAGGTTGGCGTTGCCCAGGTCGATGGGCTTGCGCAGGTCGCCGCTGCCTTTCTCCGCCGCTTGGACCAGGCCCGCGGCGTTGAACTGGAACACCGTTGACAGCATGCGGCTGTAGAAACCGTCGCCCGGCCCACCGTACTCCTCGACCATCGCCGTCGCAAGCAGCGTGCTGCCATCGGCAGACAGCGACAGGTTGTCCAGGCTCGCGCCTTCAATGGGTGTCGTGGCGCCCAGGAAGACGGGGTTGGTGAACGGATCCTTGATGATGCCGATCTTGCCGCCGACCTGCTTGTAGACGAGGGCACCGTCCATGAAGCCTGGCTCGTCGAAGATCAGCTCGTAGTCAGCCACGAAGGCGTACTTGCCATCGGCGGTGACCACGACGCCTGAGGCGTGCTGGATGTTCTGGCGGAACTTGGTGCCGTCCCACCAGTTCGACTGCGAGGGCTTGAGCCAGGGTGCGCCGACCTTGGCATCGCTCCAGGCGCCGCTCTCGGCGTCGCGCTTGGCGGTGAAGGCGGCGAAGCCCTGGTTGTAGGCCGCCGCAGAGCTGACGACGAACTGGCCGGCCTCGGGGCCGGCGCTGACATAGTAGGGAACCTGGCCCGTGCGCGGCTTGCCTGAAGTGCTGAAATCAATGATCTTGACGTCGGTGTCCTGCACACGCAGCGCGCGATCGGCGCCCTTGCTGTCCTTGACCTGCTTCTCCCAGGCTTTATCCATCGACATCAGGTCGATGACGAAGACATCACCCTTCTCTCGGGCCGCGAAGCCGATGCGGGTTGCTCTCTCCTTAGGCGCGGTCACGGCAAGGTAGCGGCCGGCGCTAACGGCGAGGTCGACGAAGCCGCTCGGACCGGTCGTGATGCCACCCGGCAAGTTAACTTGCTGGATCTCCTTCAAGAACTGCGGATCCTTGCTGTTGATGTTGATGCGCATCAGCCGCGCCGAGCTGGCGTTGCCGTAGCTCGCACCCTCGGCCACGTACATCCAGTCGCCAGCCACCGCCAGCGAGGCGATGTTGGCGGTCGAGCCCGGCAACTGCAGCGTGTAGACCAGCTTGTGGCTGATCATGTCGATCATGTAGATCTTGCCAGCGCCGGCCACGTAGACCACGCGGTTGTCCGTCCCGTAAACCAGCGCATCGGTCTTCAGCCCGGTCAGATAGCCTGGCAGGTCTACGACGTCCTGCAGGATCTTCAGGGGCCCGTCACCATCGGAGCCATGAGTCATGATGCCGTCGGTGAACTGCAGATGCAGGCGGTCCAGCACGACGCCCAGGTCCTGCTGCGGCTTGAGCTCGATGGGGAAGCTCGGGTTGCCGGACATGAAGCCATAGCCGTCGCCAGCCGTGCCATCGAGATTGATGGCGTCGATCACGCGTTCCACCCAGATTTCGTGCAATCCAAGCGCAACGCCATCGGGCACCTTGACAGTGGCCGAGGTCTTGGTGACGTCGCTAACGGTCAGGGTGTCCCACAACAGGCCCCGATCCGGTGCACCGTTGCGATCTGTCAGACCGCTACCCACAGGCTTGATCCAGACGCGCAGTCGCGTCGAACCCTTGTCTTGTTTGAAGTTATCGCCGGACAGCTTGAAAGTGTTCGCGTCGACCCGCGTGATGCCCGTGAGTACCGGGTCGCCGGCCACGATGGGATTCGGTGGGGTGACCGTGATGTCCAGGTCCTCGCCCTTCACGGTTGCGGTACCCGTCTGGACGTATTGGGCTGTGGTCGTGAATGTGTAGAGGCTGAATGCCGGGTCCGGCAGCATGGCCATCAGGTTGACTGCCGTCATGGCACCCACCATGTTGCCGCTTCCGGCCACCGCCATGGCCACGCCGACCGCGGCGAAGTAGATGTTCTGGAAGTTCGCGTCCAAGGACACGATCCGCGTCGCCGACGCACCCGTCTTCGGGTCCTTGGAGGTGCGCCTTGCCGAGAGCAGGTAATCACCCGAACTCGTGACGCCCGGATAGGGCGGGCTGGCCGTGCGAGCCATGCCGTCGGCGCCGACATGCCCGTTGTCGACCACCCACCAAGTGTCCTTGACGGTGCCGTCCTCAAGTGTGATGGTGCCGCGGCGCAGGATCAGCACCTCGTACTCGTTCGGGTCGAGGCCGAGGGCCGACGTGGCCAACTGGATGGGGTAGGCACTCTTGGTGTTACCCATGTCCAGATGGAAGCCTGACAACACCTGGAAGCCATCGAAGCTGGGCGCCGCGAGCGGCAGGTTCGCAAGGTCGAGGTCGGTCAAAGTGACCTGGCGCGGCGCGTCGAACGCGCCGGCAGCGATGGCCACCTGCACACCGTTCGCGGTCTGCAGCACAGCACCGGTCGTGTCGACCTGGATGGTGGGCGCCTGTGACGTCACAAGGGACGGCGCGACGACATGCACGGTCAGCTCGACCTGGCCCGACTTGTAGATGGCGTAGACCTTGGTCGTCCCAACGGCCTTGGCCTGGATGACGCCGGCCGCATCCACAGTCGCGATGCGCCCGTCGGCGACGAAATAGCTCGTGTAGAACGAATCAGCGACCGACTTGTCATAAGCGACTTCGGTCAGCTTGATCTGGCGTACGCCCGCGCTGCTGCCGTCGGCCTGCGGGGCCACGAGGGACACGGAACCCGGGTAAACGTCGAGCCCGCCGAGCGCCAAGCTCAGCGTTTCGTCGCTCGGTCCGCCAACCTCGTAGCTGCGAACGCCAATAAAGTCGCCGTGGCTGGCACGCGCATAGCCCCAGCCATTGGCCTGGCCCTTGAGCAGCGTGTCGGCCGACGTGGTGACCACGGCGGCGACATCGTCCTGCCAGTTCTCAACGGACCACTGCAAGTAGTTCCCCGTCAACGCCACCCCCTTCTCGTCGGCGAAATAGCCGAAGGCCTGCAGCACACGGCTTTCGCCCGCGCGCAGAGGACCTACGTCCTGGATGTTGATGGCCAGCAACGCCGCCGAGCTGACGTTGAACTGCAGAACGATGGGGCCGCTGGACATGTAGCCGTCGTCAGCCTCGACCGTGATCGCCGCGGCGCCGGCATAACCGGCTTCGGGCTTGAAGAGCAAGGTCTGTCCGTCCGCGCTGAGGCTGGCGCTGCCGTGGACAGCACCCGTCACACGCCAGTAGACGCTGTCGCCCTCTCGGTCCAGCGCCACGTTGTCCAGCGCCAGCCACTTGTTCAGATCCGTGTGGGCCAGCACCGGCGTGTCGCTGACGACACTGACTGGCGCCTGGTTGGCGCGCCAGCCGTAGTTCGCGTACAGCACCTGGCGGTCGGTGTCGTTGGCGACGCCGTCGCCATTCAGGTCCACACCCGCCGCGGCGTAGGCTGCGGAGTCGGTGCCGTCGATGCGGCCGTCGCGGTTCAGGTCACCGGCGATGCTGACCTTCAGGTTGGCCGCGCCACTGCCCGTCAAGGTCAGCAGCTTCAAGCCAGCCTCGGTCACGCGGACCAGCGTGACGGTCTTGCCGCCGTTGCTGATCTGGCCGAGTGTGATCGCGCCTTCGATGGCCAGGCTGGTGCCGGCAGAGGTCTCGATGGCGTAAACGATCGCGCCGGTGGCGCCAGGCGTCTTCACGGTGCTGGTGAGCTCGCTGTCGCGCACGACGAAGCTGAAGCGCGCTGGCGTGCCGGCGTTCAGGGTGCCACTCCAGTCGTTGGTGGGCGTCGCGACGCCGGCCAGCCAGCCCGCGGCCGTGCCGAACTGGGCGGTGACGGGGTCGTTGATGACGCTGCCGTCGGCGTGATAGCCGATGTTGAGGTTGAGATTGCCGTCACCGTACAGGCTGCGCGCCAGCGCGAGGCGGCCGGTGCTGTCGTAGCGGTAGACGATGGCCGCGTCGGCCGTGGCCGTCTGGCGGCCCACGACGCGTTCGATGCGGCCCTGGCTGTCGCGCTCGAAGACCAAGCGGGCATTCGGGTCGCTGCTGCCGACCAGCGCCACGCCGGCGTCGGACACCAGCCATTGCTGGCCGTCGGCGAACTTGACGCTCTGCACTTGGCCACGCGCATCGAGACGGTAGTGCGTGCCGTCGGGCCCGGTCAGCTCGTAGCCGGTGGGCTGCCAGGGGAGGCCGGTCAGGCGGTCGATCAGGCGCTGGCCTTGCGGCAGCAGTGCAACGGGCATGCTGGGGTCGTCGTTCACGACGGACAGCATCCAGCCCGGCGCTGATCCCGAAGCGCTGCTGAAGACGGGGCGCTGCACCAGCGGCGAAGTCGGGTCGCTGGACAGCGGCGTGCCTTGCGTGGCGAGCGTGAAGCTCAGGTATTGCGTCGATGCGTTGGACGCCGACAGGCTGGCCGGCACTTGCAGCCAGACGCGCGCACCCAGCAGCCAGGCGGCGGAGACGCCCAGCGCGTCGCTGCCGGCCTGGTCGTGGGTCAGGCGGGTGTCGAGCAAGGGCAGCGTCCAGTTGCCCAAGTCGCCCGTGCCGTTGACGTACAGGCTGCGCGTCAGCGCGAGGTCATGGTCGCCCAGGTGGAAGACCGCATCGGTGGCTTGCGCCTGCACGAGCTGCTTGCTCGTCGAATCGATGAGGATGCGGGTCGTGATCTCCGTCGTGCGACCGGCCAGGTCCCAGCCGCGCAGACGCAGCACATAGACGCCGTTCGCCCAACGGGACGGGTCCAGCGTGGCCAGCGTCAGATCGCCGTTGACGGCCGTCGCCGCGTAGTCGGACTTGCCCAGCGTGCGCCAGGCGGACTCGTCCACCCGATCGCCGTTGGAGGGTGCGGCTTCGAGCACGTAGCCCATCAACTGCAGGTCGGCGATGCGCGCGGTCAGCGCCGTGGTGCTGCCGATGACGGCTGGGGCCAGGCTGCCGGTATTGAGCACGCCGCTGAAGGCGAGCGTCGGCGCAGCATTGTCGAGCGGGTCGCGCACGCGCACGGTCTGTGTCGTCGTGGCCGAGAAGCCATCGGCGTCGGTCGCCGTCACGCGCAGCTCGACCAGGCCAGGGGCGCTGGGCGTGATGCGCACGCGGCCTAGGCCGTCCAACGTCACGGGTACCCAGTCGGCCTGGCCGATGCCTGCGCCGCGTGCCTGCACGACGATGCTGGCGATGGGGCTGAAAGCGTCGGCGCGCACGGTGGCCAGCACGATCTGGCCGGGCAGCACCGGGGTGCTGGGCGTCAGGTTGACGAGCAGCTTGGGCGCGTTGGCATCGGCTGCAGCCACGACGCGCAGCACGAAGCTGTTGGTCGTCGTGTTCTTGCCGTCACTGACGGTGGCGAGCACGGTGAAGTCACCCACCTGGCCGGGGCCTGGGGTCCAGTTCAGGCGACCGCTGGTCGCGTCGTAGACGGCGCCCTCGGGCAGGCCCACGAAGCTGACGCCCAGCGCGGACGTCTGCGCCGCGCCGTCGGCGTCGAACACGCGTAGCGCGCCGACCGGCGCCGTGGCGCCCTTGACGACCGGCAGCGAGAAACTCTGGCCCACCAGCAGCGCGTGGCTGGCGGTGGCGATCTCCGGCGCCTGGTTCACGTCGAAGACGCGCACCTGCACCGTCCGCGTGACGGTGGCCGTGCCGTCTGTCGCGCTGAAGTTGAACGTGAAGGCGCGCGTGTCCGCCGTCGCGTTGTTGACGACGTCGGCGCCGGGCGTCCATTCGAAGTAGCCGGTGGCGGCGTCGAAGGAGACGCCGCTGGGCGTGCTGGCGTCGTAGATCAGCGCGAGCTGGGTGGCGTCGTTGTCGCCATCGGTCGCGGTCATCGTGAAGGCCAGGGTCTGGCCCTCGGGCACCAGTTGCAGCGGCATCGGCAGCAGCACGGGCGCCTGGTTCACGTTGGCGACGACGATCTCGACGTCACGCGTGAAGCTGGCGCTGCCATCGCTGGCGGTCAGCTTGAGCAGGTAGTGGCCAGGCGCCGCACCGTTCTGGTTGTCGCTCTGTGCGGCGAAGAGGCCGGGCGTCCAGCGCAGCTTCAGGCGGGTCTGGCCGCCGCTGCCGGCGCTGGGCGTCAGCTGCATGCCGCTGGGCAGGCCCTCGACGGTCCAGTTCAGCAGGTCGAGGTCGTTGTCTAGGCCGGAGAGGTCCAGCGTCAGCGGCGAACCCTCGTCGACCTTGACGACGGTGCGCGTGCCGGCCAGCGGGTCGCCCTGCACCACGCCGCCAGTGGCGGCGATGGCGAACAGCGTGGGCGCCACGTTGCTGGCGCGCACGACGATGCGCAAGTCCTTGACCGACGTGTTGGGTACCGGCGGGTGCTGCGGGTCGAGGACGTAGCCGGCGTCGGCCGGCGGCAGACCGGCGTCGGTGACGGCCAGGCTGATGTCGAAGTTGCCGCTCAGGCCGGCGGCAGGCGTCCACACCAGCGTGGCGTGGCCGTAGCGCGGGTCGCTCTCGATGCGCGCGCCGGCAGGCAGGTTGGTGGCGGAGTACGTGAGCGCATCCTGGTCCAGGTCGGACACGAGGATGGGAATGCGCAGCTCGGTGCCGGCCACGGCCACAGCCTGGCTGGGCAGGGTGATGACGGGCGCCTCGCTGGGGCTCTTCACGCTGACGACGAAGCTCTTGGCCGTGGCCAGCACCTGGTTCACATCACCATCGCCGTTGTCCTGAGCAACGACTGTGAGGGTGTAGTCACCACGGTGGTTGGCGCCAGGCGCGAAGCGGATGACTCCGGTCAGCTTGCCGGCGCTGTTCAGCGTCTGCGTGTAGGTGGCGAAGCTGGGCAGGCCTTGCACGGTCAACGTCAGCGGATTGCCGTCGGCGTCGTTGGCCTCGACCGGGATCTCCAGCACCGCGCCGCGGTCCACGAAGGCGTTGCTCAGGTCCTTGATCTCGGGCGCGCGGTTGGCGTTGCTGACGACGATGGGCAGCACGATCTGACTGCTCAGTCGCGTGCCGGTGCCGTTGCCGTCGTCGGTGGCCTTGACGGTCACGTAGTAGGTGCCGGCCTGGGCATAGCCCGGGGTCCAGATCAGCTCCAGCGTGTCGCGGTCAAAGGTGGCGCCCGGCGGCAGGCCGGTGACCTCGTAGTCGACGGTGCTGGTCGTGCCCGTGGGGCCGCTGGCATCACCACCCGGCGCCAGGCGCACCTTGGGCTCGAAGGCCGGATTGTCCGGGTCGAAGGCGAACACGCTGACGCGCAGCGGCTGGCCTTCCAGCACGGCCCAGGTCTGCACCGGGTCGAACACCGGAGCGCCGTTGGCGTTCTTCACGTCGAGCTTGAGGTCGCGCTTCACCGCGGTGACGCTGGTCGTGCCGTCGGGCATCGTGAAGGTGGCGATCAGCGTGACTGGCAGCGTCAGCAGGCCGGCCTGGGCATAGCCCGGCGTCCAGCTGAACCAGCCGGTGTCGGCGTCCAGCGTGGCGCCACCAGGCAGGGACTCGACGCTCCACTTCAGCGTGACGCGGCTGCCGTCGGCTTGGCTCAGGCCACCCGGCACGGCGCCGGGTAGTTGCAGGCCGAAGTGGTCGCCCTCGCGCAGCACTTGCGTGTCCAGCGTCTGGAAGATGGGCATGGGCCAGCCCTGGTTGACGGTCAGGTTGAAGCGGCGCTGCACCTCCTGCTTGCCGTCGCTGGCGACGATCGTGATGTCTTTGTAGACGCCCGCCTGGTCGTAGCCGGGCGTCCAGCTGAGGATGCCGTTGGCTGCGTCGAAGAAGGCTCCAGCGGGCAGGTTGCGCACCAGCAGCGTGACGGTGTCGCCGTCATCGTCGCTGGCCAGCAGCGGCAGCTGCAGGCTGTCGCCTTCGCCCAGTGTCAGGTTCTCGACCGCATCGATGACCGGCACATGGTTGGCCCCGGCCACGTCCAGCGTGAAGCGGCGCAGCGCGACGCCACCGCGGCTGTCGATGACCCGCATCAGGATCTGGTTGTCCGTCCGGTCGGTGGCCTTGGGCGTCCAGTGCAGCGTGGCGTGGTTGCCGTAGCCCGTGGCTGTGCTTTCCACCAACGGATCCTGCGTGATGGTCATGCCCGCCGGGGCACTGACCAGCTCCCAGTAGAAGAGGCGGCCGTCACTGTCCAGCGCACCGAGGTTCGCGGTCCAGGCCGCGCCGGCCGTGGCGGCCGGCAGTGCGACCGTGGTCAGGTCCAGGCTGCCGTCTGCGGCGAGTTGGCCGAGCACCGGCGGCGCGTTGTCATAGGGCAGCGCGTAGATGCCATGACCCAGGTTGACCTTGACGATCTGGCCGGAGCCCGGTGTCGTGCCAAAGCTGCTGGCCGGGCGCACGGTCACCGTGCGGTTGGACAAGGTCTCACCGGTCTTCAGCGGGTGGCCTTGCAGCGCGCTGGTCAGGTCAAGCACCCACAGTTCGGCCTGCGCACCGTCGCCCTTGGCCGCGCCAAGGATGGCATCGCCGAAGTAGCGACCCGGATCCAGGAGCAGCATCAGCGGCCCCTTGAGGTCGTCGACGCCAATGTTGGTGATGTTGACGTCGTAGCTGATGGCGCCGGTCAGGCGGTCGGCGCGGGTGTCAGCGAATTCCAGCCGCACAAGGTTGGAGATGTCGGTGACGGCCGTGAACACCAGGCCCCAGGCCTCGCCCAGCGTGACCTGCTGAGCACTGCGCACGGTGTTGACGATCTCAACACGCCAGCCGCCGGCCGGCAGGTTGGGCAACGTCAGGATGGCGCTCTTGCTCGCTGCATCCCATCGCACGCTTTCAGGCGTCAGGATCAGCGTGCTGTTGGCGCCGGTCGCGATGAGGCTGTAGTTCTTCGGGTTCAGCACCGAAGACGCGCTGGTGGTGTCGGCACCGTCGGCACCGGTCCACATGGCCTGGTCAAAGCTGATGGCCAGTTGGGTCAGCGGCAGTGGCACCAAGGCACCGTCGGCGACGCTGGCAGAGACGACCTTGGGTGCCTTGATGGGGGCGAGTTCGTCGATGCGGTTGGTCTCGGCCACGAGGATGCGGCCGTCGGCGGTGACGACGATGCTCTCGCCGCGCGTGCCGCCTTCGGCGAGCTTGAGCGCACGGCGGCTCTTCAGTTCGACGGCCCAGACGGCGCTGGTGTGCGCGACGCTTGTGCTGCCATCAGCCGCGGTGGGGCGCTGCGCGGTATTGCTGCTGGCCAGCAGCAGGCCCGCCAAGCCGGTGCCGGCCTTGCCGAAGGCGATGCTGTCGACCAGGCCGGGCAGTCGGTATTCCAGCTCGGCGCGGCCCACGGTGCGGCCGCTCATGGGGAAGCTGACGATGTCGGTCGTCGCCTCGGGCAGGGCGCCCTTGACGTCGCTACCAGTCCAGCGCACGGCCCACAAACGGTTGTCCGGCCCGAAGGCCAGGTCGCCGACGCGGGTGTTGCTGAAGTGCTTCCAGGCCAAGGCAGCGCTGGTTGCCTTGGGGTCGAAGATCTCGACGCCATTGCCGCTGGCCACGTAGATGAGACCGGTGCCGGGCTGGATGGCCAGCGCATGCGTCAGCGGCTCGCCCGCGGGCGCACGGGTGCGGCTGATGACGGCGCCGGAGCCGGCGTCGATCATCATCAGCTCGGAGCCGGTCATGACCCACAGGTTGCCGGCGGCGTCGAGTGCCATGTCGAGGATGGCCGTCTGCGTCGTGAACAAGGGCTGCACGGAGCGGCCACCGTCCTTGCCGAAGTGGAAGACCTGGTTGCGTTCGCTGCCCGCGCTGGCGAGCACCGAGCCATCGGCCAGCTCGACCATCGCGAGCGCGCCGATGTCGCCTTCGCTGGCCGCAAAGCCGCTGGCGAAGCCGCGCAGCTGCAGGGGTGCGAGCACCGATTGCAGGTCGCTGCCGAGACCGCCGAGCGCCGGCGTGATGACGAAGCCGGGCAGCTTCTGCGAGGCTTGCGCGAACAGGTCGCTGGCGACGTAGTTGCGGTCCGGCGCGGCGGCGGGCAGTTCGCCGGTCTGGTCCAGCGCATCGGTGACACCCAGGCCTTGCTGCGCCTGGGCGCGGCTGCCGTCGTCGGGCAGCACGGCGTTGGAGACGCTGGCGGCCTCGCGGTTGCCGGCGTTGTCGGTGGCGACAGCCAGGAACTCGTAGTGCTTGCCGGCCTGGCCGGTGAAGAGGGCCGTGCTTTCTGCACCGGCCACCTGCTTTTGCCAGATCTTGAAGTCGCCACCGTCCTCGGCGACGTAGACGGTGACGTGCTTGACGCCGGCCGCTTCGTCCACAGCCTTCCAGTTCAGCTTGAAGGTCGGCTGGCCGGCGGCGTTGTTGCCATTGCTGGTGACGGTGAGCGTGGTCACCGGTGCGTCGGCGTCCAGGGTGTGGCTGATGGACGCGCTGGCGATGGGCGGCGTCGCGTCAAAGAACACGCGGGCAGCGGCCGTGATGTTGGCGCCGGTCTGCGCGATATCGCTGGCGCTGATGGTGTAGCTCGCAAAGCCACCGGTGGCCTTGCCATTGGCGTCCGGCGGCAGCAGGCCGCGGGCGGGGTCGTGCAGCACCTCCCCGGTGTCGGGATCGATGGCCTGCAGCAGCAAGGTGGCAACGCGGGTCTCGGCGTCGATGCCGGCGCTGACGCGCAGCACATAGCCCTTGCCTGACGCGCCGGTGAAGTCGAAGTCGCCCTGGAAGACGGCCTGACCAGCGGGCACGTGGATGTTGATGTCGCCGATCTTCAGGTCACCCAGGCGCAGGCTGCGTGCGTCCAGGTCGGGGTCGATGGCCGTCACGAGACGGATTTCTCCCACGGCGGCACTGGTCGGGTTGTTGAAGCTCAGCGTGTAGGGCAGCGCGTAGTCGGTCGGGACGTAGGTGGAGCCGTTGGCCGCCGGCAGCGCCTGCGGGCCGCGCACGCTGATCGTGGCGCCGGCATTGGCCTGCGCTTGCGCGGCCTGCTGCAGATAGTTGGTGAGGTTCAGCGCCTGCGGGCCGACGGGGCGGAACTCGCTGTCCAGCACGCCGATGTGGCGCAGGTATTCCAGCTCGGCACGGTTGCCGGCGAAGACATCGAAGCTGATGAAGTGGGTGGACTGCGACGCACCCTGGTCGTAGTCGGCCGGGTTCGGTGCGACGGGCACCGGGATGTCGACCTCGCCGCCATCGTCGGTGTAGCGGACTTCCTTGTAGTCCACCGGTGCGTGGGCGGCATTCGGGTCGCCGGCGTACCTGGCCGTGTCGCCGTACCACTGCTGCACCTTGGCAAAAAAGCCCAGCAGGTCGGCCTGGGTGCGGTAGCTGTCACCGGCCTTGGACATCAGGATGCCGGTGGCCAGCGTCGCGTTCAGGCTCAGCACCAGCTCGTCGCTGCGGATGGCCGGGGCCGTGCCCTCGGGGCGCAGCAGGCCGGCGGCCTCCAGCGCGCCCAGCCAGCCCTTGACCCACTGGGACTCGTCGGCGGCCAGTACGGCCAGCGTGCTGGGTGCTGTGTGGTCGGCCAGGATGGCGGTGCGCAACGCCTTGGCGTGCGCGGTCTGCTCGGCGACGAACTCAGCGCGCGTCAGCGTGGTGACGCTGGCCAGCGTGTCGAACCGGAAGGGCATGGCGAGCGCCTCTTCCTTGGTGATGTGGACCTCGGGGTCCTTGGACAGGAACTTGGCGGTCAGACCGCTGGAGATCTTGTCCAGGCCGGTGACGCCCTCGTCGAGGAGGCCGGCGGCCTTCCAGTCCGGGCGGATGGCGTAGAGCTTGTCGCGCAGTCCTTCGAAGTCGTAGTTGATCCACTCGGCCAGGCCCGGGTAGGTCTGGACCTTGAAGGTGGCGCCGGCAAAGCCGTTGGCGGCCAGGTCGAAGGCATAGCCGGGGGCCAGGTTCCAGCCCTTGGTGTTGTCCATGCCGTCCAGCGCAGCCCAGGGCACATCGGCGCGCACGCCGGTGGTGGGCGTGGTGCCGTAGGCCTGGTTGTTGCCGTCACCGGCCGCGATGGCGCCATCGGGCTTGCCGCCGATGTTGGTGCCGAACACGACGTAGGGCAGGGCCAGGCCTTCCAGCACGTACTCGCTGTTGCCCATGTCCGTTGCGCCCACGTCGAAGCGCACGTAAGGCGTGTCGACGTTGGTCAGGCTCTGCAGGCTGACGCTGTAGGTCGCCGCGTCACCCGGCTCGATGTTGCGCGGGCCGCCGACGCCGATGGCCGTGTCGGCCTCGATCATGCGTTCGACCAGGTAGCGGTAGGGCTCGACGACGCGCTGGCCGTCAGGGTTGGTGACGATGACGTCGAACAAGCCCATGGGCACGTGGCGCAGGTCGAAGACGGCGCGGATGTGGGTCGCGTCCAGCACCTGCCAGCGCTCGGGTTCGATCTCGAACTCACCCGGGCGTGACAGCTTGACCAGCGCGCCCGCCGCGAAGCGGGCACCCTCAATATCCATGGTGACCCAGCGGTGGTCGTCGTCACCGACGCCGCCCTGGTCGGGCGTTACCTTGGTGATGGACAGCGGCAGCAGGTCGGCGCGCAAGGTGACCGGCGTGTTCGTCGCACCCTGGCGCGAGCGCACGAGGATGTAGTAGTCGCCAGCCTTGGTCGTGGGCAGCAGCAGCGTCTGGTCGGGCGAGACCGGGTTGCTGTAGGCCACATCGAAGGCGCTGGACGTGGGCACGTCGTTCCAGCGGATGTAGACCTCGTTGGCGCCTGTGGCGGCCGTGGAGTCCAGCAGCACCCGCAGCGTTTCGCCAGCAGCCACGCTGACCTTGTAGACCTGGGTCTGGTCGGGCGACAGCGTGGTGGACAGCGTCTGTGCCACCGTCAACACGGGTACGTCCACGCGCAGCGTGGCGCCCGAGGCGGTGCGGTTGTTGGCCTCGCCCGGCGGCAGGTTCAGGCCGGTGTCGGTGTAGGTGATCCGGCCTTCAAAGACCTCGTTGTACAGGTCCGGGCGCACGATGACGCGCCAGCCACCATCCTTGAGCGCAGGCAGCCTGGCCTTCAGCGTGGCGGTGTAGGTACCGTTCTCGCCCAGGTCGCCGACGTGGGCGACCTTGCCAAGCTGGATGTCGGACAGGTCCCAGGCGTTGTCGGCCGACAGGTACAGCGCGTCGGTCCAGCGGCCGTAGGCCGGATTGATGGACGAGTTCTGGACCGTGAACGTGATCTCGACCTCGTCGCCGACCTTGGCGCTCGCGGGCACGACGACATTGGTGACCACGAGGTCGGCCGGCGGCGGCGTCTCGATGCGCATGGGCTGGATGGCCGCGGCGTTGTTGTTGTCGTCCTTGCCGAACTCCAGCACCTGGCCGGTGTCTCCACTGCCCCAGATGCGGGCCGGGTCGGTCACCACGAAGACGTAGTAAGGCCCTTCCAGGTCGCGCGGCGCGGTGTAGGTCAGGCTGCCGGTGTAGCTGCCACCGGCGGCCAGGCCGCCGCCGTGCTGCACGTAGCCGAGGTAGCGGTCCTTGTTCAGGTCCAGGAAGCGGTCCTTGGACAGGTAGACCATGTCGTACCAGTTGCCCTGGTCCACCGGGGTCTTGCCGCCCAGGTTCTCGACCTTGTAGGCAACCGTGAAGTTCTGGCCAGCGATGACGGCGTCGGGCGCTGTGACGCTGGTGACCTGCAGGTCGGGCGGCGTGGCCAGCGAGATGGGCAGCGCGATCTGCGCCGTGTTGTTGGCCTCGTCCTTGAATTCCAGCACGCCGTTGTTGCCGCTCTCGCGGATGACAGGCAGGCCGGCGCGGACGGTGCTGGGCACCTCGGCGGAGAAGTCCTTGAAGACGCCGGTGTCGGCCTTGACGATGAGCTTGAAGCTGCCGCTGATGGAGGTCGGGATCGCGAACGTGGCCGACTGCGTGTAGCTCTCGCCGGGCTTGAGGTAGCGCGCCTTGCCCTGTGCGTCGGTCAGGTAGACCTGGCGCGCGCGCAGCAGGGTCTCGATCTCGTTGCCGCGGTCCACCAGCGGGTAGTCGCTGGGGTCCAGTGTCGCGTCGCGCGACAGGTAGACGCCGTCCATCCAGCCCGGCACGCGGGTGTCGCGCGTGCCGCGGTTGGTGACCGTCCAGGTCGCCGTGATTGTCTCGCCCGAGCTCG
>JACPYV010000020.1 GCA_016195825.1 Burkholderiales bacterium | reverse complement strand
GAGCAGTACAGCATCAACAACCCCGTCATCCGTGGCAACGCGGCGCTCAAGCCCGAAACGATCAGCACATGGGAGGCAGCGTTCTCGTGGCAGGCCCGGGCGGACGCCCAGCTCAACCTGAGCCTGTTCCGCTACGACATGAAGGACATCATCCGCACGACCGACACCGGCGGCGGCACGGCCCAGTTCAACAACATCGGCGCCCAGCACGGCACTGGGCTGGAGCTGGATGCGCAATGGGACATCACGCGCAAGCTGCGCCTGAGCGGCAATCTAGCACTGCAACACGCCGTCGAAGACACGACGCACACCGCCGCCGGCTATGCGCCGCGCCAGCACCTGAATGCCCGGGCCGACTGGAATGTCGCCAACGGCTGGCTGCTCAGCGGCCAGGTCAACCATGTGGCCGAACGCAAGCGCTCTGCGGGTGACGCGCGCGCACCCATCCCCGACTACACGACTGCTGACCTCACGCTGCGTACCGGCAATGGCAAGAACAGGGGCAAGGGCGACTGGGACTTCGCGGTGTCGGTGCGCAACCTGTTCAACGCTGACGCCCGCGAGCCCAGCCTGGCGCCCGGGCTAGGGCTGCCGGGTGACATCCCGCTGGCGCGGCGGTCACTCTACGTTCAGCTCGCCTACCGCCTGTAACGCCTCAAAGCGCACTGGCAGACTGCTGAAGCCGAACAGCACGAACGACGACAGCGGCTCCACCGCCCTGCCCTCGTCCAGGCGCAGCCCGTTGAAGCGGCGCAGCAGCGTGGCGATGGCCACGCGCGCCTCCAGCCGGCCCAGGCCAGCGCCCAGGCAGTAGTGGATGCCGTGGCCGAAGCTCAGGTGGCGGTTGGCCGTGCGGGTGATGTCGAAAGTGTCGGCGTGCGGGAAGGCCGACTCGTCACGGTTGCCCGAGGCGTTGAAGGTCATCACCTGCTGACCGGCCTTGATGAGCTGGCCGCCCAGCACCACGTCGCACTTGGCGACGCGGGCGAAGAACATGAAGGGCGTGTTGAAGCGCAGCGCCTCCTCGATGGCCGACGGCAGCAGCCTGGGGTCGGCCACCAATTGCGCCAGCGCCTGGGGGTGGGACAGCAGCAGCTGCAGCGTGTTGCCGATCAGGTTGGCCGTGGTCTCGAAGCCGGCGATGAGCAGCAGCCGGCAGGTGCTGGCCACTTCCTGCAGCGTGAGCTTCTCGCCATCGACCTCCGCCGCCAGCAGGCCGCTGACGAGGTCGTGGCTCGGCGTGTCGCGGCGCTTCTCGATCAGGTCGGCCAGGTAGGCGTCCAGCTCGTCGACGGCCTGCACCAGCTCCGGCGCGGGCACCTGGCCCATCAGCTCCATCTCGGCGGCGCGGATGGCGGGCACCGACCACTGCTTGAACCTGTCGCGGTCGGCCACAGGCAGGCCCAACAGCTCGGCGATCACCGTGACGGGCAGCGTGAAGGCCAGGTCGCTGACGAGGTCCATGCGACCGGCGGGCTCGACGTGGTCCAGCAGCTCGTCGGTGATGGCCTGCACGCCGGGCTCCAGGTCGGCGATGACCTTGCTCGTGAAGGCGCGCGCCACCAGTCGACGGAACTGCGTGTGGCGCGGCGGGTCCATGAAGACCATCATCTTCCCGTCCGACAGGTCCGAAGAGAAGGTCTTGGCGTCGCCCAGGACAGTCTGGATGTCGTGGTAACCGTAAACCTCCCACACGCCCAGCTCGGCGTTGAAGTGCACGGGGGTCGTGGCGCGCATGTGCGCGTAGTGCGGATAGGGGTTCATTGGCGTGGTCATGGTTGAGGTTGAGCCGCGGGCCAGGCGCGCTTGGCCGGCCCTTCGTAGGCGATGTGGGCACAGGACATCGGGAACACGGTCCCCGGCGCGCGCTCGGCCGCCTCGATGAAGCAAGGCGACATGCCGGCGAGGAAGACCGGCACCTGGAAGTGGTGCATCTCGGTCGGCGAGAAACCCAGGTCAGCGCACAGCGCGGACATCAGCGCCGCGTAGTTCATGCGCAGCTTGGGGTTGCGCGCCACCAGCAACTGCTCGACTTCCAGCGCGACCCGCAGATGCGGGCCGCCGTCGAGCTGCAGTTCGCGTGCAATGCCCAGCACCCAGGGCAGTCGCTCGTCGATGCTGGCAATAGGACGGCCGTAGCCGTAGATGCGGCCCTGCGCCAGCTCGGCCGCCACGAAGGCACACAGCGATCCGCCGTGCCGCTGCGCGCGGATCAGGAAGTCGATGCTGCTGACGTAGGGGTGGCCGCCGTAGATGGTGGCCTCGGACATGGCCAGTGCCGCAGCGATGCCCAGCCCCGGTGTGCTGCGCGCCGAGCCCGCCAGCGCGGCCGTACGGTTGTTCCAGATGCGCGCATCCGGGTAGCTGGTGCAGACCCACAAGGCATGCAGCAGCTTGGTCTGCGGCTCGCTGTGGTGGCGGCCGGTGATGCCCAGGACGTACAGCGCCATCCAGTCGAGGTGGCGAAGGTTGGCATGCAGGTCGTGGCCGCGGAAGACCGCACGGGTGCCGACGAAAGCCTGGCCCACGCGGGTGGTCATGCGGTCGGCGCTGTCGACGAGCGCTTCGGGGCCGTTCATGCGGCACCTCCCGGATCGTCCTGCAGGTCCAGCGCGAAGAACGGGAAGCTCTTGTGTCCCTGCTCTCGTTGCTCCAGCGCATGCGCCGCCGCACCGGGCAGGCGCAGCAGCAGGTGCAGCATCTCGCCCTGGTCGGGCGTGAAGCCCAGGTCGACAAGGGCGGCCGCCGCGACGCCGGTCATGGCCAGGCCGCGGCCCGCGGCGGTTTCCAGCTGGGGCCGGCTCTGGGCCAGCCAGGGCAGGCAGGGGCCGATGCTGAGCGTGGCGAGCACCTGCAGCGTGCGTTCGACGATGCCGCAGGCTTGCCCGGCGTGCGGATCGAAGCCGGGCGGATGCTCAGCCTGCGGCCAGATGCCTGCGCGCTCGGCGGCGGGGGCGGCCAGCGCGCGCTCCCAAGCCGCCGGGCTGCGGCCGCACTCCGTGAATAGCTTCATCGCCGCCCAGACCTCGCGCGCGCCGCCCGACTTGCCGGCCCCCACGGACAGCGCTGCGATCAAGGCGGCGGCCGAGGTCGACCCGCCGACGCCCGCGCACATCGCCGCGTGCACCGCCGCGTCGCGCGGCCCGGGGTTGGCCAAGGCCAGGCCCAGCGCCTCCAGCAGCCGCGCCTGTGCTGCGGACGCCGCCTCGCCTCGCAGCAGCAGGAAGAGCATGTCCACCCAGCGCGCCTTGCCCAGCATGTCGCCATAGACGTCATAGCCATGGCAGAGCGCGCTGCGCGTGGCGAAGCTGTTGCCGGCCTCCGGCTCCTCGTGCCAGATGCGTGTACGGACCCGCTCGCGTGGCACCGCCGTCGTCGCCAGCGCCGTCATCGCGCCGTGCCCAGCGTCTTCATGCGCACGTTCATCGGCGGCACCTCCTCGCCGTCGATGCGCACGTCCAGCAGCGTCGGCCCACCGCGCGACAGCAGCGCGTCGAAGTCCAGCTCGTCCAGATCCTGCGCCGAGCGGACCACATGCCCGGGGATGCCCATGGCAGCGGCCATCATGGCGAAGTCGACCTTGGGCAGCTCGAAGCCGATGGGCTCCGCACCAGCCAGCCGCTGGCCGTGCTTGACCATGCCCAAGGCGCCATCGTTCAGCACGACATAGAGCACCGGCAGGCCCAGCTCGGCCGCCACGGTGATCTCCTGGCCGTTCATCAGATAGCTGCCATCACCCGTCAGGCAGACGACCGGGCAGCGGCGGTTGGCCAGCGAGATGCCCACGGCCGAGCCGATGGCCCAACCCATGGGCGCGAAGTCCATGGTCACGCGCAGCCAGCTGGAGCTGCGGGTGCGCCGCTCCTGCCCCGCCGGCAGATAGGCCCCGCCCGGCATCCGCCCACTGCGCTTGTCGTGCGGCGCTAAGTAGTGCACGGCCCAGGCGGCGCTGTTGCCAGCGTCCGCGACGAAGCGAGTGCGCGCCGGGCAACGCTCGCCCAGCGTGGCCAGCAGGCGCTGCGGCTTCACCGGCGCACAGTCGCCATGCAGGGCCTGCGGGCTGTCGACCATGGCCTCGTAAGCCTGCCGCCCGACCTGCGGGTGCAGGAAGGGGAGCAGTTGGGCGTCCGGCCCGTTGTGCGACGGCGCCAGCAGCGACAGCATCTGCTCGCAGACCGACTTGATGTGGCCGCGCACATGCAGCCGCGCCATCGGCGAGCGCATCAGGTTTTCGTCGCTGTCGTCCACATGCACCAGGCGGCCGTTCAGCAGTGCGCTGGACCAGCCTCCGCTGTTGAACTCGCCAAAGCCCGTGCCCAGCGCGATGACCAGGTCGGGCTCACCCGACAGCAGCTCGGCCGCACTGGCATGGCCGCCAAAGCCGAACACGCCGCGAAAGCGTGGGTGGCGCGGGTTGATGAAGCCTTTGCCGTCGGGCGTGGTGATGAACATGCCGTCGGTGCGCTGCACCAGCTGCATCAGGTCGTTCGCGGCCTCGCCACAGCCGTCGCCGATCAGCCAGACCGGTTGCCTGGCCGAGAACAGCAGCCGGGCCAGCTGGCGCACGGCGGGCAGGTCCACCAGCGCTGGCGCGCGGCGCAGCAGGCCGGCGAAGTCGGGCGTCTCCAGGTCGTCGGACACCGGCTGGCGCAGGATGTCCACCGGGATGGACAGGTGGCTGGGGCCGCTGGGCGCGCGCTGCGCCTGCATCAGCGCGTTGAAGAGCTTGGTGGGCAGCTGCTCGGCGTGAGAGACCAGCGAGTTGTAGCGCGTGCAGGGGCGGAACATCGCCATCGTGTTGATGCCCGTGCAGCTGGACTCCTGCAGCGCGCCCTTGCCGAAGTTCTTGATCGGCGGCTGGCCAGTGATGACCAGCATGGGCACGTTGTTGTCGTAGGCGCAGGACACGCCGGTGATCAGGTTGGTGGCACCCGGCCCCGAAGTCGCGATGCACACGCCGATCTTGCCGGTCTCGCGGGCATAGCCGTCGGCCATGTAGGCGGCACCCTGCTCGTTGCGGGCCACGACGGCCTGCGGTCCGCCGCGGCGGCCGCTGCGTGCGAGGGCGTTGTAGAGCGGCTCGATGGCGCCGCCGGGCACGCCGAAGACGTACTCGACCCCCAGCGCGGCCAGTGCGTCGACCAGCAGGTCGGCGGAGTCGCGCTGAGTGGGTTCGCGGGCCGTGTCGGCATAGAACGGGGCGAGAGCGGTATTGGATTCCACGGTGCAGCAGGCCAGCAGGCAAAAGGACGCCGCAGCGGGCTGCGACCTGGTGCTGCTGGAGCGCCTGGCTGCTGGTCCGCACGACATCGGGAACTGAATGGGCCCACACCCTCGTGGACCCCCGAACGGCTGCGGACGCATGGCCCGACAACCTCGCTCCCCCTGCGTGCGCTTCGGGCCCATCCCGGCCCGGCGACATCTAGTGCCCGCGCATGAATGTGGTTAGCAACCGCGCGATGGCCGCAACTGTATCCATTTGAAACATCCGCGCATCCCCGCGAATGCGGGCGCCCGCAGGCGCGGGGGTCAGGGCTTGACCTGTGCGCCCGCCAATTGCGCGACGGCAGCCAGCGTCGTCTGCGCCGCGTTCAGCCCGAGCAGGAAATCCTTGTCTGAGTACGTGGCATACACGTCGGTGGGCTGATGCCAATGCGGGTTCCAGCCCGCGCCGATCTGCATGCCACGCTCGTTCTCCCGCACGGAGACAGCCGGCACCAAGTCCATGAAGGGCGTGGAGTCGGTATTGGTCATGCGGTTGCCCACCGCCGCGGGGTAGTCGGTCGCGTACTTCTCGTTGGCCGCCCGCAGCGCCCAGGCCAGCCGCGCGGCGCCGTCGGCCTGCTTGGCGTTGACCTGGAACTCGATGTTCACGTCCGCCTCGGCGCGCTGCTCCCTGGGCGCCGTGTAGACCGGCTGCCCACGCGCATCGAGCACCGGCTTGCCGGCAGCGTCCAGTTTGGGGATGGGCATGCCATGGTCGAACAGCAACATGTCATGCTGGATCAGGCCCAGCCACTTGGGCTCCGGGTAGCGGCCCGAGCCCTTGGGCGACTCGACGCCCTGCAACGACTGGCGCTGCGCCACGTAGGCCGCCGCGCCGTTCAGGCCCGTCTCCTCGTTGTTCCACAGGATGAAGCGGATGGAACGCTCCGTCGCCACGCCGGGCAGGCTGAAGATGCGCGCCAGCTCCATGACCAGCGCGGTGCCCGAGCCGTCGTCGTTGGCGGCCTCGCCAAAGCCGATGCCGTCCATGTGGGCCGACACGATGTACATCTCGTCCGGCCGCGTGCTGCCGACCTTGGTGCAGTAGACGCTTTCGCGCAGCGAGGTGCCCATTGGTGATTGCTCAGCGTTCAGCGCGCGCAGCTTCTCGTCAGGCTGGGCCAGCGGGTCGGTGTTGACGCCGATGGGCGCCCGCTTGCCGAACAGCGTGCCTCCACCCTGCGCCGCCGGGCCGCCGGCACGCACAGGCTGCAGTTGCACCGGCCCGCGCCGGGCGGGTTCGGTGAAGTCGTACTGCAGCCTTTCGGTGTTCGTGCAACCGTAAGCCTTCAGCTGCGCCTCGATCCAGTCCAGCGCCGCCCGGTTGCGCGCCGTACCCTGGCGACGGTCACCGAACCGCGTCAGGCCCTTGATGGTGGCCTTGTAGGTCTCCAAGTCGAGGTGGTCGACAAGGGTGGCGACAGGGTCGACAGGCGCTTGCGCGTTTGCGACGGATCCGATGCTGGCCACGGCCAGGACTGCCAGTGCAAATTTGATAGCCATGGCGCATCCTAGCGAGGGCATCGCAGCTCCGGGCAGGCTGCGACGAAGGGCAGCGTGCCGTGATGCGGACCTTGGGCTACTTGTCAGCCACGGCCACGACGTGGCCCGGCTGTGGCAGGGTCAGCCGGTTGTCCACGCCGCGCACGCCCTGGGGTGCGGCGGCCAGCACGGTCGCACGCTCCTTGGCTGCCGCGTCGGGGGCGGGGCCCGCCAGGCGGACGATGCCCTGGTCGGTCTGCACCTCGATGCGCGAGGCGCTCAGCGCCGGGTCGACGGCCAAGGCGGCCTTGACCTTGGCGCTGATGCCGGCGTCGTCAATCGCCATGCTGACGCCGTCCACCACGTCGCGCGAGGCCTGGGCGGCGGCGTTCTGCGAATGGACCACCGTCTGGCCGGCCTGGCTGCCGGCATTGCGCACGCTGGCCACGGCACCGTCAAGCTGGGCGCCGACGCTGCGCGGGTCCTCCCAGGCTGACACGGCCACCACGGCGATCGCCACGCCAGCGCCAAGGGCCAGCGCCCAGCCTAGCAACGAGTGCCGGCGAGGCTCGTGCCTTCTGAGCAGACGAGGCCTGGGCGGCTCGGCAGCAGTCAGCGGCGGCGCGTTATCGACCAGCAGGCCTTCTTGCGGCTCAGCATGTAGGCGGTGGGTGGCGTTTCGGTGTGCAAACCATGACATGTCGGTCTCCTCAGGCCAGGCGCTCTCAGGCGCGGGTCATCCAGTCCTTCAGCTCGTCGGCATGCTCTTCCTCGTCGGCCAGGATGTCTTCCAGCAGCCGCCGCGTGGTGGAGTCCTTGTCCGCCACCAGTCCGATCATCTGGCGGTAGCTTTCGACAGCGACCCGCTCGGCGATGAGGTTGGACTTGATCATGCCCTTGAGGTCGTTGATCTCGTCGTAGCCCGCGTGGCCGCGTTCCAGAAGGCCCACGGGGTTGAAGTCGGGCTCGCCGCCCAGCTGCACGATGCGCTGGGCCAGGCGGTCAGCATGGCCCAGCTCCGCGTTGGCATGCACGAGGAATTCACCGGCAATGGTGGGTGACTCCAGGCCGTTAGCCATGAAGTGATGGCGGCGGTAGCGCAGCACGCAGGTCAGCTCGGTCGCGAGCGCACCATTGAGCAGGGCGACGATGTCGTCGCGCCACGGGCCGTAGGCCGGCGTGACTGCGCCATCGGCGAGGTCGCCGCGGGCGGCCTTCAGGCCGGCTTCGTCCAGGCGCAGGGAGGTGTGTTGCTCAGCCATTGCGGGCCACCACGAGCTGGTTGTTCACCGAGCGCACGCCATTCACGGCCGCGGCCAGTGTCGTCGCGCGAGTCTGGGAGCCGGCGTCGGGCGCCGTGCCGGTCAGCGTCACGTGGCCGTCCTGTGCCTTCACGTCGATCTTGGTGGCCTTCAGCCGGTCGTCGGCCAGCAGCGCGGCGTTGATCTTGGTGACGATGGTGGCGTCGGCGACAGCTTCGGAGGTGGCCGCGGCGGCTTGCTTCATCTTGGTTTCTGCCGTGTTCGCGGCACGGCTGGCGTCGGCCCTGGCCTCGGCGCCGGCCTGCTTGGCCTCGGCGATGGCGCCGTCCAGCTTCTGGCCGGCGGTGCGCTCGTCTTCATGTTTGCCGCAGGCGGCGAGGGCCGCGGCCAGCGCCAGGGCGCCGATCAGTGGCAGGCGGGTTCGGGTGGTGGTGGTCTTCATGGCGGGGGGCCTTTCTCGGCAGGAGAGGATTGCGGAATGGGTTACCGCAACTCTGGCCGCCGGCCGCACGCCATGGCATCGGCTGCGGCGCTGAACGCCTGTCAGACAGCACCGACCCCGGGACTGGCGCCATGCCATTCCCCAAAAGCAAACGGCCCCTTGCGGGGCCGTTGTGTCTTGCGCGGGTCGGCTGGCGATCAGCGGCCGATGTTCATGGGCGCCATGGACATGTAGGCGCGCGACTGGGTGGCGATGCGGCGCTCCAGGTCGACGTGATCGACGGCGTCGGACAGATAGCGCTCCTCAAGGGAGGACTGGGTTTCGACGGTCAGTGCATTGCGCAGGGACTGGACGAGGTTCTGGATCAGACTCATGGTGGGGTTGGGGCTCGTGGCCCGATGTGATTTACTAGGGTAAACCCGATTATAGGGTAAACACCAGTCAAACACAACCAACCCTCAACCCGGCTCTAGTGCCAGCCCCGCCTGCGTCCAAGCATCGATGCCGCCGCGCAGCACGCGCGCCTGGCGGCCCTGCTGCTTCAGCCACTGGGCCGCCCGCACGGCCGAGGCGTCATTAGGGCAGGCGCAGTAGGTGATGAACTCGCCCGCCTGCGGCCAGCCGGCCAGCGCGGCGTCGCCCAGCGCACCGAGGTCGAGGTGGCGGGCGCCAGGGATGCGGCTGCCCAGCGGCATGTCCGGCGAGGCGGCGCGCACGTCGACGAGGACCACATCGCAGCCCCGCTCCAGCAAACCCATCACCTCGCCCGGGCCCAGCCGCTCGAAGCGGCTCAGCTCGCGGCGCACGCGGAAGCGCCGCCACAGCCGCCAGCCCAGATACACCCCCAGGGCCGCCAGCACCACCGCCAGGGCCACGCTGCCCAGGTTGCCCAGCGCGCGCATAACGGCGTCGATCTGCGCGTGGAAGACCCGGCCCGCCAGCACTGCGGCACCGGCCCACAGCGCCGAGCCCAGCAGGTTCCAGCCCAGGAAGCGCCGCGCCGGCATGCCCAGCGCACCCGCCAGCGGCGGCGCCAGGATGGAGAGTCCCGGCACGAACTTGGCGATGACCAGCGTCAGCACGCCGCGGCGGGCGAAGCTGGCCTCGTTCTGGCGCACGCAGCTGTCCGGCGAGATGGAGATGCGGCACAGCGTCGCCAGCACGCGCCGGCCCAGCCGCCGGCCGGCCCAGAACCACGAGGCATTGGCCGACATGGCCGCCAGCGTCGCAACCGCAAAGGCGCGCAGCGCGAAGCCGTCACGCGTGGCGCCCTCCACGCCCGCCAGCAGCAGCACCGGCGTGGACGGCAGCGGTGCGCCGAGCTGCTCCAGCAGCACGGCCAGCGCAACGGCCAGCAGGCCGTGTCGGGAGAAGAGGTCGGTCAGCAGATCCATGGCGGTTTACGGGGGCCAGCATAGCGGTGCGGTCTTGCACGTGCTGCGGCGGGCCCATCGTGATGTAGTTGATTACATTACGCCTGCCATGCCCACCGATCTCTGGACCCAGTTCGACGCCGCGCCGCTGCTGCTGACGCTGCGCGTGGCCGGCGTGGCGACGCTGCTGGCGCTGGTGCTAGGCGTCGCGCTGGGCTGGGTGTTCGCCCGCACGCGGCTGCCCGGCCGCGGCGTGCTGGAGGCCGTCTGCATGCTGCCGTTGGTGCTGCCGCCCACCGTGCTGGGCTACGGCATCCTGGTGCTGATGGGCCGGCGCAGCGCCCTGGGCGGCTGGCTGCGCGAGCACTTCGACTACACGGTCATCTTCAACTGGCATGGCGCCGTCATCGCCTCGGCCCTGGTGGCACTGCCGCTGGTGCTCAAGGGCGCCAGCAGCGCCTTCGCCCAGGTGGACCGCAACCTGGAGGCTGCCGCGCGCACGCTGCGCCAGTCGCGCTGGAGTACCTTTGTGCGCGTGACGCTGCCGCTGGCCTGGCCGGGCATCCTGGCCGGTACGTTGCTGGCCTTTGCCCGTGCGATGGGCGAGTTCGGCGCGTCATTGATGGTGGCCGGCTCGATCCCGGGCCAGACGCAGACCGCCTCCATGGCCATCTACGACGCCGTGCAGGCCGGCCGCGACGACATCGCACTGATGCTGGCCCTGGTCATCTCGGCCGTCTCGGTCGCCATCCTCGTGCTGTCCAACCGCTACCTGCAACGCTCACCGCCATGAAACGCCTGCTGCTCTCGCTGTCCCTCGCCGCCCTGCCCCTGCTTGCCTCGGCGCAGCAGCTCACCGTGTCCGCCGCGGCCAGCCTGACAGAGGCCTTCAAGGAGATCGGCGCCCGCTTCGAGGCCGGCAAACCGGGTGCCGCCGCGCGCTTCAACTTCGCGGCCTCGGGCGTGCTTCTGCAGCAGATCGTGCAGGGCGCGCCTGTGGACGTGTTCGCCAGCGCCGACCAGGAGACGATGGACCGCGGCGCGGCACAGAAGCTCATCGACGCCGACACGCGGCGTGACTTCGCCAGCAACTCGCTGGTGCTGGTCACACCGCCAGCCAGCCCGGTGAAGAGCCTGCGCGACCTGGCGCTACCGGGCGTGAAGCGCATCGCCGTTGGCAAGGTGGCATCTGTGCCGGTGGGCCGCTACACGCAGCAGGCGCTGGAGAGCGCGCAGCTGTGGGCTGCGCTGAACCCCAAGCTGGTGTTCGCCGACAACGTGCGCCAGGTGCTGGACTATGTGGCGCGCGGCGAGGTCGAGGCCGGCTTCGTCTACCGCACGGATGCCGAGTTGCTGAAGGACAAGCTGCGCATCGCCATGCCCGTGGGCGGACACGCGCCGGTCACCTACCCGGCGGCAGTCGTCGCGGACAGCAAGCAGGCGGCCATTGCGCGCGAATTCCTCGCCTTCCTGCGCGGTGGCGAGGCACAGGCCATCCTGGCCCGCTACGGCTTCGGCAAGCCTTGATCGACATCCGCCTCCAGCTCTCGGTCAGCGACAGCCGCCGCCGCTTCGACCTTGACATCGCCTTCGCGACCGACGCCCCGTTCGTCGCGCTGTACGGCCCGTCGGGCGCGGGCAAGTCGCTGACGCTGCAGGCCATGGCCGGCCTGCTGCCGGTGCATGCCGGCCATGTGAGGCTCAACGACCGCACGCTGCTGGACACGGCTGCCGGCATCAACCTGCCGCCCGAGGCGCGCGGCGTGGGCTATCTGTTCCAGCAATACGCCCTCTTTCCCCACCTCAGCGTGCGCGACAACATCGCCTTCGGGCTGACCAGTTGGCGCCGCCGCCTGCGGGCCGCCGACGCGGCGCGCGTCGACGAACTGATCGCCGCCTTCGGCCTGGCCGCGATGGCGCGCAGCAAGCCCGCCACGCTGTCCGGCGGCCAGCAGCAGCGCGTGGCGCTGGCCCGGGCGCTGGCCTGCAACCCGCAGGTGCTGCTGCTGGACGAGCCTTTCGCCGCGCTGCACAGCGCGCTGCGCCGCGAGCTGCGCGCCGAACTGCAGCGCGTGTGCGCGCAATGGCGCATCCCTGCCGTGATGGTCAGCCACGACGCAGAAGACGTGCTGACGCTGGCCGACGAGACCTACCTGATCGAGGGCGGCCAGGTCTGCGAGCGTCTGCAGGCGGGGGACCCCGCGCTGCCGGGCCGGCTGCGATGACGGCCACCGACCACCCGCTGCTGCAGGGCGAGTTGCGCCTGGCCGGTCGGCTGGACGAACGCTTCTTCGATCTGCTGGCCGCGCTGTCGCTGACCTGCTCGCTGCAGAAGGCCGCGCGCGCCGCCGGCTACAGCTACAAGGGCGCCTGGCTGGTGCTGGACGCCGCCGCGGCGTTGGCGAACGAGCCGCTGGTCGACAGCGCGACCGGCGGTGCGGGCGGCGGTGGCTCGCGCCTGACGCCCGCCGGCTCCGCGCTGCTGACCGCCTGGCGCGAGCTGCAAGGCCGCCACCGCGCCTTCCTGCGCGCGCAGGAGGCCTGGCTGGCCACCCGGCCCGAACTCCATCAACTGCTGAAGACCACCGCCATGAAAACCACCGCACGCAACCAGTTCAGCGGCCACATCAGCGCCGTGAGGCCCGGCCCCAGCACCTGGCAGGTGCGCCTGGCGCTGCCGGGCGGCGACCCGGAGATCAGCGCGTCGCTGACCGCCGAGGCCGCGGAAGAGCTTGCCGTCAGCGTCGGCCAGCAAGCCCTGGCCCTGGTGAAGGCGTCCGAGGTGGTGCTGGTGAGCGACTTTGCGGGCTACCGGCTGTCGGCACGCAACCAGCTCGCCGGCACCGTCGCCCGCATCGAGCGCGGCGTCGTGTCGTCGCTGGTGGGCCTGACGCTGCCCGGCGGCACCACCGTGACGGCCAGCGTCACCAACGACGCTGTGGACGGGCTGGCGCTGACCGTGGGCCAGCCGGCCACCGCCTGTTTCAAGGCTTATGCCGTCATGCTGGCCGTGCGCGGCTGACGAAGTTAAACGCATAAGGAAATAAGAAAACTGTCGTTCCTCGAATAAGAGAGTTTGGGCACCCTCGCGGCTTCGTTCATTCGACGGCCCGCCCATGCCTTCCACCTTCCTGACCTCCCGCCGCGCTGCGCTGACACTGTTCGCCTCGGCGGCCGCCTTGTCCGCGCTTCCAGCGCTGGCCAACGACGCCGCGCTGCTGAACGTGTCCTATGACGTGGCCCGCGAGCTCTACAAGCAGATCAACCCGGCCTTCGCTGCGTCCTGGAAGGCCAAGACCGGCCAGACCGTCGTGCTGAACCAGAGCCACGGCGGCTCAAGCAAGCAGATCGGCGCCGTCATCGGCGGCCTGGAGGCCGACGTGGTGACCATGAACCAGGCCACCGACATCCAGCAGCTGGCCGAGAAGGGCTACACGCCGGCCGACTGGGCGCAGCGCTTCCCCAATGGGGCCGCCCCCTACAGCTCCACCATGCTGATGCTGGTGCGCAAGGGCAACCCCAAGGGCATCAAGGACTGGGCCGACCTGGCGCGCCCCGGCGTGCAGGTCGTCATCCCCAACCCCAAGGTGACGGGCAACGGCCGCTACGGCTACCTGGCGCTGTGGGGCAGCGTCATCGCCAGCGGCGGCAGCGAGGCGCAGGCGCGCGAGCTGGTGACCAAGGTCTTCACCAACGTGCCGGTGCTGGACGGCGGCGGCCGCGGCGCCACGACCACGTTCACGCAACGCGGCATCGGCGACGTGCTGGTGACCTTCGAGGGCGAGGTCGAGCTGATCGAGAACGAATTCGGCAAGGGCCAGTTCGAGCAGGTCAACCCCAGCATCTCCATCGAGACCGATGCACCGGTCGCCATCGTCGACAAGGTGGCAGCCAAGAAGGGCACGGCAGCGCTGGCCAAGGCCTACCTCGACTTCCACTGGACCCCCGAGGGCCAGGAAATCATCGCCCGCAACAACTTCCGCCCGCGCGATCCGGCCGTGTTCAAGAAGCACGCGCAGCGCTTCGCCAACATCAAGCTGTTCACCGTCGACCAGACGCTGGGCGGCTGGGCCAAGGTCAGCAAGACCCACTTCGCCGACGGCGGCACCTACGACCAGATCGTGACGAGCATCAAGCGGTGAACTGTTGACCCTCGCCCAGTCGCGCCACGCTAAACGCGGGCGCGTCTGGGCGGTCCCCCGAGGGGACGGCGATGCTGGCGGCCTGGAGCCTCTCGCACATCGCCCCCGCGGGCCGGCTTGGGAGCGGCCCGGCGCTCGGCCCGAACACAAAACGCAAAACAAACTCATGGCCTCCTTTTCACTGGGTAGACGACGCGTCCTGCCGGGCTTCGCGCCTACGCTGGGCTTCACGCTGTTCTACCTGTCCCTGATCGTGCTGGTGCCGCTCGCCGCGGTGTTCTTGAAGTCCTCGGGCCACGGCTTCGAGGCCTTCTGGACGGCGGCCACGTCGCCGCGCGTGATGGCTTCGTACAAGCTGAGCTTCGGCGCGTCGCTGATCGCCGCGCTCATTAACCTGTTCTTCGGCCTCATCCTGGCCTGGTGCATCGTGCGCTACGAGTTCCCGGGCAAGAAGTTGGTCGACGCGCTGATCGACCTGCCCTTCGCACTGCCCACCGCTGTGGCCGGCATCGCCCTGACGGCGCTGTACGCGCCCAACGGCTGGGTGGGTTCGTTGTTCGTGCCGGGCGGCGCGCTGGCACCGCTGTTCGGCGAGGCGGGCCTGAAGATCGCCTTCACGCCGCTGGGCGTGCTGCTGGCGCTAATCTTTATCGGCCTGCCCTTCATCGTCCGCACCGTGCAGCCAGTGCTGGAAGACATGGAGACCGAGCTGGAGGAAGCCGCCGCAAGCCTGGGCGCGCAGCGCTGGCAGACCTTCCGCCACGTGGTGCTACCCACGCTGATGCCGGCGCTGCTGACCGGCTTCGCGCTGGCCTTCGCGCGCGCCGTGGGCGAGTACGGCTCGGTGATCTTCATCGCCGGCAATATCCCCATGGTCAGCGAGATCACACCACTGATGATCATCGCCAAGCTGGAGCAGTACGACTACGTCGGCGCGACGGCCATCGCGGCGGTCATGTTGATCGTCAGCTTCGTGCTGCTGCTGGCCATCAACTTGCTGCAGGCCTGGAGTTCGCGCCGGGGGGGCCGCAAATGAGCACAGCACTGCACCTCGCACCGGCCCGCGCCCGGGCCAAGTATCAGGACAACCCCGCCACGCGGGAGTCCAACGGCGTGCGGCTCACGCTGCTCGTGCTGGGCCTGGGCTTCTTCGCCATCTTCCTGCTGCTGCCGCTGGTGGCCGTATTCACCGAGGCGCTGCGCAAGGGCTGGGAGCTCTACTTCTCGTCGCTGGCCGATGCCGAGACCTTCTCGGCCATCCAGTTGACGCTGACGGCGGCCTTCATCGCCGTGCCGCTGAACCTGGTGTTCGGCGTCAGCGCGGCCTGGCTGATCGCCAAGCACGAGTTCCGCGGCAAGCAACTGCTGATCACGCTGATCGACCTGCCGTTCTCGGTCTCGCCCGTCGTGGCCGGCCTGATGTACGTGCTGATCTTCGGTGCCCAGGGCTGGTTCGGGCCCTGGCTGCAGGCCCACGACGTGAAGATCATCTTCGCCGTGCCCGGCATCGTCCTGGCCACCGTGTTCGTGACCTTCCCCTTCGTCGCGCGCGAGCTGATCCCACTGATGCAGGCCCAGGGCAAGGACGAAGAGGAAGCCGCCACTGTGCTGGGCGCCAACGGCTGGCAGACCTTCCGCCGCGTCACACTGCCCAACATCAAGTGTGGCCTGCTGTACGGCGTCATCCTGTGCAACGCGCGAGCCATGGGAGAGTTCGGCGCGGTGTCGGTCGTGTCGGGCCACATCCGCGGCCTGACCAACACGCTGCCGCTGCACGTCGAGATCCTCTACAACGAATACCAGTTCGCGGCTGCCTTTGCGGTGGCCTCGCTGCTCGCGCTGCTGGCGCTGGTGACGCTGGTGATCAAGCAATTCATCGAGTGGCGCGCCAGCCAGTCGCACGGGAACGAATGATGGGTATCCAGGTCCAAAACATCCACAAGAGCTTCGGCGACTTCACCGCCCTGGGTGATGTGTCGCTGGAATTCCCGACCGGCGAGCTCGTCGCGCTGCTGGGCCCGTCGGGCTGTGGCAAGACGACGCTGCTGCGCATCATCGCGGGCCTGGAGCAGGCCGACGCGGGGCGCGTGCTGCTGGACGGCCAGGACGCGTCGGACACGCATGTCCGCGAGCGCCAGGTCGGCTTCGTGTTCCAGCACTACGCGCTGTTCCGCCACATGACGGTGTTCGACAACGTCGCCTTCGGGCTGCGCGTGAAACCCCGCAAGCAACGCCTGCCCGAAGCCGAGATCAGAAAGCGTGTCACCGAACTGCTCAAGCTGGTGCAGCTGGACTGGCTGGGCGACCGCTTCCCGCCGCAGCTCTCCGGCGGCCAGCGCCAGCGCATCGCGCTGGCCCGGGCGCTGGCCGTGGAGCCGCGCGTGCTGCTGCTGGACGAACCCTTCGGTGCGCTGGACGCCAAGGTGCGCAAGGAACTGCGCCGCTGGCTGCGCCGCCTGCACGACGAGCTGCACATCACCAGCATCTTCGTCACGCACGACCAGGACGAAGCCCTGGAAGTGGCCGACCGCATCGTGCTGATGGACCACGGCCGCGTGGAGCAGGTTGGCACGCCGCAAGAGGTCTACGAGCGCCCGGCCACGCCCTTCGTCTACGGCTTCCTCGGCGCAGTCAACCGATTCGTGGGCCGCGCCCATGGCGGCGTGCTGCACATGGGCGAACACCAACTGCCACACCATGGCGCGCATGGCGACGGCGAGGTGCAGGCCTACGCCCGGCCGCACGAACTGCAGATCCTGACCGACGAGTCTGCCCACGGCCTGGCGGCCACCGTGGAGCGCGTGCTGTCCTTCGGTGCCAGCGCACGGGTCGAGCTGATCGGCCCTGACGGCCAGCCGCTGGAAGCCGAGCTGACGCGCCAGGAGGCCGACGCCCTGCGCCTGCAAGGCGGCCAGCGCGTCAAGCTGAGTGCGGCGCGGCTCAGCCTTTTCGAGGCCGGCGCCGGCATCTGAGGCCGCCACCCCCTAACCTGGCAGTCCGGCGGCCTCCTCAAATCTGGGGAGGCCGGCTGGCTTGGCGCCTGCGATCCGCCTAGTCTTGAACAGACGCGGCAGCCGCCGGCACTGCCCCGCCGCAACAACACGCCGGCAGGGAGATGCCCATGGCAGGCTTTGCCAACACTCGCCGCTGCACGGCGGCCGCCCTGCTCTGCTGGGCTGCCGTGCTGCCACAGCTGGCCGATGCCCACCCGCACGGTGCCGCATCAGCCCCCAAGCACGGCAACGACGCACCGCTGCGCTTCGACCCTCCGGCGGCTGGCACGCCGCAACAGAGCAACGCGAACTACGACGCCTGCATCGACCACCCGTCGCCTGACGGTGTCGCCGTCGACTGCCAGGCCCTGTTGCGCACACCGCCCACGGCCAAAGCCAAGGCCAGGCCGCGTCACCACTGATATTCGGCGCGCGCATGCGCTGCTGAGGATTGATTCGTTCCCCGCGGCCGGCGGGCTGCGCACACTGCGCTCCACATCCTCATCCCCTGGAGCCGCCATGAGCATCACCGCCATCAACGTCCGCAACCAGTTCCGCGGCACGATCAAGGAAATCATCGAAGGGCCGGTGGTGTCGGAGGTCGACGTCATCACGCGCTCCGGCGACGTCGTGACTTCGGTCATCACGACGCGCTCGGTCAAGGACCTGGGCTTGGAGGTCGGCCGCGAGGTGGTGGCCCTCGTCAAGTCCACCGAAGTCTCGATCGCGACGCTCTGAGCCCGATGCCATGAGCTACCGAGCGCCCCGCGTCCTCATCATCCCGGGCCTGCACGACAGCGGCCCGGCGCACTGGCAGACCTGGCTGCAAGGCCAATACCGCGACGCCCGCCGCGTCACGCAGCGCGACCCCAGCCGCCCCGAACTGGAGCGCTGGGCCGAGCGCATCCAGCGCACGCTGGAGGTCGCCGGCCCGGGTGAATGGCTGGCCGTGGCGCACAGCTTCGGCAGCCTGGCCCTGGCCCGGCACCTGGCCGACCACCCCGACTCGCCCATCCGCGAGGCGCTGTTCGTCGCCCCCGCCGAGCCCGACAAGTTCGGCATCGCCGAGGCCCTGCCCCACCAGCGCCTGCCGCGCCGCTCGCGGCTGATCGCCAGCAGCACCGACCCGTGGATGAGCGCGGCCAGCGCCGCCCGCTGGGCGCACCGCTGGGGCGCCAGCTACAGCAACCTTGGCAACGTGGGCCACATCAATGCCGAGGCCGGCTTCGGGCCTTTCCCGCTCGCCAAGAGCTGGATCGAAGCCGCCCGTGCGCGCGCCGCTGCCGAACAGCGGCCACGACACGCGGAATTCCGCGAGTGGGCCTTTGCTGTCTAGGTCAGACTTGCCTTGAATACCGCCAGCGTGCGCTCCCAGGCGAGTTGGGCCGAAGCCGGGTCGTACCGCGGTGTGGTGTCGTTGTGGAAGCCGTGCTGGGTGCCGGCATAGGTGAACTGTTCGTAGCGCACGCCGGCTGCCTTCAGCGCGGCCTCGTAGGGCGGCCAGCCGGCGTTGACGCGCTCATCGTTGCCCGCGTAGTGCAGTAGCAGCCGCGCCTTGATGCGCGGCACCTCCTCCAGCGCCGGTGCGGCGCCGTAGAACGGCACGGCGACCGCCAGCTCCGGCACCTGCGTGGCGACATGGTTGGACAGGCTGCCGCCCCAGCAGAAGCCGACGACGCCGACCTTGGCCGTGCTGTCCGGCAGAGAAAACAACCCACGCGCACCGGCCACGATGTCGGCGCGCGCCTTGGCCGGGTCCAGCTTGCCAAACAGTTCGCGCGCCTTGTCCTCGTCGCCGGGGTAGCCGCCCAGCGGCGCCAGCGCGTCGGGCGCAAACACCACATAGCCCGCCAGTGCGAGACGGCGGGCCACGTCCTCGATGTGCGGGTTCAGGCCGCGGTTCTCGTGCACCACCAGCACGGCAGGCAGCTTGCCCGCTGCGCCCGCAGGCTTGACCAGATAGCCCTGCACCTGGCCGTTGCCTTGCGGCGACTCGAAGGCCTGGCGGCGCGTGACCAGCCGCGGGTCGTCGGGCTTGATCTGTTGCGCACTGGCGAAATCGGGGCTCAGCGCAGCCAGCAGTGCGGCGGCGCCGGCCGGGCCGCCGGCAAAGCGCGCGGCCTGATCCAGAAAGCCGCGGCGGCTGAGGTCGCCGTGCACATAACGGTCGAACAGCGGCCAGGCCTGGGCGGGGATCTTGGTCGGATGCGTCATGGCGGGCGTCCTTATGCGTGGGAATGCCAACTTTAGTGGGACTACCCAGCAAGAAGTGCATATCGATATCGCGAATGGTTCGACGACAGAAAGGAGCGCGCTTCGCAGAATCGCCCCGCATGAATTTCCAGCAGCTCCGTTCCGTCCGCGAGGCTCAGCGCCGCGGCTTCAACCTGACCGAAGTCGCTCAGGCCTTGCACACGTCGCAGCCCGGCGTCAGCCGCCAGATCCGCGAGCTGGAGGATGAGCTGGGCATCGAGCTCTTCGTGCGCGTTGGCAAGCGTCTCACCGGACTGACCGAGCCCGGCGAGCAGGTGCTGCCCGTCATCGAGCGGCTGCTGCAGGAGGCCGAGAACCTCAAGCGCGCAGCCGACGACTTCGCCCAGGCCGGCAGCGGCCGGCTGCGCATTGCCGCCACGCACAGCCAGGCTCGCTACGCGCTGCCGCCCGCGGTACGGGACTTCCGCGCCCATCACCCGGATGTGAGCCTGCATCTGCAGCAGGGCTCGCCGCAGCAGATCGCGCGCCTGCTACTCGACGGCGAGGCCGACGTGGGCATCGCGACCGAGGCGCTGGCCCAGTACCCCGAGCTGGTCGCACTGCCCTGCTACCGCTGGACGCACTCGGTCGTCGTGCCGCCCGACCACCCGCTGCTGACCGGTCCGCTGACGCTGGCGCGGCTGGCGCAGTTCCCCATCGTCACCTACGAGCCCGGCTACACCGGTCGCTCGCACATCGACGAGGCCTTCTCGGCGGCGCAGCTGACGCCCCACATCGTGCTGAGCGCCATGGATGCGGACGTCATCAAAACCTATGTGGAGCTGGGCCTGGGCGTGGGCATCGTCGCGGCCATCGCCTTCGACGAGGAGCGCGACCGCCACCTGCGCGCCATCGACGCCCGCCACCTGTTCGAGGACAACATGACCCGCCTGGCCGTGCGGCGCAGCGCCTACCTGCGCGACTACGTCTACGAGTTCATTCAGACCTTCGCCTCGCCGCTGCGGCGCGAGGTGGTGGACGCCGCCCGCCACGAGCTGCCGGCCGCCGCTGCCGAGCCCGTGCTCGCGTGGTCGAAAGCTGCATGAGCTTGCTTGAACTGCTTCTTTGCCCGCTCCCCGCCTCATCCCTAGAGTGAACCGCTCCCTCCCTAACTCGAAAGCCATGCGCCGCCTCCTCACCGCCCTCACCCTCGTCGTCGCCGCCACCGGCGCCTCCTTCCCTGTTCTAGCCCAGACCTCCCTGCTCAACGTGTCCTACGACCCGACGCGCGAGCTGTACCAGGACTTCAACAAGGCCTTCGCCGCGCAGTGGAAGGCCAAGACCGGCGAGACGCTGAGCATCAAGGCCTCGCACGGTGGTTCGGGCAAGCAGGCCCGCTCGGTCATCGACGGCCTGGAAGCCGACGTCGTCACGCTGGCCTTGGCCTACGACATTGACGCGCTGGCCGACCACAAGCTGCTGCCGCTGGACTGGCAGAAGAAGCTGCCCAACAACGCCAGCCCCTACACGTCCACCATCGTGTTCCTGGTCCGCAAGGGCAATCCCAAGCACATCAGCAACTGGCCCGACCTGGCGCGCAGCGGTGTGGAAGTCATCACCCCCAACCCCAAGACCAGCGGCGGTGCGCGCTGGAACTACCTGGCTGCCTGGGGCTATGCGTTGAAGAACGGCGGCACGCCCGCGTCGGCGCAGGACTTCGTCAAGCGCATCTACGCCAACACCAAGGTGCTGGACTCGGGCGCCCGCGGCTCCACAACCACTTTCGTCGAACGCGGCATCGGCGACGTGCTGATCGCCTGGGAGAACGAGGCCTACCTGGCCGTCAAAGAGCTGGGCCCGGACAAGTTCGAGATCGTCACACCCAGCGTCTCCATCCTGGCTGAGCCGCCCGTGGCCGTCGTCGACAAGGTCGTCGACAAGCGCGGCACGCGCAAGCAGGCCCAGGCCTACCTGGAGTACCTGTACACGCCAGAAGGCCAGGAGATCGCGGCCAAAAACTACTACCGCCCGCGTGACGCCAAGGTCGCAGCCAAGTACGCCAAGCAGTTCGCGCCGGTCAAGCTGTTCACCATCGATGAGCTGTTCGGCACCTGGCGCCAGGCGCAGAAGACGCACTTCGACGACGGCGGCGTGTTCGACAAGATCTACGCACCGGGTTCGAAGTAACGCCTCAACTGACTGGCCGGGCGAGATGTGAAGTCTTGTTGCTCCGGTCAACCCGGTCTCGACACCTGGCGTTGGACGGCCTCATCATGAGGCCGCCATGAGAAACCTCGCGCTCAGCACCGCTCTCTTGCTCAGCCTGCTCGGCTGCGCCACCGCACCGCCACCTGCCGCGCCGACCCACGGTCCAGCCCAAGACACGCTCTGGCTGGAGCGTCTCACTTGGGGGGCCGGCAGTGGCGATCTCGCCCAGATCCGCACCCAGGGCCGCGCCGCCTGGCTGGACGCGCAGCTGGCTCCGCGCAATCCCGCGCCGCTGCCCGACGCCGCGCAGGGGCAGATCCAGGCCCTGGCCATCAGTCAGGCCGAGCTGCTTCCGCTGGTGCAGCGCCTGGAGGCCCAGCGCAAGGCCGCCGATGCACTCACCGACGACGCCGCCAAAGCCGCGGCGCAGAAGGACTACCAACAGGCCCTGACCAAACTGGCCCGCGAGGCCTCGTCGCGCCAGCTGCTGACCGCGCTGTACTCGCCCAACCAGGTGCAGGAGCAGCTGACCTGGTTCTGGTTCAACCACTTCAATGTCCATCAGTTCAAGAGCAATCTGCGCGTGATGGTGGGCGACTACGAGCAGGGCCTCCGGGAACGGGCCCTCGGCAGGTTTCGCGACCTGCTGGGCTACACGGCCCACCACCCGGCCATGCTGCGCTACCTCGACAACGAGCAGAACGCCGCCAACCGCATCAACGAGAACTACGCCCGCGAGCTGCTGGAGCTGCACACGCTGGGCGTGGGCGGCGGCTACAGCCAGCGCGACGTGCAGGAGCTGGCCCGGGTGCTGACCGGCCTGGGCGTGAACCTGACCGACGCCCGCCCCAAGCTCAAGCCCGCGCAGGAGGCGCAGTACCGCCGCGACGGGTTGACCGAATTCAACCCCGCGCGGCATGACTTCGGCGAAAAGGCCCTGCTGGGCATCACCGTCAAGGGCGTGGGCTATGCCGAGCTTGACCAGGTGCTGGACCTGCTGGCCCGGCACCCCAGCACGGCGCGCTTCGTGTCGCGCAAGCTGGCCCAGTATTTCGTCGCCGACGAGCCGCCGCCGGCGCTGGTGGAACGCATGGCCGAGCGCTGGCAGCAGAGCGACGGCCGCATCGCCGAGGTGCTGCGCGCCATGATCGGCTCGCCGGAGTTCGAGGCTTCGCTGGGCCGCAAGTTCAAGGACCCGACGCACTACGTCGTCTCCGCCGTGCGGCTGGCCTATGCCGACAAGGTGGTGCTGAACACCGCGCCCATGATCGGCTGGCTGTACCGACTGGGTCAGGCCCCCTACAACCGCCAGACGCCCGACGGCTACCCGCTGGACGAAAGTGCCTGGGCGGGGCCCGGCCAGATGACCACGCGCTTCGAGATCGCGCGCGCCATCGGCAGCGGCAGCGCGGGCCTGTTCAAGGTCGAGGGCGAGCCCAAGGACCGCCCCGCCTTCCCGCAGATCGCCCACCCGCTCTACTACGAGGGCATCGCACCACGGCTGGCCGCGGCCACGCAGACCGCACTGGGCCAGGCCACCTCGCCGCAGGAATGGAACACCTACCTGCTCGCCTCCCCGGACTTCATGCACAGGTGACCCGATGAAACGCCGCAACCTGCTCCAACTGGCCTGCAGCGCCGCCCTTCCCACGCAACTGTGGGCCGCGTCTACCGACGCGCCAAGGATGCTGGTGGTCTTCCTGCGCGGTGCCTACGACGCGGCCAACCTGCTGGTGCCGACGTCGTCCTCGTTCTACTACGAGGCGCGGCCCAACATCGCCATCGCCAAGGCCGCCGCGCTGCCGCTGGACGATAGCTGGGGCCTGGCACCGGCCGTGGCCGACAGCATCCACCCCCTGTGGCTCAAGGGGCAGGCCAGCTTCGTGCCCTTCGCCGGCACCAACGACGCGTCGCGCAGTCATTTCGAGACGCAGGACCACATCGAGCTGGGCCAGCCAGACGAAGGCGGCCGCGACTTCCGCAGCGGCTTCATGAACCGGTTGGCGGGCGTGCTCGGCGCCGGCTCCGCGCTGGAAGCGATGGCCTTCACCGACCAGGTGCCGCTGATTCTGCGCGGCAACCTGCCCGTGGCCAACCAGGCGCTGCGCGACCTGGGCAAGCCCGCCATCAGCGCAGCCCAGGCGCAGGCGATTGCCGGCATGTATGCCCACACCCGGCTGGCCGGCACGGTCAGCGGCGGCTTCGAGGTGCGCGACGAGATCTCGCGCGAGATGGCCGGCGAGATGGAGGCCGCCAGCCGCGGCGCCATCGCCGCCAAGGGCTTTGCGCTGGAGGCACGCCGCATCGCGCGGCTGATGCGTGAACGCGTCACGCTGGGCTTCATCGACGTGGGCGGCTGGGACACGCACGTGGGCGAAGGCGGCGCCACCGGTCAGTTGGCGACCAAGCTGGGCGAGCTGGGCCGGGGCCTGGCGCTGTTTGCCGACGAAATGGGACCGCAATGGCGCAACACCGTGGTGGTGGTGGTCAGCGAGTTCGGTCGCACCTTCCGCGAGAACGGCAACCGCGGCACGGACCATGGCCATGGCAGCGCCTATTGGGTATTGGGCGGCGGCGTGAAGGGTGGGCGCATCGCAGGCGAGCAGGTGGAGGTCAAGGCCGCCACACTGTTCCAGAACCGCGACTACCCGGTGCTCAACGAGTACCGGGCCCTGTTCGGCGGCCTGCTCAGGCGCATATACGGCCTCAATGACACGCAGCTGGCCACGGTCTTCCCCGGGGCCAGCGCGCGCGATCTGGGCCTGGTTTAGCGGGCCAGGCGCTCGGCAACCGCCTTGATGCGCTCACCGAAGGCCTTGGCCGTCGTGAAGTCGCCGGCAATCATCTCGTCGGGCGACGCGTCGCTGGGCGAGGTGGTCATCAGGCCGCTGAACGATGCGACGTAGTTGAGGTCGTCGCGCGTGGAGCTCTTCTTGTTCGACGGCATCATGCCCGTGCCTGCCCACAGCATCGAGTGCTGCTGGCTCAGCGTGAACAGGTAGTGCAGCGTGGACAGCTTGTCGCCGTTCATGGATGCGCTGTTCGTGAAGCCGGCGGCCAGCTTGTCCTTCCAGGCCTGCGTGAACCACTTCTTGCTGGACGCGTCGGCGAATTTCTTGAACTGCCAGCTGACGCTGCCCATGTAGGTGGGCGAACCCAAGATGATGGCGTCGGCGGCGTCCAGCGCAGCCCAGTCGGCGTCGCTGACGTTACCTTCGGCGTCGATTGCGACGAGCTGCGCGCTCGCGCTCTCGGCCACGGTCTCGGCGATGCGCTTGGTGTGGCCGTAGCCGGAGTGGTAGACAACAACGATCTTGCTCATGGAGGATTTCCTCGTGGGTGGGGTGGGGAGAACTCAGGCGGCCAGGTCGAAAACCAGCACTTCGGCATCATGGCCGGCCGACAGGGCGAGGCGCGATGTTTCGCGAACTTGCAAAGCATCACCCGCCGTCAGGTCTTGACCGTTCACGGTAAGCGCGCCGCGCACGAGGTGCACGTAGGCGAGGCGACCGGGGGCCAGATCCAGCTCGGCGGCCTCGCCGCCATCGAACAGACCCGCATAAAGACGTGCGTCGGCATGGATGGTCACCGCACCATCGGCACCATCGCTGGCAGCGACCAGGCGCAGCTTGCCACGCTTGGAGGTGGCGTCGAAGTGCTTCTGCTCGTAGCTGGGCGCAATGCCGCGCGCGTCCGGCTGGATCCAGATCTGCAGAAAGTGCGTGGTTTGGTCCTTGGCGTGGTTGAACTCGCTGTGCATGACACCGGTGCCGGCGCTCATGCGCTGCACGTCGCCAGGGCGGATGACACCGGCGTTCGCGCCGCCGACTTCGCCATTGCCCATGCTGTCCTTGTGCGCCAACTCGCCGGAGAGCACGTAGCTGATGATCTCCATGTCGCGATGGCCGTGCGTGCCGAAGCCCTTGCCGGCGGCCACCTTGTCCTCGTTGATGACGCGCAGCGCCCCGAAACCCATACGGGCCGGGTCGTAGTAGTCGGCGAAGGAGAAGCTATGGAAGGACTTCAGCCAGCCATGGTCGGCGTAGCCGCGGTCGCAGGACTTGATCAGTTGCAGCATCTGGAACTCCTTTCGTGGTCAGTGAAGTCAATGTAGGAGCCACCCCCTCCGCCATCGATGAGTCTGCGCAGTGGACACCGTTCAAATAGACTGAACAGATGTCGCCCAGCCACGTAAAACGCCGCGCCCTCACGCCCGAAGCCCTGTCCATGATGGACACCATCGCCCGCACCGGCAGCTTCGCCGCCGCCGCGCGCGAGATGGGCCGCGTGCCGTCGGCGCTGACCTACTCCGTGCGCCAGCTGGAGGATGCGCTGGACGTGCTGCTGTTCGACCGCAGCTCACGCCAGGCCGTGATGACCTCGGCCGGCCAGGAGCTGCTGATCGAAGGCCGGCGCCTGCTGCAGGAACTGGACGCGGTGGCCAACCGCGTGCGCCGCATCGCCACCGGCTGGGAGAGCGAGCTGACCATCGCCGTCGACGACGCCATCGCCCGCCGCGCCCTGTTCGACCTGATGGAGTCCTTCTATGCCGAGAAGACCGACAACGGCGCCCCGCCGCCCACGCGGCTGAAGCTGCGCGTGGAGGTGCTGGCCGGCACCTGGGAGGCCTTGCTGCACGGCCAGGCCGACCTGGCCATCGGCGTGCCGGCCCAGATGCAAAGCAGCAACATCCACTGCGAACTGGGCGGTGAGCTGGAGTTTGCCTTCTGCGTCGCCCCCCACCACCCGCTGGCCGGCCTGCCCGAGCCGCTGACGACCAGCCAGATCGCCGAGCACCGCATCATTGCCGTGGCCGACAGCGCCCGGCTGCTGGCGCCGCTGACCGTCGGGGTGCTGCCCGGCCAGGACGTGCTGACCGTGCCCTCGCTGGCCACCAAGCTGGAAGCCCTTCTGCGTGGTCTGGGCTGCGGCTCCCTGCCGGTGCCCATGGTGCGCCGGCACATCGAGGCCGGCCGCCTCGTCCGCAAGACCACCTACGAGGGCCGTCGCACCGGGCTGATGCACTACGCCTGGCGTGACACCGGCCAGGCCCCTGGCAAGGCACTGGCCTGGTGGATCGCCAAGCTGCGCGGACCGGCCACGCAACAGGCCTTGCTAGAACAGCACGAGGGCCTGCTCCTCTGATGGGCTATCGCGGCCGTTTCGCGCCCTCGCCCACCGGCCCGCTGCATGCCGGCTCGCTGGTGGCCGCGCTGGCCAGTTGGCTGGATGCCCGAGCCCAGGGCGGCCAGTGGCTGGTGCGCATCGAGGACGTCGACGGGCCGCGCTGCCCACCGGGCATGGACGCGGTCATCCTGGGCCAGTTGGCGGCGCTGGGCCTGGTGCCCGACGAACCTCCCGTCTGGCAGGCCCGCCGCGGTCACCTCTACCAGGCTGCGCTGGACCGTCTCATTGCATCCGGCCAAGCCTACGGCTGCGCCTGCACCCGCGCCGAGATCGCGGCGGCGGCCGGGTCAAGGCCCAGACATGGCGAGCTGATCTATCCCGGCACCTGCCGCCACGGCACCCACGGCCGACCGGTGCGCGCCTGGCGCTTGCGCGTGCAAGGCTCCATCGACTGGCACGACCGCCGCCTCGGTGAACAGCACCAAGACCTCGCCGCCGACGTCGGTGACTTCGTGTTGAAACGCGCCGACGGCCTCTGGGCCTACCAGCTCGCCGTCGTCGTCGACGATGCCGAACAAGGCATCACCGACGTCGTCCGCGGCGAAGACCTCGCCGACAACACACCCCGCCAGATCGCACTTCAGCGGGCCCTGGGCCTGCCCACGCCGCGCTACCTGCACACGCCGCTGGTGCTGGCGGCGGACGGGCACAAGCTGTCCAAGCAGAACGGGGCAGCGGCGCTGGATCTCAGCGACCCGGCAGCACGGCTGCGTGAGGCGGCACAGCGACTGGGGCTGAGCCTGGAAGCGGAAGCCCGGCAGACCGCCGATGTGTTGGCACGCCTGGTCGCGCAATGGCAATGAGGCCAACGGCGTTGCGCAGGCCGGCGCTACCTACGGGCAGGTTCAGGTGTCGCGCGATGGCGGTATTGGCAGGTCTTGTACGGCGCTGACCGAGCTGGCACAGTGCCAGCAAGAAGAGCCGGTTTAAGCATGAATTCGGTGTCAACGATTCGCTGACGGCGCTGGACCTAGATCACCAGCGATTTGTAGCAACACGATGCGTGTGCGCTGCGATTAGAAGCGACAGATTCTTGTTTTTCGGGGGAAATCGATGAATATCAATTCCAAGCCGCGGAATCTACTGAGCTTCGCAGTTAAAAATATTAAGGGCAGAAAAAGGCACATCGCAGGAGTTCAAGTCTTAGCCGGCCTAGCCATTTCAATTTTTGGCACGCCAGCACAGGCCGTTACCTTTTGCGGACCCAACCCTTGCGCGGCAGTCCCCGCCCCAGGCAGTGGATATATTTATTCCATTCCAGGCGGCTATAAAGTTTACAGCGCTCCCAACAGCGTAACTTTCCCGCAATCCCCGGGCTTCACCTACGGCGCGCTTGATTTTGGCCCCGCACCGAGCGTTACCGCTCGCGCCGCCGTAGGAACCGCAACGACGCCAGGCCAGCAGTATGGCGAGGTTACTTCATCAATTTTCTACAGCTTCATGGTCGTAGCCACGGAGCCTGTCGCAGCCAGTTCGATTGTTCCAATCAGCATCAACGGTGAATACGCCCTCGATGCGGGGCGGACGCTCATCAACGGCTCTTCTGCAACTGCCGACTTAGTCCTATCCATCACATCACCAACGACAACGTTTCAAACGGTGAGCCTTAACAAGAGCGTGCTCGTTGTTGGCAACACGGGCTGCTCTGCAACGTTGAATACCTGCCATCGTCAAGAAGGCGGAACGTACAGCTTTTCGCGCGCCGTCCTGGTCGGCACGACATTCAACGTATCCATGACTGCCCATAGCTATGCGCAGCAAGCCAACGGATTGACTGCCAATTATTCGCGCGCCTATTCGTATCTGGACCCGATTTTCTCCGTCGACTCATCGTTCGCCGATTATTCAAAGTATAAAATCGTGTTGAGCGCTGGCTTTGGCAACACCGCAAGTCCGGTCCCGGAGTTACCACCCATGTCGATGTTTCTGTTTGGCGCTTTGATATTGTCATTGGCGGGCAACAACAACGATCTGCTATTTCGCAAGCGGCGCAACCGCAGTAAGCCATGAAGGCATGGATAGGTTACTAGCTACGCAGGGCAGCGGAGAGTAATCCTGTTGGACTGACCCGCCCACCGGACGCTGGCGTCAGGGGCAGTAGATAAGGCAATTAAGTTTCACTGCCCAGCTACGCCCGCGCGGATTCACCAGGGCGGCTCAGATTGGCCCGGCGCCTGCCGCACGCAGGCCTGGCACCCTTCGTCACTGCCTCGCGACCCAACAGTCGCAGACCGGCGGCGGCATCCGGATCGTGCAGACACCGCTGGGCCACGCGGGCGATCACCACGACGATCCACATCCATGTGCTCAAGCTCGGCAGCGGTGCATTGCGGGGCGCAGCCTTCTGGATGCGCTTCACGCCGCGCAGCAATCAAGGCCGCCCGAGTTCGACAGTTAACAAGCTAAGCCGTTGATTCCTATAGGGGCGCGCGTCAAACGCTCCACTACAAGAGGGTCAACTGAGCGTCGAGGGTTGGCTTTTTGACGGTGAGTGCCGACAGGATGCTGGCCTGTTCTTG
>JACPYV010000150.1 GCA_016195825.1 Burkholderiales bacterium | reverse complement strand
GCGGCCAGCGTGGTGTTGCGCAGCAGCGTGGCCTGGCTGTAGCCGGTGACGACGACGCGCGGCAGCTGGGCAACCTCGCGCTGGGCATAGCCGGTCACGACGACCCGGGGCAACTGCTCGACGTCGCGGATGGCCTTGCCGGTGATGACGACGCGTTCGAGCTTGACGGTGGCTTGCGGGGCGGCTTGCGCGGCGACCGAGAAGACCAGGGCGGCAACCGCTGCGGCGGCGGTGAAGAGGGTGGTTTGCAGGCTCATGATGGACTCCGTTGGGTGGGTGTCGAACCGCGTGATTGCTTGTTCGATGGAGTCAGTTTCGGCAATGCGCCCACTCGCTTCCAGGCGCCTGCGATCAAGCGCCAGCCGCGCCGGATGAACTGCAAGAACGGTGGATGAGCTGCGGTCGCGACGCGGCCTCTCGTCCGGCCCTGCGCGCTGAACGCGGGCAAGTCCGGTCGGTCCCCCTGGGGGACGAAGCTCCTTGCGGCATTGCGCCGCAAGGAGCTTCAGGCGGGCCGGCTTCGGGCGGCCCGGCGAGCGGCCCGAATGACTGTCAGTCCAGCTGAAGCCCCAGCCGGGCCAGGTCTCCGCGACCCTGGCGCACCAGCACGGGCTCGTCGCCCTGGCTGAGGTCCAGCACGGTGGTGGGTTGGGCCGGGCAGGCGCCAGCGTCCAGCACGAACTGCAGCTGGCGGTCCAGCCGGGCGCAGACATCGGCGGCGTCGTTCATGGGCTCGGTCTCGCCGGGCGGGATCAGCGTGGTGGACAGCAGCGGCTCGCCGAACAGCGCCAGCAGGTCCTGCGTGACGCGGTGGTCGGGCACGCGCAGGCCGATGGTGCGGCGGCTGGGGTGCGACAGCCGGCGCGGCACTTCCTTGGTCGCTGGCAGGATGAAGGTGTAGGCGCCGGGCGTGGCCAGTTTGAGCAGGCGGTACTGGCGGTTGTCCACCATCGCGTAGTTGGCCAGCTCCGACAGGTCGCGGCACAGCAGCGTCAGGTGGTGCTTGTCGTCCACGCCGCGCACGCGGCGCAGCGCCTCGGCGGCGGCCTTGTCGTCCAGGCGGCAGACAAAGGCGTAGCTGGAGTCGGTCGGGATGGCGCCGATGCCCCCGGCCTGCAGCATCTGCGCCGCCTGGCGCAGGAAGCGCGGCTGCGGGTTGTCGGGGTGGACTTCGAAGAGCTGGGCCATGGTTCAGGCGTGGATCCGGTCGGACAGCGCCTCCCACACCGGCGTGAGGCGGGCCGGCAGCGGCGGCAACGAGCCCAGATCGATGCGGCTCTCGTCGGGGCTGTGGAAATCCGAGCCGCGCGAGGCCAGCAGGCCGAACTCGACGGCCGTGTCGGCGTACTGCTGGAACTCGGCCGTCGTGTGGCTGCCGGTGACGACCTCGATGCCGCGCCCGCCGTGGGCCATGAACTCGGTGATGAGGGCGTATTCCTCGGTGGGTGTGAAGTCGTAGCGGCCCGGGTGGGCGATGACGGCGATGCCCCCGGCGCGCGTGATCCAGCCCACCGCGTCGCGCAGCGCCGCCCACTTGTGGGGCACGAACCCCGGCTTGCCTTCCGTCAGGAAGCGGCGGAACACCTCGGGGATGTCGCTGCAGTGGCCCGCGTCGACGAGAAATCGCGCGAAGTGGGTGCGTGAGATCAGGTCCGGGTTTCCGACGTACTTCAGTGCACCCTCGAAGGCGCCGGGGATGCCGACCTGGTCCAGGCCGGCCGCCATCTCGCGGGCGCGCGCCTCGCGGCCGCCGCGTGTGGCGCGCAGGCCGTCGGCGAGTTCCCGAGCCTCGTGGTCGAAGCCCAGGCCCACGATGTGCACGACCCGGCCGGCGAAGGTCACCGAGATCTCGGTGCCGGTCAGGTAGGGTAGGCCGACGGCCTTGGCCGCCGCGATGGCCCGGCCCTGGCCACCGATCTCGTCATGGTCGGTCAGCGACCACAGCGCCACGCCGCCGGCCTTGGCGCGTTCGGCCAGCGCTTCGGGCGTCAGCGTGCCGTCCGAGATCACGGAATGACAGTGCAGATCGGCGTTGAGCGTGGGATCGGAGTTCACGCCCCGATTCTCGCAGCCCGGGTCAGAGGCGGAAGGCGTTCACGGTTTCATCCATGCCCTGGGCCTGGGTACGCAGGCTCTCGGCCGAGGCGGCGGCCTCTTCCACGAGGGCGGCGTTCTGCTGGGTCATCGCGTCGATCTCGCGCACCGCGTCACCGACCTCGGTGGTCTGCCGGGCCTCGGCGCGGGTCTGCTCCGCCATGGCGTGGATGAGATCGCCCATGTCGCCGACCTTGCCCAGGATGGCCTGTACCGAGGCGCCCGCCGCCCGCGCCTGGGCGCTGCCGGCTTCGACCCGCTCGACCGACTGGGCGATCAGGGTCTTGATCTCCCTGGCGGCGGTAGCGCTGCGCTGGGCCAGCGAGCGCACCTCGGCCGCGACGACCGCGAAGCCGCGACCCTGCTCGCCGGCCCGGGCGGCCTCGACAGCCGCGTTCAGCGCGAGGATGTTGGTCTGGAAGGCGATGCCGTCGATCAGTCCGGTGATGTCGGCGATGCGTCGGCTGGCGTCGTGGATGCCCTGCATCGTGACCTCCACCGCGTCGACGACCCGGCCGCCGTCGGCGGCGACATCGGCGGCCGAGTGGGCCAGGCCTTGCGCGTCCTGGGCCGCCTGTCTGCTGTGCTGGACGGCGGCCGTCAGCGCCTGGACGTTGGACGCCGTCTGCTCCAGTCGGGCGGCAGCCTGCTCGGTGCGCTGGGCCAGGTCCTGGTTGCCGACCGCGATCTCCTGGGCTGCGGTGCGGATGTTGCCTGCGTCGTGGTGGATGCGCTCCACCAACTGGCGCAGGCGCCTCTGCATGTCGGCCAGGGCGGTGAGCACGCGGCCGAGCTCATCACGTCTGCCCTGGGGCACGGGCTGCGACAGGTCGCCGGCGGCGATGCGCTCGGTCACTTCCACCATCTGCCGTACTGGGATCAGCAATTGGCGGATGGAGCGCACCATCAGCATCAGCATCAGCGCCAGCGCCGTGGGCAGCAGGAACATCAACGCGTTGCGCCGGGTGGCGGAATGCTCGGCGCGTGCCGACAGGCCCGCGTCCAGCGCCTCCATCACCTGGGCGCTCAGCCGGGCTTGCAGGTCGCCCGCCTCCTGCAGGCGGGTGGCGAGCTGTTCGAGCGGGAAATTGACATCCTTGGCGGCGGCGGCCAGGGTGTCGTCGACTTGCTGGCGCTGCGCCTTGGCGCTGGTCAGCAGCGGAGTCAGGCGGGCGCTCAGCGTGGCGTCAGAGGCTTGCAGCGCCAGGCGCAGATGCAGCTGCATTTGGCCGGCTTGCTCGCGGTAGCGGGTGTGGGCAGCCGAGACGCTGGCCAGGTCGTCCACCGCGGCGGAGCGGGCGATGGCACCCAGCTCGGAGAGGGCGTCCTGTACGCGCGGCGCGGCCTGCAGGCCGGCAATGATGGCGAAATATGACGCGGCTTCCGGGTCCAAAAGCAGGCCGGAGCCAGCGTTCAGCTCGGCAATTGCCTCGAAGGCAGACTCGGCAAGCAGCCCTTGCGCGGCCAGCAGTCGGGGCGCGTCCAGCGGGCCCTGTTCCAGTGCCTTGGCCAGCTCGGCGTGGCGGGCGCGCAGTGCAGCGACACGCTCGCGCTGCTGGCTCACCAGCTCCCCGGGCAGGTGGCTGTCGCCCAGGGCTCTGTCCAGCTCGCCCAGGGCCGCCTGCACGGCGGCCGCGGCGGCGATGGCCTGGGGCTTGACCGCGGGCTGGGTGGACAGTGCTTCTGCCCCCAGGCCCCGCTGTTGCTGCAGGCCTGCCAGCACCGCCTGCCAGGCGCGGTTGGCCGGCAGCGCGTGGTGTTCGCCCGAGACGGTGGCGAGGTCCTCGCCATAGCCGCGCAGCAGCAGGGTGCTGGGGATGACACCCAGCAGCAGGGCCAGCACGGTGACCAGGGTGAGCCGCGTGCGCAGGCTCCAGTGTTCGGTCAGTTTGAGCGGATTCATGGGGGCTCAGGCCGCGCGCAGCGTGCGCTGCGGCGTGCGGCGGTCGACGAAGAAGCGGCTGCCGCCGGCGCGGCCATTGGCCACGCGCTTGGGCTCGGCCAGCGCGGCGCTCAGCGCACGGGCGCTGTCGAAGCTGCCCGGCAGGTGGACGACGGCACCGGCCGAGATGGTGGGCAGCGGGTGGAAGCTGGGCTGGTTCTGCCGGTTCAGCGTCACATAGCCGCCGGCGGCCAGGTGCTCGGCTGAGAAGAAGCTGCGCACACCGCTGTCGAAGGCCTCGCACACGCGCGAGAGCCGGTCTTCCCAGTCGGCGCTGCCCAGCACCATGACGAAGTCGTCCCCGCCGACGTGCCCGACGAAATCCAGCTGCGGGTCTGCCGCCTGGGTCAGCGCCCGGGCTGCGAGGCGGATGATGTCGTCGCCGATGCGGTAACCGTAGACGTCGTTGAAGGGCTTGAAGTGGTCGATGTCCCAGACCACCGCGGCAAAGGTCTCGCCGGCTTCGATGAGGCGGTCCAGGTGGTTGTCGATGGGCACGTTGCCGGGCAGCAGGGTCAGTGGGTTGGCGTAGCGCGCCGCATGCACCTGCAGGTCCGACACGGCTTTGAGCAGGTCGGAGCTGCGGCCCGAGCCGTAGTAGGCGCCGTCGCGCGTGACGACGAAGCCGTCGGTCAGCAGCCGCTCGTCGAGGTTGGCCATTGCGTCGCTCATCGCGCGCAGCGGCGTCGCCACGTCGAACACCAGCGGGTGCGGGTCCATCAGCTCGACGCAGCTGCGCTTGTCGAAGATGTCCATGAAGTAGCGCTCGGTGCTGCGCTTGAGCACGTGCAGCGAGCGCAGCAGGCCGATGGGGCGTTGCTGAGGGTCCAGCACAGGTACGGCCAGCAACTGGTCGTCGCGGTGGAAGAGATCCACGATGCTGCGGCAGTGAGTCTCGGGCGTCACGGTCACGCCGCGTCGCGCCAACTGGGCGGCGCTGGTGATGGCCCCCTGGTTCAGCGGCAGCGCCAGGTCGTTCTGCAGCAGCCGCGGCTGGGCGTCGGCTGCCAGCCGCCCGCTCCATTGCGCGCTCAGACTGGTGCGCGGTGTCGCGCTGGGGCGGGCGAACAGATAGCCCTGGCAGATCGTCAGGCCCAGGCGGCGCAGCACGGCGAGGTCGGGCTCCTGCTCCAGGCCTTCGGCAACGACCTCGCAGCCGCTGGTCGCGGCCATCTCGACGATGGAGCGCACGAACTGCTGCTTCAGCGGCTCCTGGGCGATGCCGTCGATGAAGTGGCGGTCGATCTTGACGAAGTCGGGCCGCATCTCCATCCAGCGGCGCAGGCTGGCAAAGCCTTCGCCCAGGTCATCCAGCGCGACGCGGAACCCGCGCTCGCGCAGCGCCTGAACGGCGTCGTCGAGCCGGGCCAGGTCCTCGATGGGGCGGGTCTCGGTCAGTTCGATGACGACGCGCGAGGTCGGCAGCCCGAGTTCGCCCAGCTCGGCGGCCAGCAGATTCACGTGCTCGCGAGCGCCCAGCAGCGTGTCGGCTGTGACGTTGAGGAATAGCTGGCCCGGCAGGCCCAGGGCCTTGAAGCGCTGCAGCGCCCGCCGAATGATGAGGTGCTCCAGCTCGACGAGGCGACCCAGGCGGGCGGCAGCCTCGAACAGCACCAGCGGCGAGTGCAGTGGCCCGTCGGCCGGCGCGCGGGTCAGTGCCTCGAAGCCGTAGATCTCGCCACGGTCGATGGCGACCAGCGGCTGGTAATGAATGTCAAAGCTGCGCTGATCGATGAGGCGATGCAGCGCGTCGGCAAGGGGGTCGGGCGCGTGGTCGCGCATCGGGAGGGCTCCGGCTGGCGCGCTGGCCCGAGACATCCGGACCTGCTGCCGGCGCGAATTCTTGAAAGACCCCGTGACAGCGCGGTGACGCTGACCGCGGGGGCTCGGCCGGCTGCCAACTCCGTCACGCCTGGGCTGCTTCCACTACGTATTGCACGCGCTGCTGGCCCTGCCATTCGTCCAAGCTGAGGCGGTAGGCCAGCGTCGCACGCTCGGGCAGCATGTCGATGTGGTTGAACCAGATCGCGTCGATGAGCTTGCCGTCCCGTCGCAGGCGCAGCTTCAGGTGCTTCTCGCCCACCAGGCGCTGCGAGATCACCTCGAAGCGGTCGCAGAACAGCGGGGCTTCGAAGCCCTGGCCCCAGACCTGGGCGTCCAGAAGCCGCGCGGTGGTCGGCGTGGCGGCGTCCACCGGCAGCGCGCCGTCGTGGCGCAGCGTGCGGGTCAGGTCCTGCTCGCTCAGCCATTCCTCGGCCACGCGGGCGAAGGCCAGCGCAAACCGGTTGATGTCGGCCACGGCCAGCGTCGCGCCCGCGGCCATCGCATGGCCGCCGAACTTGGTCAGCAGGTCGGGCTCGCGCTTGCTGACCAGGTCCAGCGCGTCGCGCAGGTGAAAGCCTGGGATGGAGCGGCCCGAGCCCTTGAGGTGTCCGTCCGCCCCGCGGGCGAACACGAAGGTGGGGCGGTGCACGCGATCCTTGATGCGCGAGGCGACGATGCCGACCACGCCCTCGTGGAAGTCCGCGTCGAACAACGCCACGGCCGGCGGCAGCGCGCCGGACAGGGCTTCGATCAAGCCGTCCAGCCGCGCTTCGGCCATCTCGCGCATGCCGCCCTCGATCTCGCGGCGCTCGCGGTTGATGGCGTCCAGCTGGGTGGCCAGTGCCAGCGCGCGCTCGGGGTCATCCGTCGTCAGGCATTCGATGCCCAGCGTCATGTCCGCCAGCCGGCCGGCCGCGTTGATGCGCGGGCCCAGCGCGAAGCCGAGGTCGAAGCCCTGGGCCTTGCTCGCGTCGCGCTTGGCGGCGCTGAACAGCGCCATCACGCCCGGCTGGGCGCGGCCCGAGCGCATGCGCTTCAGGCCTTGCGCCACCAGGCGGCGGTTGTTGGCATCGAGCTTGACGACGTCGGCAACGGTGCCGAGCGCCACCAGGTCCAGCAGGCCGTCTAGCCGCGGCGCCTCGGTGAAGGGAGCGCCGGGCCGCCCCGAGCTCCCGCCACCCCCATGGGGGGCGGGCTGGGCTTGGCCCAGCCCTGGGGGGCCGTAAACCCCGCGCGAGCGCAGCTCCGCGCGCAAGCCCATCAGCACGTAGAAGGCCACGCCCACGCCGGCCAGCGACTTGCTTGCAAACGTGCAGCCGGGCTGGTTGGGGTTGACGATGGCCGAGGCCTCGGGGACGACGATGGTGTCGTCCACCAAGGCTGGCAGGTGGTGATCGGTCACCAGCACCTTCAGGCCCAGGGCGCGTGCGTGCGCCACGCCGGCCAGGCTGGCAATGCCGTTGTCCACCGTCACGAGCAGGGCCGGCTGCTGCGCCAGCGCCAGGTCCACGATGGCGGGCGTCAGGCCATAGCCGTGCACGGCGCGGTCTGGCACCACGTAGCCGACCTGGCTCGGCTGGGCGCCTAACAGCTGCAGCCCGCGCAGCATGACGGCGCAGGCGGTGGCGCCGTCGCAGTCGTAGTCGGCCACGATGACCATACGCTCGCCATGCTGGATGGCGTCAGCGAGCAGACGGCCGGCCTCGGCCAGGCCTTTTAGCCCGGTGGGCGGCAGCAGCTGGGTGAGACTCTCGTCCAGCTCGGCCGCTTCGCGCACGCCGCGTGAGGCCAGCAGGCGGGCCAGCAGCGGCGCGACGCCGGCCTGCTCCAGCGCCCAGGCGGTGCGCGGCGGGACGTCGCGTTCGATCAGCCGGGGTGAATTCACAAGGCCTCCAGCGTGGCTGTCACGTCGGGCGTCTGCCAGCGGCGCTTCAGCCTTTCTATCAGCGACAGCGGTTGACTTGTGAAACGGCGCGCGAAGCGGTCGCCGCACAGCGTCAGGCTGGTCAACTCGCCGGCCAGCGGGCCGGCGTCCAGGCGCTGCCAGGCCTCAGCCCAGGCGGCGAGGTCGCCGTTCAGCAGCGGCTCCGTCAGGCGCGCGTCGACCGACACGTCGGCCGGCCGGCCGTTGCTGCGGCCGATGTCGCCTATCCACACCGAGTTGACCGCATGCTCGCCGCGCGACTCGCGTTCGACGTTCAGCGGATGCTCGTGCAACATCATCTGCGCCTCGTTCTGCCAGCGGCGCAGCAGGCGGCTCTGGGGCAGCCAGGGTTCGATGGGCCGGCCGGCCGCGCGCTCGATGCTGGCGGCCTGCAAGCCGTCCAGCGAGCTGGCGTGGCCAATGGCCCAGCGGGTGGCGTCCAGCAGCCGCCATTGCCAGCCCTGATCTTGCGGCCACAGCTCGTGCAGCAGGGCGGCGAAGCGCGCCGCGTCGGACTCGGACAGGCGCAGCGCCGCCGGTGGCAGCACGTCCACGCCGTCGGTGCCCACGGCCAGGTGCACCGGGCTCATCAGCGCCCAGGCCAGCTCGGGCCCGGCGTTCACGCCCCACGCAGCGGCGCTGGGCTCGGCCTGGCCGCGCAGCGCAGCGAGCGCGAGATGATGGGGGGGCTGGGGCGAGAACTCGTCGCCGCCCCAGGTCTCGGCCGGGCTCAGCCGGGCCAGCAGCGCAGACAGGTTGGGCAGAGCCAGGCTGGAGAACGCATGCCGCGCGGCTTCGTCCAGCGCACTGGCATGGGGAATCATCAAATGCATGGCCCGGATTATCCCGGGGGTGTTTTCAAGGGTTTGTCACAGAAGCTTCATACACTTTTCGCCATGACCGCCCCGACCCCGTTGAAGCTGCTCAACCGCGAACAAGCCATTCTTGAATTCAACCGCCGCGTGCTGGCCCAGGCCCGGCGCGAGGACGTGCCGCTGCTGGAGCGGCTGCGCTACGTGTGCATCGTGTCGAGCAACCTGGATGAGTTCTTCGAGGTGAGATTCGCCGACATGCTGGACGCGGCGCGCGACCCGCTCAGCAGCGTGACGGGCCAGGACGTCGAGCGCGTGGGCCGCGCCGCGCACACCTTGATCGATGAGCAATACCACGTCTTCAACGAGCAGTTGACGCCGCTGCTGCTGAAGCAGCGCATCGTCGTGCTCAACCATGCGGACCGCGACGAGCCGCAGCGGCGCTGGGTGGGCAAGTACTTCGAACGCGAGGTCAAGCCGCTGCTGATGCCGGTGGGGCTGGACCCGGCGCACCCCTTCCCGCAGGTGGCCAACAAGTCGCTGCACTTCATCGCGCGGCTGTCGGGCAAGGATGCCTTTGGCCGTGACAACCGCATCGCCATCGTCAAGGTGCCGCGCGTGCTGCCGCGCGTCATCAAGCTGCCGGCCAACCTGTCCGACGGGCGCCAGGCCTTCGTGCTGCTGACCAGCGTCATCCGCGCCCACCTGGAGGATCTCTTCCCCGGGCGCAAGGTCGAGGCCTTCTCGCAGTTCCGCGTCACGCGCGACTCCGACCTGGAGGTGGACGAGGAGGAGATCGCCAACCTGCGCCACGCGCTGCGTTCGGGCCTGACGACGCGCCATTTCGGCCGCGCGGTGCGGCTGGAGGTCGTCAACACCTGCCCGGCGGAACTGTCGGAGTTTCTGCTGGAGCAGTTCGGCCTGCCCAGCGCGGCGCTGTACCGCGTCAACGGCCCGGTCAACCTCGTGCGGCTGAACGAGCTGATCGACCAGACCGATGCGCCGGACCTGCGCTTCAAGCCCTTCGAGCCGGCCTGGCCGACTGGTCGCCTGCCGCGCCACAAGTCCATCTTCGAGCGGCTGAAGAAGGGCGATGTGCTGCTGCACCACCCGTTCGAGAGCTTCGAGCCGGTCGTGCAGATGCTGCGCGAGGCCGTGGCCGACCCCGACGTGCTGGCCATCAAGCAGACCATTTACCGCACCGGTGCCAAGTCGGAGCTGATGGACCTGCTGATCGAGGCGGCGCGGCGCGGCAAGGAGGTCATGGCCGTCGTGGAGCTGAAGGCGCGTTTCGACGAGGAAGCCAACATCAACTGGGCCGAGCGGCTGGAGGCGGTGGGCGCTCAGGTGGTGTACGGCATCGTGGGCTACAAGACACACGCCAAGCTGCTGCTCATCATGCGTCGCGAGGGCAGCAAGCTGCGCCGCTACGGCCACATCTCCACCGGCAACTACAACCCCAAGACGGCGCGGCTCTACACCGACCTGGGCCTGCTCACGGCCGACGCCGACCTGACGGCGGATGCCGACTCGGTGTTCCGCCAACTGGCGTCGCTGGGCAAGTTCAAGGCGGCGCGGCGCATGTTGCTGGCGCCCTTCAACATGCACAGCCGCATGCTGGAGCTGCTGGCCCAGGTGGAGAAGGCCGCACTGGCCGGCTACAAGTCGGCGCGCGTGGTCGTCAAGATCAACGCGCTGACCGATGCCGAACTCATCCATGGTCTGCTGCGCACGGCCCAGGCCGGCGCCAAGGTGGACCTCATCGTGCGCGGCGCCTGCATGCTGCCGCCGGGCCTGCCGGGCGTCAGCGACAACATCGTCGTGCGCTCCGTCGTCGGCCGCTTCCTGGAGCATTCGCGGGTCTGCTACTTCCGCTGGGCCGAGGCCACGGATGGCGAGCCCGGCGAGGCGCTGTTCCTGTCCAGCGCCGACTGGATGAGCCGCAACATGTTCCGTCGCATCGAAGTGGCCTGGCCCGTGCTGGACGCGCGGCTGCGCCAGCGCGTCATCGACGAGGCCCTGCAACCCTATCTGCACGACACGATGGACGCCTGGCAGCTGGGCCCGGACGGCCGGTCGGTGCGCATCGGCGACAACGGCATCAGCGCGCAGCAGGCGCTGATGCGACGCTACTCCGAGTGAAAGAGCCCGGCATGGATCTCATCCTCTGGCGCCACGCCGAAGCCGAGATCGCCGCTGAGGGCCAGGACGACCTTCAGCGCGCGCTGACACCCAAGGGCGAGCGCCAGGCACGGCGCATGGCGGCCTGGCTCAACCACCGGCTGGCGGCGTCGACGCGTGTGCTGGTCAGCCCGGCGCTGCGCTGCCGCCAAACGGCCGACGCGCTGGGGCGCGAGGTGCGCATCGTGCCGACGCTCGCACCCGACGCGGCCATTGGCGCCCTTATGGAGGCCTCGCGCTGGCCCAAGGCCAGTGAGCCGGTGCTGATCTGCGGCCACCAGCCCACGCTGGGGCTGCTGGTGGCGCATCTTCTGGCGGGCGTCGATCAGGAGTGGGCCGTCAAGAAGGGCGCTGTCTGGTGGCTGCGCTGGCGCCAGCGCGACGGCGAGCCCGAGGTGACGCTGCACGCGGTGCAGGGGCCGGACGCACTTTGATGCCCCGCTGGGCGGGCCGGCCCGGGAGTCGCCTGGCGCTCGGCCCTGAACCTCCGGAGGTGGGGCTCAGAGATGCCGCGTCTCTTCCGGCGTGTGCCACCAGTTGTTGTGCAGGCCATCGAAGTACGTCACTGGCGCGGCGATCAGCTCATCCGGCGTCGCGTTGTCCAGGCAGTTCACCTTGACCGACACGAAGGGGCCGCCCATCTCCTCGATGTGGCCGCGGCCGAAGGCGCGCACGCCGCAGGTCTTGCAGAACAGGTTGTGGATGCTGTTCGTGTTGAAGCTGTAGTCGCTCAGCGCATCTTCCGGGGTCAGCAGCCGGAAATGCTCGGGTTGGGTGCTGGCACTCCAGTTGCGCGTCTTGAAGCACATGGAGCAGTTGCAGCGGCCGGTGCCGGCGGCAAGGTCCAGGTCGACTTCGAAGCGCACGGCTTGGCAGTGGCAGCTGCCGGTGTAGGTCTTGAGCATGAGGGCCTCGCTGGGGATGGGAAGCTCATCCTCGCGAGCCTCGCTGTCAGGCCGTGACAGCAGGGCCGCTGCCGGGGGCCGTTACGCCACGGCCAGCTGCATCACGCCGCTGCGCGCCCAGGCCTCGGCCTCTTCCTTCAGCAGGAAGCGCGTGCGTGCATGCTCGCTGGACCAGTTCCTGGGGCAGCGCAGCGTCAGCAGCTTGCCATCCCGCGTCAGCTTGGGGGCGCCTGCCGCCACCGGCGTGCGTGCATGGCACAGGATGACGGCCAAGCGCAGCGCGATGAGCTGGTCCAGCAACTGGCCGTCGGCCAGCTGGGACTCCAGCTTGCGCACGCCGCCGCGCTGGCCCAGCGCGAGGGTGGCGATGCGCTGCAGTTGGCTGGTGGAGAAGCCGGCCGCGTCGACATGGGCGATCACGTAGGCGCTGTGGCGGTGGTGGTCGTGGTGGGACACCAGCATGCCCATCTCATGCAGGGCTGCGGCCCAGCGCAGCTCGCGCAGCAGCTCAGGCGCTGGCTTGGGTGCCAGCTGGCGGTACAGGCGCTCGGCCTGCGCAGCGACGCGCTCGGCCTGCGCCTTGTCGACGCCGAAGCGCTCCTGCAGCTCGATGACCGAGGCGGCGCGTGGGTCGCGCGCGCCGCTGGGTTGCAGTCGCTCGGCCAGGTCGAAGATGACGCCCTGGCGCAGCGCGCCCTTGGTGGGCAGCAACTCGGCGATGCCGAACTGCGTCAGCAGCGTGTACAGGATGCACAGCCCGCCGGCGACGACGGGGCGGCGGTCGTCTTTCAGGCCGGGCAGCTGCAGTTTGTCCTGCGAGCCGGCTTCCAGGCAGCGGGCGATGCACCAGCGCAGCGCGTCCGGCGTGATGCGGCCATCGGTCTGGCCGGCGGCGGCCAGGATCTGCGACACGGCGCCCACGGTGCCCGACGAACCCAGCGCTTCTTGCCACAGCTCGGGGCGGAACAGCGTCAGCGCCTCCTCCAGCTCGGCGCCGGCGGCCACCTGGGCGGCGCGGAAGGCTTCGGCCGTGTAGACGCCGTCGGCGAAGAAGCGCATGGACAGGCCCACGCTGCCCACGCCGAAGGACTCGGCCAGCAGCGGCTTGCGGCCACTGCCCAGGATCATCTCGGTGGAGCGGCCGCCGATGTCGATGACCAGGCGGGGCTTGCTGGAGGGCTGCAGGCGGGCGACGCCGGCAAAGATCAGCCGAGCCTCCTCGCGGCCCGAGATGACTTCCACCGGGTGGCCCAGCACAGCCTGCGCGCGGGCCAGGAAGGCGTTGCGGTTACGCGCCTCGCGCAGCGTCTGTGTCGCCACGGCGCGGATGCGCTCGGCCGGGATGCCGACCAGTTGCTCGCCGAAGCCCTTCAGGCAATTCAGCCCGCGCTGCATCGCGTCTTCGGTCAGCATGCCCTGCGCATCCAGGCCGGCGCCCAGGCGCACGCTCTCCTTGATGTAACTGACGCGTTGGTAGCGTTCGCCGCCGAGGCGGGCCAGCTCCAGCCGAAAGCTGTTGGAGCCGATGTCGATGGAGGCCCAGGGCTGGCCGGCAAGGTCGGGGCGCGTCGTCATGGGCGAGGATTGTCAGGGCAAAATTTGACGCCCCTTCGTAACCGCCCGACCCGGAGCTTCCATGTTGAAAGACGAGATCGACAGCCTGACACCCAGCCGCGACTTCAGCCGCCGCGGCTTCGTGCAGACGGCGGTGGGCAGCGGCTTTGCCGCCGCCGTCCTGCCGGTCACGGCGCAGACCATCACGACCGACGGCGCAGGCCTGGAGGCCGGCTCGGTCAGCATCGCCGTGGGGGACTTTCAGATGCCCGCCTACCGCGCGGCCCCCGCGGGCGGGAAGAACCTGCCCGTCGTGCTGGTGGCCTGCGAGATCTTCGGCGTGCACGAGCACATCGCCGACGTCTGCCGGCGACTGGCCCGGCAGGGCTACCTGGCCATCGCACCCGAGCTGTTCGCGCGCCACGGCAACGCGGGCGCCTACACGGACATCCCCAAGCTCATCAGCGAGGTCGTCGGCAAGGCGTCCGACGCACAGGTCAACGGCGACCTGGACGCTACCGTCGCCTGGGCCGCTGCCCATGGTGGCGACACCGCGCGGCTGGCCATCACGGGCTTCTGCTGGGGCGGGCGCACGACCTGGTCGTACGCCGCTCACAACCCGAAGCTGAGCGCAGCCGTGGCCTGGTATGGCCCGGTAGCGCGCAGCTATCACGCGGGCGACTCCACCGTCATCGACCGCGCTGCCCGCATCAAGGCACCGGTGCTGGGCCTGTACGGCGCGGCGGACGGCGGCATCCCCGTCGACACGCTGACCCAGCTGGAAGGCGCCCTGAAGGCCGCCGGCAACAGCCGGTGCGAGATCGTCGTCTACCCGGACACGCCGCACGCCTTCTTCGCCGACTACCGCCCCAGCTACCGCAAGGCCGCGGCCGACGACGGCTGGGCCCGGTGCCTGGCTTGGTTCCGCAAGAACGGGGTCGTCTGACCGCGCAGAGACAATGCGCCGATGACCCTTCTCTACATCGTGCTCGCCACCTTCGCGGGCGGGCTGCTGTCGGTGCTCGTCGCCGCGAGCCTGACCGTCGGCGTGCTGACCCGCCTCGTCAAGAGCCTGGTCAGCCTGTCGGCTGGCATCCTGCTGGGCACCTCGCTGCTGAACGTGCTGCCCGAGGCCTTCGAGAGCCGGACGGCCCAGCCGCAGACGCTGTTCGCCGTGCTGCTGGGCGGGCTGCTGTTCTTCTGGCTGCTGGAAAAGGTGGAGCTGTACCGCCACGTCCACCACCACGAGGGCGACGGCCACCACCACCATCACCACTTCGACGCCGAGCAGGCCGGCCGCGGTGGGCTGACTGTGCTGGTGGGTGACAGCATCCACAACTTCTGCGATGGCGCGATCATCGCGGCGGCCTTCCTGGCCGACACGCGGCTGGGCTTTGCCACCGCGCTGGCCATCGTGGCCCACGAGATCCCGCAGGAGGTGGGCGACTACATCGTGCTGCTGAACGCCGGCCTGTCCCGCACCAAGGCGCTGCTGTTCAACGCCATTTCCGGCATGGCCTCGGTGGTGGGCGGCGTGCTGGGCTACTTCCTGATCGGCAGCTTCGACGGCGTGCTGCCCTACCTGCTGGTGCTGGCCTCCAGCAGCTTCATCTACATCTCCGTGGCCGACCTGCTGCCGCAGCTCCAGCAGCGCCTGGCCTGGCGCGAGACCTTCGCGCAGGTGGCCTGGTTGGCCGTGGGCCTGGGCGTGGCCTTCGGGGTGTCGCAGCTCCTGCATGGGGCTCATTGACGCGGCCCTGCGCGGCGCGCTGGTCGCGCTGCTGGCCCTGGTCGTCGCGGCCTTGCTGCCGCACTGGCGCCACCCCCGGCATGCCGACCTCGTGCGGGTCGGCGTCGCGCTGGCGCTGTCGCTGGCCGTGCAGGCCCTCTCGGCCTCGCCCTGGGTCGAGCACCAGCTGAGCTGCTCGGCGCAGTCGCCCGGCATCGGCATCTCGCTGGGTTCGGCCGCGCTGTTCTGGCTGTTCGCCCGAGCCGTCTTTGAGGACGACTTCCGGTTGCGCGCCTGGCACGGCGGGCTGTGGGCCGCCGTGGCGCTGTACGGTGCCTCCATATGCCAGTGGCAGGGCTGGTGGCCGGCCTTCGTGGTGATGCGGGCCCTGCCCATCGGCTTCGCGCTGCTGGGCCTGGCCGCCGTGGCCGGGCCCTGGCGGGTGGACCTGGTTGAGCGGCGGCGTCACTGGCGCGGCGTCGTCGTGGGGGGCGGTGCGGCCTATGCGCTCGTCATGGTGGGCCTGCGTATCCGCTCGCCGGACGGCAGCCTCAGCAGCAACGGCGCCCTGGGGGACGTGAGCATGATGCTGGCGCTGACCGGCTTCATCGCCTGGCGGCTGCTGGCGCCGCGCGCCCAGGGCCTGTGGGAAGACGCCCCGGCGGCGCCTGCGGCAACCGCGTTGCCGACGCCGCTGCCGATCGGTCCGACGCGCAGGACCGTGTTGTTGCCGCCGCGCTGGCCCGATTGATGGGCGAGGAGCGCGGCTACGCGCAGGAAGGCTTGAGCCTGGCCGGCCTGGCCGAGCAGCTCGGCACGCCCGAGTACCGGCTGCGCCGCGTCATCAATCAGGGGCTGGGCCACCGCAACTTCAACGCCTACGTCAACGGCCTGCGCCTGGCCGAGGCCAAGCGCCGCCTGGCGGACCCAGCCCAGCGCCAGTTGCCGGTGCTGAGCATCGCGCTGGACGTCGGCTTCGGCTCGATCGGGCCGTTCAACCGTGCCTTCAAGGCCAACACCGGGCTCACGCCGACCGAATTTCGCCACCAGCGGCTGGCCGAATCTTGAAAACGGCGGCCCACCGTTTCGGCAAAACAGCGCCGAAACCTGCAAGGCGGGGCTTTCGGCCAGACGCCGAGGTGGCTGGCGCCGAGGCTGAGGGCTTCTCAACACCCGAGGAGCTTTCATGTTCTTTCGCACTTTGCTGGCCGGCCTGACGCTGAGCCTTGGCGCCCACGCGGCCACGCTAGGTACGCTGACCCTGCCTGCTGACGACGTCGGCGCCGCCGTGACGCTGTTCTATCCGAGCGCCGCCGCCGGCAGGCCCGAGGTGCGCGGCGACCTGACGCTGGTGCTGGCGCCCGACGCACCACCCGCGCCGGGCAACGGCCGCCTCATCGCCATCTCGCACGGCTCCGGTGGCGGGCCCTGGGTGCACACGGCGCTGGCCCAGGGACTGGTCGAGGCCGGCTTCGTCGTCGTGCTGCCGCTGCACGGCGGCGACAACTGGCAGGACGACGGTCACCCCGGCCCTGACAGCTGGAAGCGCCGGCCTGCCGAGGTCAGCCATGCCATCGACCGCGTGGCCGCCGATCCGCGCTTTGCGGGGCTGAGGCTGGATCGCGTCGGCGCCTTCGGCATGTCGGCAGGCGGGCACACGGTGCTGAGCCTGGCCGGCGGTGCCTGGTCGCCCGAGCGGTTCCGCAGGCATTGCGAGCAGCACCTGGCCGAGGACTTCCCGGCCTGTGTCGGCCTGGCCACCAAACTGACGGGTGGCGCGCTGGATGGTTTCAAACTCTGGCTGGCCCAGCGCGTGCTGAACTGGAAGTTCGCCGGCGACGCCACGCCGCAGACCCACGTCGACCCGCGCATCGCCGTCGTCGTCGCCGGCGTGCCGGCGGCGGCCGACTTCGACCTGGCGACGCTGGCCCACCCGCGCGTGCCGCTGGGCCTCATCACCGCCAGCGACGATCGCTGGCTGCGGCCGCGCTTTCACAGCGACCCGCTGCGCGCCGCCTGCCAGGGCTGCGAGCTGCTGGCCGACCTGCAGGGCGCTGGGCATGGCGCGCTGCTGGCGCCGCTGCCGTCGCGAGAGGAATTCAGCACGCTGGCCTGCGAGCTGATGTGCGACCCGCCCGGCTTCGACCGCCCGGCCGCGACGGCGCTGTGGGTGGCGCGCACGGTGGGCTTCTTCGGTCGCCATTTGCTCGATTGATCGAGCGGGTGAGCGTCAGTCAGTCTTGGCACTTGCGGGCCGGGTGCGCGTGGATCGGTCTGTTGCAGCGCGCGCAGCGTGGCGACACGGGTGAGGTCCGGGCGGTCGAGGGTTGAGGCGGGCGTAAACGTCCGCCAGGCAGCGGGCGGTGGACACGGCGAAATCGAACGGGTGGTAGGTGCCGCAGCGCTCCATGAACTCGAACGCCGAAGGCCCCGGCTGGCACTGCACACGGTTCATCGGCATGGCGCTCCCCGGTTCTTGAGACGCCTATGTTCATTCTGAGGTGACTCATGGCGCGAGCTATCAGAGCTTGGTTGCGAGTCAAGCAGTGTTGTGCCGCAGCTTGAACTTGCGCAGCACCCCGTCGGGGTCGAACAGCAGTACCAGCTCGGTCTCGCGCGCGGCGATGGCCGACGTGACCAGGCCCACGACGGGCACGAAATCCAGCGCCCTCGGCAGGCCATCCCGGTAGACGTAGTGCGTCGTCGCCCAGCCGCTGTCGAAGCGCAGCGTGCAGCCGGTACCGAGCAGGCGCTCGGCCTCGGCGCGGGTCGTGCGGCCGGGGTGCAGCAGCTCGCCGGCCTCGGCGGGCTGCAGCGTCTGCATGCGGCCGTTGCCGACGGTGGTGCAGGCGGCGAGGGTGGTGAGGGCGGCACACAGGCCGATCAGCAGGCGGTGTCTCATGGCGTCATCGGCTCCAGTTCAACCAGCGCGTCGTCGGACCAGGTCGTCCACTTGTCCGGCGGCAGCACGACGAAGCGGTCGCGCAGCGCAAAAGGCCAGTCCACCAGCCCGAACATCACGCTGCTCTGACCCATCTCGCTGCCATGCATCCAGCGGTAGGGCAGCTCGGTGCGCCGACCGCCCTCGCTGACTTGGGCGGCGAACACCGGCCGGTCGGCGAAGAAGCCGAGCGTGACCTGGCTGCTCATGCAGAGGTCCGTCACGGCCCGCAGTGCGTAGAAGGCCGGTGGCTTGATGCCGCGGGCCAGCGCGCCGCCGTAGAGGTCGGCGCGGCACTCCAGGCGCAGGTCGCCCAGGCGCCGCGTGTCGTCGGGCAGGCCGGGCGTGCGCACGTCCACCGTCCAGGCCAGGCGGCCGTCGGGCAGCCTGCTGCGCACGACGGCGCCGGCCGGCAGCGCGCGCCACTCGGGCGGGATGGCGAAGCGGCCCAGCGCGTCCAGGACCATGGGTTCGCGCACGCCGCCGTGGCGCAGTTCCAAAGCGGGCGAGTCGGCCAGGTCCCGGCGCGGCAGCACACGGATGCGCAGCTCGGCGCGCGGCGCGTGCAGCGTCCGCTCACGCTCGAAGACGTCCAGCACCCGCAGCAGGTCGGCCACCGTCTGTTGCTCGCGCCGGGACGTGCTTTCACCTTGCACTTCGACCCGGGGGAGCTCTGGCGCCGCGGCCTGCGCGGCCAGTGCGACGGTAAGGGAGAGCAGGGCGAGTACCTTCATTTCGGAGGCAAGGCGCGTTCGATGTCGAGCAGCGTCTGGTTCAGGATCGCCAGTGCCCAGCTGCCGTCGTCGGCCTCGGTGTTGGTGATGCCGAAGCTCGCGCTGCGGCCCTGCGCGTCGATGACGACCAGGCTTGAGAAGCCGCGGTCTGCGCCGTTGTGGAACAGCACAGCGCGGCCGTCGATGTCGGCGGCGATCCAGCCCAGCGCGTAGTCGCCTGCCTTCAGCGCCTGCAGGCGCCGCAGATAGGCGCCCGCCAGCGGCGTGGGCTCGCCGCGCAGCGCGCGCAGGTGCCAGCGCACCCAGGCGGCGTAGCTGTCGGGCGCCAGGGTCGTGCCCTGGCCGCTGGCGCGCAGCACGTCCAGCCACAGCGACACGTCGGCCTCCTCGGGGGGCAGCGGGGCGAGCCTGCCTTTGGCGCCACCGTGGCCCACGGGGCGGTCCTTGAAGCTCACGTCCGCCGAGGTCCAGCTGACCTGCAGGCCCAGGGGCTGGGCCAGCTCCTGCTCGAAGAGGTCGGGGAAGCTCCGGCCCGTGCGCGTCTCCAGCATCAGCGCTGCCAGGGCGTAGCCGGCGTTGGAGTAGAGGAAGGTCTGGCCCGGCATGGCGTCTGGCGGCGGGTCCTGCGCCAGCAGCCAGGCGGCAAAGAAGCGCTCGCGGCCGGTCAGCGTCGTGGGCAGCGGGGCCAGCGTGGTCTGCAGGTAGGCCTGGAAGCGCGCGACATCGGTGCCGCTGGTGAAGGCCGGCAACCCGCCGCGGTGGTCCAGCAGCTGCTCGAGCGTGACCGCACGGTAGGCCGGCAGCATGCCGGCGGCCAGGTCCGGCAGGGCTTCGGCCAGCGTGGTCGACCACGCGATGGTGCCGCGCTCGACGAGGCGGCCGGCCAGCGCCGCAGTCATGGCCTTGGTGGTGGAGCCGATCATGAACGTGTCGCCGGCCTGGATGCCGGCCGTGCTGCCGACCTGGCGCAGGCCGGCCAGCGCCTGCGTGGTCCCGGTGGCGGTCAGGTGGTCCAGCACGACGCCGGCGAGGCCGCTGCCGATGGCGCCGTCGGCGGCTTTCTGAAGCTGGGGTGCCGGGCTGGATTCGGAGTGGCCGCCACCACAGGCGGCGAGGACGAAGGTGGTGCAGAGGGCGAGGGTGCGGAAGAACATGGACAAGCGTCGGAGTGAAGACGCCACCCATTCTTCGCAGCCAACCCCAAGGCCGGCCAAAGATCCCGCGCCGGCCCTTCGCCCGCGCGGCTCAACCGTGGCCTGGCAGCTCGACGACGAAGGTGCAGCCGCGCCCGTCCAGGCCGTCCTCGATGCGCACCCGCCCGCCCAGCCGGGCGGCGGCCTGGCGCACGATGGTCAGGCCCAGGCCGGTGCCCGGGGCGTCGTGGCCGGCCGGGCCGCGCCAGAAGCGCTCGAAGGCCGCTTCGCGCTGGCCGGGTGGGATGCCGGGGCCGTCATCGGCGACGCGCAGCCTGAGCAGGCGCACGCCGGCCTCCAGCGTCACGGCGATGCGGCTGCCCTGGTACCCGACTGGCACGTAGCGCAGCGCGTTGTCGACGAGGTTGTTCAGCACAGACTCAAACGCCATGCGGTCCAGCCGCGCGGTCAGCGCCGGGGGCGCCTCCAGCGACAGCTCCAGCCCGAGGTTCAGCGCCTGCGGTGCAGCCCGGGCCAACGCCTGCTGCACCAGCGCCGCGACGTCGACCGGCTCGGGCGAGCCGGCACGGCCTTCGTCCAGCGTGGCCAGCGTGAGCAGTTGCTGGCTCAGGTGCGAGGCGCGCTTCAGCGCGGCGTCCAGCGCCGCGGCAGCCTGACGACGCTCGGCGTCGTCGGCGGCGTGGGCCAGCAGGTGGGCCTGGGCTGCCACCACGGCCATGGGCGTGCGCAGCTCGTGGGCGGCGTCCTGCACGAAGGCGCGCTCGCGCTGCAGCTGGGTGCGCAGCCGCGCCAGCAGGTCGTCAAAGGCGGCGGCCAGCGGCCTGAGCTCGTCATGCCGGGGCTCGAAGCCCAGCGGCGAGAGGTCTTGCGCGTCGCGTCGTGCAATCCGGTCGGCCAGGCGGTTCAGCGGCTGCATGCCGCGGCGCACGGCGATCCACAGCGGCAGCAGCACCAGGGGGAAGGCCAGCAGCAGCGAGCCCAGCAGCTCGCGACCCAGCCAGCCCAGCACGGTCGCGTCGCCCACGCGCGGCTCGGCCAGCGTCAGCTGCCAGGGACCACCGCGGGCCTTGGCCAGCCAGTGCGTCGTGGGGTTGGCGGTGGCGGCGCCGGGCGTGGCGAACACGGGCAGGCCCGCGGTCGCGTCAGCGGCGTGCAGGCCGAACTCGACGTCGCCCTGCAGCAGGCCGCCTTCGCGCCGCAGCCGGTTCAGCTCGCGGGCCCGGGCCTGGACGACGAGGCCGGCGTCGCGCGCATCGGGCAGCGTGGCGAGCGACGCGGCGATTGCTTCGGCCAGCGTCTGCACGCCGGGCCGCTCCTCCATGCTGCGCTTGAATTCGGCGAAGTCCAGCGCCAGCAAGGCCGCGCCCACCAGTGCGAAGGCCAGCAGCAGCGCGCCCAGCACGCGGCGCAGCAGCGTGGGCCGCCACAGCGGTTGCAGCCAGCGCGTCACGGCAGGAGCTGGTAGCCGATGCCGCGCACGGTGCGGATGCGCTCGGGCCCGATCTTCTTGCGCAGGTTGCTGACGTGCATCTCCAGCGTGGCCGCGTCCACCGGCTCGTCCAGCGGCGCCAGGCGCTGCGCGATACGGCCCTTGGCGACGACTGCGCCGGGCTCGCGGGCCAGCTCGACCAGCAGCTGGAATTCGCGGCCGGTCAGGTGCAGCGCCTGGCCGGCCAGCCGGGCAGCGTGGCTGCGTGGCTCGATGACCAGGTCGCCCAGCGTCCAGGCTTCGTGGGACTGGCGGGCACTGCGCCGCACGACGGCATGGATGCGCGACACCAGCTCGGGGATGGCAAAAGGTTTGAGCACCACATCGTCGGCGCCGCCGTCCAGGCTGAGCAGGCGGTCCTCCAGCGCGGTGCGGGCGGTGATGACGATGACCGGAGTGGCAGCATCCGCACGGCGCCAGCGGGCCAGCAGGTCAAGGCCGCTGCCCTCGTGGATGTCGGGCAGGCCGAGGTCCAGCAGCACGCAGTCGGCCGCGACGTCGGCCAGCCGCAGCGGCGCGTCCTGCGCGCGGCGCAGCCATTCGCAGCTGAAGTCCAGTTGGCGGAAGGCGGCCTGCAGAGCGCGGCCGAGGTCCAGGTCGTCTTCGATGAGCAGCAGGTGCATGTCAGCGCGCGCCCGACCACCTGGAGGGCGATGCAAAGCCCTCGGGGTCCTGTGCCTTGCGAAAGGCCGAGCCGCTGGCTCGGCGCGGCCTGCAGGTCGTGGAGCGATGTGAGCGCGGGGGCGGGTTCATCTGGCGATTGTCGCCAGCCCGACCTCAAGCTCGGCCAAAGATCACTTGACGATCAGGACCGGCAGGTCGGTGTGGGTCAGCACCTTCTGCGTCTCGCTGCCCAGCAGCAGCGCGGCCACGCCGCGGCGGCCGTGGGAGGCCATGACGATGAGGTCCACGCCCTCGGTCTTGGCGTGGTCGATGATGGCTTCCCAGGCGTGCAAGGCCTCCACCGTGTGGCCGCGGCAGGCCAGCCCCTGGGCGGCGGCGGCGGCGCTGACGGCCTCGACGCGCTGGGCCGCGACGCGCTGCTGCGCGTCGATGAACTCCTGCGGCGGCACGGGCTGGATCTCGGAGACGGCGCTGTAGGGGAAGGGCTCCATGACGCTCAACGTCAGCAGCTGGGCGCCGTGCACCTTGGCGAGCTGGATGGCGGTGTCCACCGCGTGGGCGGTGATGTCGGAGCCGTCGGTCGGGACGAGGATGCGTTTGAACATTCAGTCCTCCAGTCGTTGCGGAGAACCGAAGTTTGCGCCGTTCCGGGGCCGGAAGGCTTGCCCTGAATCAACCCGTTGCGATGGGGCGGGCCGGGTCGGCCGACCATTCGCTCCAGGAACCGGCGTAGAGCAGGCCCCCGCCCAGGCCGGCGTGGGTCATCGCCAGCAGGTTGTGACAGGCCGTCACGCCGGAGCCGCATTGGTGCACCACCTGGTCGGCCGGGTAGGGTGCCTGCAGCGCGGCGAACTCCTCGCGCAGCTGCGCTGCGGGCTTGAAGCGGCCGTCGGCGTCGAGGTTGTTCTTGAAGAGGCGGTTGCTGGCGCCGGGGATGTGGCCGGCAGCCCGGTCCAGCGGCTCGACCTCGCCGCGGAAGCGCTCCGGCGCGCGCGCGTCGATGAGGCGCACGCGGCCCAGGCGGGCCACCAGCTCGCCGGCCGTGATCTGGCCGACCAGTGGCGCGCCGGGCTGCCAGTCGCTCGGGCTTGCGGCCGGCACCGCGGTGCTCAGTTCGCCACCCCAGGAGCCATCCAGCACGGCTGTCTCGGCATGGCCGAGCCAGCGCAGCATCCACCAGGCACGCGCGGCGTAGGGGCCGCCCTGGAGGTCGTAGGTGACGACCTGGCGGCCGGCGGTGAGGCCCAGGCGGCGCAGCAACGCGGCGAAGGCCTCGCGCTCGGGCAGCGGGTGGCGGCCGCGGAAGCTGCCGTCGGGCGCGGTCCTGGGGCCAGAAAGGTCACGGTCCAGGTGCAGGTAGTGGGCGCCGGGGATGTGGCCGGCTGCGTGGGCACGCTGGCCCGCGTCGGTGTCGGCGAGGTCGAAGCTGCAGTCCAGGATCAGCGGGTCGGCCAGCGTGCGCAGTTGGTCGGGGGTGATGAGCGTCTGGTAGGTCACGGTCAGGACTCCGCAGGGTTGAACTGGCTGTCTTTGGGCGGCGGCGCGACGCGCGAACGCAGCAGCGTGGCCGCGACGCCCGCGCCGATGATGAGCAGCATGCCGAGTGTGGCATGCCAGGTGAGTGGGTCCTGGAACAGCAGCATGCCGCAGCCGAAGGAGAAGATGATGCCCAGGTATTGCAAGCAGGCGTTCACCAGCGGCCGGCCGATGGAGTACGCCCGCGTCAGGCAGACCTGGGCGCTGGTGGCCAGGACGCCGACGGCGAGCAGCAGGCCGGCGCCCCACAGCGTGTGGCCGTGCAGCCCGCCTTCAGTGACGCCGGTGACGACGGCGCCGGCCACGCAGCCGCCCACCGAGAAGTAGAAGACGACGCGCAGCTCGGGCTCGCCGACGCGGCCCAGCGCCGTGACCTGCAGATAGGCCATCGCGGCGATCATGCCGGACAGCAGGCCGGCCAGGCCGTGCCAGAGCTGTTGCTGGTCCAGCGTGGGGCGCAGGATCAGCGCGACGCCGGCGAAGCCCAGCAGCACCGAGGCCATCAGCCGCCAGTCCAGGCGCTGGGCGCCCATCAGCACGGCGCCGCCCAGCAGGAACAGCGCCATCCAGACCGAGGACATGTAGTTCAGCGTCATGGCCGTGGCCAGCGGCAGCTTGCCGATGGCGTAGAACCACAGGCACAGGGAGGTGACGCCAGAGATGCTGCGCCACAGGTGCATGCCGGGCAGGCGGGTCTTCAGGCTGATGCCGGCGCGGTGCGACAGCAGCGCCATCATCACGGAGCCCACCAGGCCGCGGTACATGACGATCTCGCTGGCCGCGTAGAACTCGCTGGCCAGCTTGACGCAGACGCCCATGGTGGCGAACAGGAAAGTCGCCAGGACCATGAGCACCGGCGCCGGCATCAGAGGGGCGCGCCGATCTCGTTGCGGTACCACTCGTGGAAGTGCTGCATGCCGTCTTCCATCGGGCTCTGGTACGGGCCGGCTTCGTTGTCGCCGCGCATCATCAGCGCCTTGCGGCCGGCGTCCATGCGCTCGGCGATTTCGTCATCCTCGACGCAGGTCTCCATGTAGGCGGCCTGATGGGCGTCGACGAACTCGCGCTCGAAGGCGGCAATCTCCTCGGGGTAGTAGAACTCGACGAGGTTGACGGTCTTCTGCGGCGACACGGGGTGCAAGGTCGACACGACCAGCACATGCGGATACCACTCGACCATGATGTGCGGGTAGTAGGTCAGCCAGATCGCACCGGCCTCGGGCGGGCGGCCTTCGCGGTATTTCAGCAACTGGTCGTGCCAGCGCTGGTAGACCGGCGAGCCTGGGCGCTCCAGCCCCTGGTGCACGCCCACGGTCTGGACCGAGTGGTGCTTGCCGAACTCCCACGCCAGGTCGTCACAGGTGACGAAGCCACCCAGGCCTGGGTGGAAGGGCCCGACGTGGTAGTCCTCCAGGTAGACCTCAATGAAGGTCTTCCAGTTGTAGTTGCACTCGTGGACCTGCACCTTGTCCAGCACGTAGCCGGAGAAGTCCAGCTGCGCGCGCGGGCCCAGCTGCGCCAGCTCGGCGGCGACGTCATGTCCGTTGGCCTCGAACAGCAGGCCGTTCCATGCCTGCAGCGGGTAGCGATTCAGGCTGAGGCAGGGGTCTTCGGCGAAATGCGGTGCGCCGATCAGCTCGCCCTGGTGGGAGTAGGTCCAGCGGTGCAGCGGGCAGACGATGTTGGCCTGCGTATTGCCACGGCCCCTGAGCATCAGCGCCTGGCGGTGGCGACAGACGTTGGAAATCAGCTCGATGCCCTGGGAAGACCGCACCAGCGCCCGGCCTTCGCCCTCCTGCGGCAGCGCATAGTGGTCGCCGATTTCAGGCACGGCCAGTGCATGGCCGACGTAGCGGGGCCCTCGCTGAAAGATGCTGGCCTGCTCGCGCTGGAACAGATCGGAATCGAAGTAGGCGCTCACCGGGAGCTGGGTCTGGCTGCGTTGTAGCGCCGAGACAGGGAGGCTCAGGTCGGACATGATCCAGGCGGGTCTTTCAGGCGAAATTGGTGCTGCGTCCCTCCGGCGCATCTCGTTTTACCGAGTCGGCCAGGTTGCTAGGTGGTGGAGAGGGGGGAGCTGCGGGCGCTGGCGCGCTCGAGCGAGAGGTGCGGGATTCTACTCACCCCGGTGGCAGGCTGCCGACGGTTACGCCTGAGGCATCGGAATGTCAAAACCCGCTGACTACAATCGGCGTTTCGCGTTTTGAAATGACAAAGACCTCGTCCCGCACCAAGGCTGCCGCATCAGACGGCACTGAACTCAGCTACGAGCAAGCGCTCGATGAGCTGGAGCGCCTGGTGGCGGCGATGGAGGGGCAGCAACTGCCGCTGGATCAACTCCTGCAGAGCTACCAGCGTGGAGCCGAGTTGCTGGCCCTGTGCCGGGGCCGCCTGCAAGCTGTTGAGCAGCAGGTCAGGCTGCTGGATGGGGCGGAACTGAAAGCCTGGGAGGGCTCCTGAACCATGGATGCAAAGGACTTTGACCACTGGGTCGACACGTCCCTGACTGCTTTCGAGGCAGTCCTGGATGACCTGGTGCCCGCCAACGCGCCGGCCGGCCTGGGCGCGGCGATGCGCTACGCCGTGCTGGGCGGCGGCAAACGGCTGCGGCCGCTGCTGGTGCTGGCGAGCTGCGCAGCCGTCGACGGCGACCGCTTCGCGGCGTTGCGTGCGGCCTGTGCGGTGGAGCTGATCCACGCCTACTCGCTGGTGCACGACGACATGCCCTGCATGGACGACGACGTGATGCGCCGCGGCAAGCCGACGACGCATGTGCAGTTTGGCGAGGCACAGGCCATGCTGGCCGGCGATGCGATGCAGGCGCTGGCTTTCGACGTGCTGACCCCCGACGAGGGCATGGCCCCAGCCCTGCAGGCCCGACTGTGCGCGCTGCTGGCTAGCTCCGCCGGCCACGATGGCATGGCCGGCGGCCAGGCCATCGACCTGGCCAGCATCGGCAAGCAACTGGACGAATGCACGCTGCGTGACATGCACCGCCGCAAGACCGGCGTGCTGCTGCAGGCCAGCGTCATGATGGGCGCGGCTTGCGGGCCGGCGACCGCGCAGGCGACCAAGGCGTTGTCCGACTACGGCGCCGCGCTGGGCCTGGCCTTCCAGGTCGTCGACGACATCTTGGACGTGACGCAGGACTCGGCCGTGCTGGGCAAGACCGCCGGCAAGGACCAGGATGCGAACAAGCCGACCTATGTCAGCGTGCTGGGCCTCGATGCCGCGCGGGCGCTGGCCCAGCAGTTGGCGGCCGAGGCCAAGGCGGCGCTGGGTGCCAGCGGCCTGGCCGATGTGAGCCACCTCAGCCTGCTGGCTGATTCGGTGGTCGAGCGCGATAACTGAAGGGCTTCACCATGGACTACCCCCTGCTGAGTGCCATCGACAGTCCCGCGGACCTGCGCCGCCTGCCGCGTACCGAACTTCGCAGGCTCGCCGACGAGGTGCGTGCCTTCGTGCTGGACAGCGTGTCCAAGACCGGCGGCCATCTGGGCTCCAACCTGGGCACGGTCGAGCTGACCGTGGCGCTGCACTACGTCTACAACACGCCGGAAGACCGGCTGGTATGGGATGTGGGCCACCAGACCTACCCGCACAAGGTGCTGACCGGCCGGCGAGATCGCATGCCGGGTCTGCGCCAGATCGGTGGCATCAGCGGCTTCCCGCGCCGCGACGAGAGTCCGTACGACACCTTTGGCACCGGCCACTCGTCCACGAGCATCTCCGCCGCGCACGGCATGGCCATGGCGGCCAAGCTCAAGGGCGAGAACCGCAAGGCCGTGGCCATCATTGGCGATGGGTCTATGACGGCTGGCATGGCCTTCGAGGCGCTGAACAACGCCGGAGTGGCGCACGGCGGCCTGCTGGGCGACGTGCTGGTCATCCTGAACGACAACGACATGTCGATCAGCCCGCCGGTCGGCGCACTGAACAAATACCTGGCGCGGCTGATGAGCGGCAGCATCTACGCCGCCGCGCGCGAAGGCGCGAAGAGCGTACTGAAGAACACGCCGCTGTACGAGTTCGCGCGCAAGTTTGAGGAGCACACCAAGGGCATGGTCGTGCCGGGGACGATCTTCGAAGAATTCGGCTTCAACTATGTCGGGCCCATCGACGGCCACGACCTGGACTCGCTGATCCCGACGCTGGAGAACTTGCGAGACAAGAAGGGTCCGCAGTTCTTGCACATCGTCACCAAGAAGGGTGCCGGCTACAAACTGGCCGAGAACGACCCGGTCAAGTACCACGCCGCGTCCGGCAAGTTCGACCCGGCGGTGGGCTTTGTTAAGCCGACGACGCCGCCCAAGCTGACCTTCACCCAGGTCTTTGGCGACTGGCTGTGCGACATGGCCGAGTTGGACACGCGCCTCGTCGGCATCACGCCGGCCATGCGTGAGGGCTCGGGCATGGTGGATTTCCACAAGCGCTTCCCGCAGCGCTACCACGACGTGGGCATCGCCGAGCAGCACTCGGTGACGTTTGCCGCCGGACTGGCCTGTGAAGGCATCAAGCCGGTCGTCGCGATCTACTCGACCTTCCTGCAGCGCGCCTACGACCAGATGGTGCACGACGTCGCCATCCAGAACCTGCCCGTGCTGTTCGCGCTGGACCGCGCGGGGCTGGTCGGCGCCGACGGTGCGACGCACGCCGGCAACTACGACATCGCCTACACGCGCTGCATCCCCAACATGGCCGTGCTGACACCGGCCGATGAGGACGAGTGCCGCCAGGCGCTCTACACCGGCTTCATGCACGACGGCCCGGTGACCGTGCGCTACCCGCGCGGCGCGGGCGCCGGTGTCGTGCCGGTCAAGGCGATGACGGCCCAGCCCTGGGGCAAGGGCGAAGTTCGCCGCGAATGTCAAAACAGCGGCCAACGCATTGCCATCCTCGCCTTCGGCACACTGCTTTACCCCGCGCTGGCGGTGGCGGAGCGGCTGGACGCCACGGTGGCCAACATGCGCTTCGTCAAGCCGCTGGATGCAGAACTGGTCGCCGAGCTGGCGCGCACGCATGACGCGCTGGTCACCGTCGAGGACGGCTGCATCATGGGTGGTGCCGGCAGTGCCGTGATGGAAGCCTTGAATGCTGCCGGCCTGAGCGTGCCGGTGCTGCAACTGGGCCTGCCCGACGAGTTCGTCGAGCATGGTGACCCGGTCAAACTGATGAGCCTGTGCGGCCTGGACGCCGCTGGCATCGAGGCCAGCATCGTCAAGCGCTTCGGAACAAAGCCGACCGTGGTGCGCTCGACCGCAGCGCGCTGAGCAGGTTGTCGACCAGCGGCTGTGCCGGGCGGTGCAGCGGGATCAGCGCGCTGACGCGGTAGGGAATCGAGACCGTCAACGGTCGCACGACGAGGCCCGCGTTCGCGCAGGCCGCCGCCGTCAGCGGGTTGACGATGGCCACGCCGAGGCCGGCACGCACCAGTTCGCAGACCGCCACCGCGCTGTGCGTCTGCACGCGCAGTCGGCGTTCGACGCCGGCGTCTGCAAAGCGGGCATCGATCTCGCGCCGGTAAGGGTCGTCGGCTGCCAGGCTGACGAAGTCCTGCCCGGCAAAGTCCTTCAGCGCCAGCCGTTCGCGCGCTGCGAGCGCATGACCGGCCGGCAGCACCGCCACTTCATCCGCCGCCAGCACCGGCTCCACGCGGACGCCGGGCAGCGGCGTGGCCTGCTCGGCCAGGCCCAGGTCGAAGCGCTGCTCGCTCATCCACGCGTCCAGCAGTGGCGACTCGGCGGGTGTGATGTCGACACGCACGCCGGCGTGCTGCGACAGCAGCGCAGCGAGCGCGCCGGGCAGCATCGCGTGGCTCAGTGCCGGTAGGCACAGCAGGTTCAACTCAGCATCCGCATCGCG
>JACPYV010000010.1 GCA_016195825.1 Burkholderiales bacterium | reverse complement strand
GATGGTTTCCAAGATGAGCGACGAAGAGGTGTTTGACCTGCGCCGCGGTGGCCACGACTCCAAGAAGGTCTACGCTGCCTTCCACAAGGCGGTCAACCACAAGGGGCAGCCCACCGGGCTGCTGGTCAAGACCGTCAAGGGTTTTGGCATGGGCAAGGCTGGCGAGGGCAAGAACAACGTCCACCAGACCAAGAAGCTCACCGACGAAGACATCAAAGCCTTCCGCGACCGCTTCAACATCCCCGTGCCCGACAGCGATCTGCCCAATCTGCCGTTCTACAAGCCGGCCGACGACACGCCCGAAATGCGCTACCTGCACGAGCGCCGCAAGGCCCTGGGTGGCTACCTGCCGCACCGCCGCACCAAGGCGGACGAGAGCTTCACCGTGCCGTCGCTGGAAACCTTCAAGTCGGTGATCGAACCCACGGCCGAAGGCCGCGAAATCTCCACCACCCAGGCCTATGTGCGTTTCCTGACGCAGTTGCTGCGTGACCAGGCCCTGGGCCCGCGTGTTGTGCCGATTCTGGTGGATGAGGCCCGCACCTTCGGCATGGAAGGCCTGTTCCGCCAGGTGGGTATCTACAACCCGGCCGGCCAGCAGTACACCCCGGTGGACAAGGACCAGGTCATGTACTACCGCGAGGACAAGGCCGGCCAGATCCTGCAGGAAGGCATCAACGAAGCCGGCGGCATGGCCAGCTGGATCGCCGCGGCCACGAGCTACTCGACGAACAACCGGGTCATGATCCCGTTCTACGTCTACTACTCGATGTTCGGATTCCAGCGCATCGGCGATCTGGCCTGGGCTGCCGGCGACATGCAGGCGCGCGGCTTCCTGCTGGGCGGCACGTCGGGCCGCACAACGCTGAACGGCGAAGGCCTGCAGCACGAGGACGGCCACAGTCACATCCTGGCTGGCACCATCCCGAACTGCGTTTCCTACGACCCGACCTTCGCGCACGAAGTCGCGGTCATCATGCAGCGCGGCCTGAAGCGCATGGTCGAGGATCAGGAAAACGTCTTCTACTACATCACGCTGCTGAACGAAAACTACCCGATGCCAGGCCTGAAGGCTGGCACCGAGGAGCAGATCCTCAAGGGCATGTACCTGCTGGAGGAGGCCGACGCGAGCAAGACCGTCAGCGTCAACCTGCTGGGCTCGGGCACCATCCTGCGCGAAAGCCAGGTCGCCAAGATGCTGCTGGAAGAAGAGTGGGGCGTGGGCGCCAACGTGTGGAGCTGCCCGAGCTTCAACGAGCTGGCCCGCGACGGCCAGAACGCCGAGCGTTGGAACCTGCTGCACCCGACCGAGCTGGCCTGCGTGCCGTTCGTGACGCAGCAACTGGGCCGCACGGCAGGCCCGGTCATCGCGTCGACCGACTACATGAAGAACTACGCCGAGCAGATTCGCGGCTTCGTCCCCAAGGGCCGGTCCTACAAGGTCCTGGGCACGGACGGCTTCGGTCGCAGCGACTTCCGCTCCAAGCTGCGCCAGCACTTCGAGATCAACCGCCACTACATCGTCGTCGCCGCGCTCAAGGCGCTTGCCGATGACGGCGCCGTTCCCGTGGCGCGCGTGGCCGAGGCGATTGCCAAGTACGGCATCGACGTCAACAAGATCAATCCTCTGTACGCGTAAAGCCGAGGGAGACAAGACATGGCATTGGTTGAAGTCAAGGTTCCCGACATCGGCGATTTCGACGAGGTCGGCGTCATCGAGGTTCTGGTCAAGGTGGGCGACACCGTCAAGGTTGAGCAGAGCCTGATCACCGTCGAAAGCGACAAGGCGTCGATGGAAATCCCGTCCTCGCAGGCCGGCGTCGTCAAGGAGATCAAGGTCGCCGTGGGCGACAAGGTCAAGCAGGGCAGCGTGGTGGTGGTCGTCGAAGGCGAGGGCGCTGCCGCGCCGGCGCCCGCAGCCGAGGCACCTGCGGCGCCGGCTCCGGCGCCTGTTGCGTCCCAGTCTGCAGCACCTGCTCCTTCGCCCGCTTCCGTGAGCGGACCCGTCACCATCGAAGTGCCGGACATCGGCGACTTCGACGAAGTGGCCGTCATCGAAGTGCTCGTGAAGGTCGGCGACACCGTCAAAGTCGAGCAAAGCCTCATCACCGTCGAGAGTGACAAGGCATCGATGGAGATCCCTTCGTCGACCGCCGGCGTCATCGAAGAGCTGCTGGTCAAGGTCGGCGACAAAGTCGCCAAAGGCTCGCCGCTTGCCCGCGTGAAGGGCGCAGGCGCCGCTGCCGGTCCGGCACCCGCGACTGCAGCGCCTGCCGCCGCACCCGCCCAGGCTTCGGCATCCGCGCCGGCATCGGCCGCAGCGCAAGCCGCCCCGGTTACAACGGCGGCGTTGCCGCCGCACCAGCCCGTCGCGCCCACCGGCCAGCTGCCGCACGCCTCGCCCAGCATCCGCAAGCTCGCGCGCGAGCTGGGCGTGCCGCTGGCCGAAGTGAAGGGTTCTGGCGCCAAGGGCCGCATCGTCGAGAGCGACGTGCAGGGCTTCGTCAAGGCTGTCATGACCGGCTCGTTGCAGACGGCCGCGCAAAAGGCTGTCGTGCCCGCAGCCGCTGCTGGCGGCGCTGGCGGCGGCCTGTCCGTGCTGGCCTGGCCCAAGGTGGACTTCGAGAAGTTCGGAGCCGTCGAGCGCAAGGAACTGTCCCGCATCAAGAAGATTTCGGGCGCCAACCTTCACCGCAACTGGGTGGTCATCCCGCACGTCACCAACCATGACGATGCTGATATCACTGACCTCGAAGCCTTCCGCGTCCAGCTGAACAAGGAGAACGAGAAGGCTGGCATCAAGGTCACGATGCTTGCCTTCATGATCAAGGCGGCCGTCGCGGCGCTGAAGAAGTTCCCCGAGTTCAACAGCTCTCTGGACGGTGACACGCTCGTCCTTAAGAACTACTTCCACATCGGCTTTGCTGCCGACACGCCCAACGGCCTCGTCGTGCCCGTCATCAAGGACGCGGACAAGAAGGGAATCTTCCAGATCACCCAGGAAATGGGCGAGCTGGCCAAGAAGGCCCGTGACGGCAAGCTGGGCCCCGCTGACATGAGCGGCGGCTGCTTCTCGATCAGCAGCCTGGGTGGCATCGGCGGCAAGTACTTCACGCCCATCATCAATGCGCCGGAAGTGGCCATCATGGGTGTCTGCAAGAGCAGCATCGAGCCCGTGTGGGACGGCAAGGCCTTCCAGCCGCGCCTGATCCTGCCGCTGTCGCTGAGCTGGGACCACCGCGTGATCGACGGCGCGGCTGCGGCTCGCTTCAACGTTTACTTCGCCAGCCTGCTGTCCGACTTCCGTCGGATCGCGCTGTAAGAGGGGCTGGACTCATGGCAACCATTGAAGTTCAAGTGCCGGACATCGGCGACTTCGACGAAGTCGGCGTCATCGAAGTGCTGGTCAAGGCCGGCGATACCGTCAAGGTCGAGCAGAGCCTGATCACCGTCGAAAGCGACAAGGCGTCGATGGAGATTCCGTCGAGCGCCGCCGGCGTGGTCAAGGAGCTGCGCGTCAAGATCGGCGACAAGGTCGCCAAGGGCTCGGTTGTGCTGACGCTGGAGTCCGCTGATGCTGCCGTTTCTGCGGCCGCTCCGGCGCCTGCACCTGCTGCCGCGGCACCTGCACCGGCACCCGTGGCTGCAGCACCGGCTCCGGTCGCTGCGACTTACTCGGGCAACGCCGATCAAGCATTCGACCTCGTCGTCCTCGGTGGCGGCCCTGGTGGCTACTCGGCCGCGTTCCGTGCCGCCGACCTGGGCCTGAAGGTCGCCATCGTCGAGCGTTACGCGACGCTGGGCGGTGTCTGCCTGAACGTCGGCTGCATCCCGTCCAAGGCGCTGCTGCACGTCGCCGCGGTCATGGACGAAGTCAGCCACATGGCCGACCTTGGCGTGGCCTTCGGCGAGCCCGAGGTCGACATCGCCAAGCTGCGCGCGCACAAGAACAAGGTCACCGGCAAGCTGACTGGCGGCCTCGCGGCCATGGCCAAGATGCGCAAGGTGACGGTGCTGCGTGGCGTCGGCACGCTGCTGGACGCACAGAACCTCAAGGTCGAAGCGACCGAAGGCGCCGTTGGCCAGGCCAAGACGGGGACGTCGCAGACCGTGGCATTCAAGCGTCTCATCATCGCGGCTGGTTCGCAGGCCGTGCGCCTGCCGTTCCTGCCTGACGACCCGCGCATCGTCGACTCAACCGGCGCGCTGGAGATGCAGGTCGAAGCCGAGAAGATGCTCATCGTTGGCGGCGGCATCATCGGCCTGGAAATGGGTACGGTGTACTCCACGCTGGGCTCGCGCCTGGACGTGGTCGAAATGCTGCCCACGCTGATGACGGGGGCGGACCGCGACCTCGTCAAGGTCTGGCAGAAGTTCAACGCGCACCGCTTCGACAACATCATGTTGAACACGAAGACGGTGGGTGCCGAGGCCAAACCCGACGGCATCTGGGTGACTTTCGAAGGCGAGGGCGCCCCGAAGGAGCCGCAGCGCTACGACCTGGTCTTGCAGGCCGTGGGCCGCACGCCCAATGGCAAGAAGATCGGCGCCGAGAACGCCGGCGTCATCGTTGGTGACCGCGGCTTCATCCCGGTCGACGTGCAGATGCGCACCAACGTGCCCAGCGTGTTCGCCATCGGCGACATCGTCGGCCAGCCCATGCTGGCCCACAAGGCGGTTCACGAAGGCCACGTGGCAGCGGAAGTCATCGCCGGTGAATTGCTGGGCGACGAGAAGCTCAAGAAGAGCCAATTCGACGCCCGCGTGATCCCCAGCGTGGCCTATACCGACCCCGAGGTGGCCTGGGTGGGCATCACCGAAGACGAGGCCAAGGCCAAGGGCATCAAGATCACCAAGGGCTTGTTCCCGTGGACGGCCTCGGGCCGCGCGATCGCCAATGGCCGCGACGAGGGGTTCACCAAGCTGATCTTCGACGAGGAAAGCCACCGCATCATCGGCGGCGGCATCGTCGGTACGCATGCCGGCGACATGATCGGCGAGATCGCGCTGGCCATCGAGATGGGCGCGTACGCGGTGGACATCGGCAAGACCATCCACCCGCACCCGACGCTGGGCGAATCACTGGGCATGGCCGCGGAAGTGGCACACGGCTCCTGCACGGACGTGCCGCCGGTCAAGCGCAAGTAAGCAGGCGGAGGCACCGCCCGCTGCCCTGGGCGGCGGCGGTGCTGCTGCTTGCGGTGCCTGCCTGTGCGCACAGCGCCTTGATGGCCTGCCAGGTGCTTGGCCGCGGCCTCTGCGTCGAGGTGGGCCAGTCGCTTGGCGACGGCATCGTTATCCCTGGCCATGCGCTGCTGTGACGGCAGAAGCGGGGCACCACCCGGCCTTGAGCGTGCCTGCTTCGCAGCCGCCATCCGGTAGACGGTCGTCCTGGCAGGCACGCTGCCCCCCCTAATTCAAGGCTGACGGCCGCTGACAGGTTGTGGGTCGGCATTCCGTTTCGAACTGCAGAGCCAGTTCACACGGGAGCCGCCATGACAACCTTCCTCCATCGCCCGGCGCTGCGCGCCATCTGCCTTGCCTGCCTCGGCTTCGTCGCCAGCGGCCTTCGCGCGGCGACCTTGACCTGGGATGGCGGCGGCGCGAGCGACAACTGGTCGGACACCTCCGTCTTCGGCGACACCAACTGGGTGGCGCCGCCCAAGTCCGGGCGGCTGCTGCACGACGGTGACTACATTGTCTTCACGGGCGCCAGGCGCCTCGCGAATATCAACGACTACACCGACCTGCAGCTGGGCGGCATCAGCTTCGACGCCGCGGCGGGGGGCTTCAGCCTGCAGGGCAAGGCGGTGGTGCTGCAAAGCGGCCTGTTCAACCGGTCTGCGGCGGCGCAATCCGTCAGCTTCGACATGCTGAGCGCACGGGGCAACCAGACATGGCAAAGCGTCGCAGGCCTGCTGAAGGTCGGCAACTTCGGCGTGGACATGGGCACGCTGACCTTGGGCGGTCCCATGGAGATCGGCGGGGACGGCGCGCTCGTGGTCGGCAAGCTGAGCAATGCTGCCCTGATCGCCCGTGGAGCCCAGAAGATCACGTCCACGGCGGCCCAGGTCGGGCTGGTCGCGCACGGTGCCGTGCAGCTTGATTCCGCGGCTGCGAGGTGGACGACCGGGACGCTGGCCATCGGTTCCAGCGGCTCCCTGGGCGCCTACGGCGAAGTGCAAGTCACGGGTGGCGCGTTTCTCGATGTCACCAATTCCGTGACCATCGGTTGGTTCAACCCCAGCTTGCTGACGGCGCAGGGTGGGCTCGTGAGGGTAGGCGGCAACGTGTTGCTCCAGGCGGGCAGTTTGAACCTGAGTGACGGCGCGCAGCTCGCCGCCCGCGTCCTCAGCGCAGCGCCCCTGTCCGGCAACGTCCCCGGCATCGGACAGCAGATCTCCGTGAGCGGCCAGGGCACGCGGCTCACCGTCAACGGCATGGAGTTGAAGGACGGCGGCAGCGCGTACATCAGCCATCTGGCCCGTGTCGATGTGCAGAAAGACCTGAGCGTTGGTACAGGCTACCGCACAAGCTTTGGCTCCGTGCTGTCGCTGAGCGACTACGCGCGCCTCAATGTGCTCGGCGCTGCGACGATCGGCAGTGACGTGCAAAGCGCTCGAGTCACCGTCTCCTCCAACGCGGTGCTGGATGCCCAGGACTTGAACGTGGGCGCCAAGGGGACGTTGAGCCTCGCGGGAGGGGCACTTTTCGTCCATCATGGCTTCAGCAATGCAGGCGTGTTCGATTGGCAGAGCGGCCGGCTTGATCTGCCCGCTCTAAACGTTGCGCCGGGCGCTGCCTTGGGTGAGGCGCTGCGCGTGCCCGGGGCCGGCTTGTTGTCCGTGAATGGCGACCTGCAAGTGGGCGGCATCCAGTCGGACGGGTTGGCCTCGTCCCTGATCGTGGACCCCGGCGCACGGGTCACCACGGCGAAGACCACATGGATCGGCAGTGCCGGCCCCGCCAGCGTGACCCTCGGCGCCGGCGCCAGCCTGGTGTCGCTGAACCTCGCGTTGGGCGGCTACGGCCAGCTCACGCTCGACGGCGGCACGCTGGACGTGCGGCGTGACCTGAACATCAGCGGCGGCCGCTTCGACTGGCGCAGCGGCCAGCTCAAGCTGGCGTCGCTGGACGTCTCGCCGGGTGGCGTGCTCGGTCCGGTGCTGCGCCTGCCCGGCGGCGGCTCGGTGCTCAGTGCAGGTCTACTCAATGTCGGGCTTGGCGGCGTGCTGCTGTACGACGGCGACTCAGCATTGCGCAGCACCTCAATGACACTGGCCGGCGGCACGCTGGTCGCACCGCGCCTGGATCTCGACCAGGTGCAGCGGCTGCAGGGCCAAGGCGTGGTGTCGGCGCGCATCAGCGGCCATGCCGGCAGCTCCATCGGCGTGGCCACAGGCACGTTGACGGCGGGCCTGGCCAGCGCGGCCGATGGCTTTGACGTTGGCGGTGACGTCGGCGTGAAAGGCGGCGCGACCCTGATCCTCCTCGACGCCGACCTGGCGGACCTGCGCGGCAACGTCGCACTCGAGGACAACGCCCGCCTGGCGGCGCTCAACGGCCTGCATCTCGCTGCCGGCGGCAAGTTCGGCGTGACGCAGGGTGAAGGCCGTGTCCAGGGCCTCTTCGTTAACGATGGCCGCGCAGGCGCTCAGGCCGGCGCCACGCTCCGCTTCCTCGACGAAGTGAGCGGCAGCGGCAGCTTCAGCGGTCAGCTCGTCTTCTCTCGCGGCTTCACACCGGGTGGGAGCGCGACGGCCTACATCGACTTCGGCGCTGGTGCCTTGACGCTGGACCCTGGCAGCCAACTCGAACTCGATGTCGCCGACGCCAGCCATTTCGACCACCTCGGTGGCATCGGCCACTTGAGCATGAACGGCCGCGTGACGCTGCGCTTCGGCGCCAGCTTCGCCCAGGCCGCTGCCGGAGGGCTGCGCCTGGGCCTGCTGGACTTCGCCAGCCTTTCCGGCGGGTTGGATGCTGCGCATGTCGACGTCGTCGGCTTCGACCGCAGCCGGCTGGACTTCAGCCGCCTTGCGGCGGACGGCAGCCTCGGCGTCAGCGCGGTGCCGGAGCCGGCGAGCTGGATGCTGGGCCTCGTGGGAGGCGCGCTGTTCGTGGCACGCCGGCGCTGGCATCGTGCGGCAGATTAGCGGCGCACCGTGATCGGCGCTCGGCCGCGCTGAGCGACGCGGACCGCGACAGAGTGGCTGACCTGATCGCCTCGGCGAAAGAGAGCGCCCAGGGCTGACGCGCGGCTCAGCCCCCCGGAGGCCCGCGCGTCGACAACAATGTCGACATGACCTTCTTCTACTGGTTCATGGCGGTGGTGATGGCCGCCACCCTGCTTCCGTCGATGCTCTTCATGGGCATCTACTTCTTCACGGGCGAGGACGAGGCTTTCCAGCGCGCGCGGAAGTTCTGGACCTTCCTGCGCGTGTTCACGCTGCTGTGCTTCAACATCACGCTGTGGGGTCACGTCGTCGTGGGCGCTTGGCAGCTGATGCACTGATCCGCGCCGCCCAATAGAACGCAAGGCCCCTGCCGCGCCGCGCGCAGGGGCCTTCGTCGTTGCGCGGATCAGGGCGTGACGTTGAGCTGCAGCGCTTTCAGCGCGTCCTCGATGGGGATGAAGAAGTTGAACCCTCCGGCGCCCGAGATGGCGACCGTGATCGCAATGACCCGGCCATCGCCGTCCAGAAGCGGGCCGCCGCTGCTGCCGAAGGTTACCGCCGCGTCGCTCTGCAGCACATGTTTGCCCTGCAGCATGCGGTCGGCACTGAGCACGCCGCGCGTCATGGAGTTATTGAGCACGCCCAGCGGCGAGCCAATGGCGTAGACGTCCGAGCCCACATCCGGCGCGGCGCCGCTGCGCAGCGCCAGCGCGTCGCCATCGGTCAGCGAGGTTTTCAGCAGCGCCACATCCATCTGCTCGTTGACCTTGACCACCTCCGCCACAGCCTTGTCGCCGTTCTGAAGTTTGACGCGGGCGTACTTGGCGCCCTTTACGACATGGGCGTTGGTCAGCACGTGACCGCTCTTGTCGATGAAGAAGCCGCTGCCGCTGCCGGTTGCCGTCTCCAGCGTGACGACGGCGTTGCGCAGCTGGGCCTGGTTCTTCTGCGCGCCGCCGCTGGCCAGCGCAACGCCCTTCAGCGACGTGACACCTGCCGCCGTGGTCAGAGGGTCGGCGGTGGCTGCTGCGCTGGCCGGCGCAGCAGCTGCGGCGGCCTCGCTCTCATTGGCCTTGAGTGCTTCGAGCACCGACGGCGAAGACAGGAAGTTGCCCAGCGACGCGACGATGGCGCGCTTGTGCAGGTCGGGAATCTTCTCCTTGCTGAAGCCCAAGCCCTCGCCGGTGGCCTGGTAGACGACCTTCTGCTTCCTCTCGGAGAACAGCGCCCAGTCGATCTTGTAGAGCGCCCAGCCTTCGGCCTTGCCGGGTTCGGTGCAGATCTCCTGTTTCAACTCGGTGAGGATGCCGCCGATGCGGAAGTCCGGTGCGGCATTGACATCCACGTCGAACGCCGTGGCCTTGCCCTTGCCAGCCATGGGATAGCCCAGGCGCTTCAGCTCCTGCGTCGTGAGGCTTGTCACGTAGGCGCTGACCGCCTTGAGGAAGGTCTCGCTCGCAACCAGAGGTTGGCGGTTGCCGCAGAACCAGCCGAACGAGTTGCCGCCGATGTCGTCACCTTGCAGGATGGACACCTTGATCTTGTCCACCGACAGCGTCGCCTTCAAGTCCACACCTTGAGCGCTGATGGCTTGCCGGCTTTCCACCTTGGGCGGCGGCGGCAGGTCGGCCGCAAGGGCGGGACCTGTCGCCAGAGCCCATGACAAGGCCAGCGAAAGGGGCAACAGGGCGCGCAGCGCGAAAGACATGGGTTCCTCCAGGATGGCGGTCCGGGGCGCTTGCCCTCGGCCGAGGCCGAAGATGGTAGCGGCCCTGCCCGCGTGCATATTCACAGGGCCGACTCGTACATGGCCGGGCAGTTCGCCGTGCCGAAGCGGTCCACCGGCACGCGAAAGCGCTGGCCCACGCGCAGTTGCTGCCAGCGTGCCAGATCGACCCGGCAGGTCCAGACGCGGTCGTCGCTGCCGCGCAGCTCGATCTCGTAGTAGGCCTCGCGCCGGCCCAGGCGTTCGCTGCCGGCTTGCCCGGGCGGGGCGATGCGCAGCGGCGGGCGCGGCCAGTCGGGCCGGGTTTCGGGGCCGCCCTCAGCCTTGGCGATCCAGTGGCGGCGCCAGGCCAGCGCGTTGTAGCGGCAGTGCTCGGCCGGCGCGGCGCGCCTGCCCGTCGGGTCTGCCGTCATGCGGCGGCTGATGTCGAAGGCGCCTTCCGGCAGCTCATCGCACCAGTCCGAGCCAGCTTCGGCGCGCAGCCGCTCGACGACGATTTCCATGCGCCAGCTGCGCCGCGTCAGCTCCACGGCCACGCCGGGCGGGCCGAAGATCCACCAACCCACCGTCGCCAGCGTCGCCACGGACATGGCGGTCAGCACCAGCACGCGCAGGCGGGGCAGCCGCATCGGGCTCAGGCCGCGTCGAACTGCACGTTCACCGCTTCTTCCCACTGGGCCAGCTCGTCCCAGCCGATGTGCAGCCAGGCCATGGCGGCGGCGTGGTGGCCGGCCCAGTCGGCGTCCTCGGGCAGGCCTTCGTGCCGGCGCATCAGGTGCTCGGCGATCAGGCCGGCGGCAACCAGCGTGTGGATCTCAGGCTCGATGTCGGCGTGGCCCAGCGCCGCAAAGTCGTGGTGCAGGCGGATGGCGGCCATCAGCACCGGCGGCAGGTTCCACACGCGGACAACCAGCGCGCCGACGACGGCATGGTCAGTGCGGTGGTTGGCGTTTTCGGTGGCGATGTAGGGCCGGTCGATGCGGGCACCGGCCTCCACCATGGTCGCCGCATAGCCGCGCACGCTCTGCAGCAGCACCGGCATGCCGACGTGCAGGAACAGGCCGAAGCTGTGCGCCAGGTCGGGTGACAGGCCCGGCAGCTCGCGTGCGATGGTGGCCATCGCGATGGCGCGCTTGGTGCTGCGCTGCCAGAAGCGCGCCAGCTGGGGCGCGTTGACAGGAATGGCGTGCTGCACCAGGAAGCCGGTCATCACGGCCACGCTCTCACGCAGGCCGATGCGGGTCATCGCCTGGCCGACGGTCGTGCAGGGCAGTCCCACCGGCTTGAACAGCGGCCCGTTGGCGATGCGCAGCAGCGTGGCCGCCATGGCCACATCGCTGGATGCAATGCGGCCGACCAAGCCGAGGTCGGGTTCTGGCGTGCCCATGGCCTGCTGCAGCTGGGCCAGCAGCTCGGGGCAGGGCGGGATCTGGATCTGCTGCAACGGCCCCCGCCGGCGCGACTGGTCGATGTCGTCGCGGATCTGCTGCGTGCGGGGGGCGCTGGCGTGGGAAGGTGCCGGGTTCTGCGTCATCCAAAAATCTTAGAGGTGCTTGGAGCTGCGTCCGGCCGGGTACAGTGAATTCAACCGCAGCCTGCCGTCAATCTTGCCGACTTCCTCGTTCTGTTTCGCCCTGGCAACCCGGCCGAGCCGGTGGTGGCTGGCCGCGCTGATCGCCTTGCCCTGGCTGGCGGCGGCTGCCTATGACGCGGCGCGCGTGCTGGAAACCGCCACCGCACGCGGGCCGCGCGTCATGGAGCAGGCGCAGGCGCTGGTGCAGCAGATCGAGCGCAGCGGCACCCAGGACGAGCTGCAACGGCTCAAGGACATCAACGACTTCTTCAACCGCCGGCTCGCGTTCAGGGACGACGCCGTCACCTGGGGCGTGCCCGACTACTGGGCCTCGCCGCTGGAGAGCCTGGAGAAGCGCGCCGGCGACTGCGAAGACTACGCCATCGCCAAGTACTTCAGCCTCGCCGCGTCGGGCGTGCCCACGGCCAAGCTGCGCATGGTCTACGTGCGGGCGCGCCTGCAGGGTCAGTCGCTGGCGCATATGGTGCTGGCCTACTATGCCCAGCCCGGCGCCGAGCCGCTGATCCTGGACAACCTGCGCTCCGAGGTGCTGCCTGCGTCGCAGCGCCCCGACCTGACACCGGTGTTCAGCTTCAACACCGAGGGCCTGTGGCAGGGGGTGGGCCAGGTTACGGCGGGCGACCCGCTGGCGCGGCTGTCGCTGTGGCGCGATCTGGTGGCCAAGGTCAAAGCAGAAGGATTCTTGTGATGAGGGTGAAGCCATGTCCTTGATGCGGCAGATCGCCTGGCTGGTGCTGGGCGTGGTGCTGGCGGCGCTGGTGGGCGCGGTCGGCCTGTCCACGCTGTCGGCGCAGCAGCTGATGCGCACGCAGCTGGCACTGAAGAACGCCGACAACGCGCAGGCGCTGGCCCTTGCGCTGTCGCAGCAGAAGGGTGACCGCGAGCTCATCCAGCTGCTGGTATCGGCACAGTTCGACACCGGAGCCTACGAGTTCGTGCGCTGGCGTTCGGCCGGCGGCGAGACCTTGTTCGAGCGTGCTGAAGCGCCCCGACCCGGCCAGGCGCCGGCCTGGTTCCGCAGCCTGTTGCCCATGGACGCGGCGCCCGGCATGGCCCAGGTGTCCAACGGCTGGAACGCGATCGGTGCCGTGGAGCTGAAGAGCCACTCCAGCTACGCCCACGACGCGCTGTGGCTGGCCTCGCGCCGGCTGCTGGCCTGGCTGCTGGTGGTGGCCATCGCCGCCGCCGTGCTCGCCTGGGCCGGCCTACGGCGCATCCGTCGCCCGCTGGACGCCGCGGTGGCCCAGGCCGAGGGCGTGCTGGCCGGCAGTTACGGACAGGTGATGGAGCCGCGCGTGCCCGAGCTGCAGCGGCTGACACGGGCGATGAATGCCATGGTGCAGCGCGTCAAGGACTTGTTCGAGGCCCAGGCCGGGCAGTTGCTGGTGCTGCGCGAGCAGGTGCACCACGACCCGCTGACGGGCGTGTCCACCCGCAAGCATTTCCTGGCCGAACTGGATGCCGCGCTGCAGCGGGATGACGGCCCGGTCATCGCGGGCCTGGTGCTGGTGCGGCTGCGTGATCTGCCCGGGCTGAATGCGCGCCTGGGCCGGGCGGCGGTGGACGACGTGCTGCTGACCGTCGTCACCGCGTTGCAGGCTTACCCCGAGTCGGTGTCTGGCTGCCGCGTCGGCCGGCTCAACGGTGGCGACTTCGCGTTGTGGCTGCCCGCCCAGGGCGTGGCCGCCGAGACGGCCCATGCGCTGGCCGATGCATTGCGCGCCAGCCTGCCGGCCTTTGGACCCGGCGTGCAGGTCGCGCTGGGTGCCATCGAGTTGCCGCGCGAGCGGCCCAGCAGCGTCTGGCTGGGTGAGGCCGACGCGGCACTCGCGCGCGCCGAGCACCTGAGCGAGGCACGTGGCGGCTTCGTCGTCGAGATCGTGGCCGACCCCGGCATCGGCCGCGAGCAAGGCGAGGGCCTATGGCGCGCGCAGCTGCTGGAGGCCGTGAACCGCCAGCAGGGCCGACTGGTCGAGTTCCCCGTGCGTGACCGTGCCGGCCGGGTGCTGCACCTGGAATGCCCGCTGCAGTTGCGGCTGGACGCGGACTACCTCGCCGCGTCGACCTGGTTGCCACTCGCCTTGCGGGCCCGCACGACCGCGCTGGTCGACCTGTACGCGGTCAGCCTGGCGCTGAAGGCCATCGCTGCCGACGGCCAGGCCCGCTGCATCAACGTGGCGCCGGCCTCGCTGGCGGATGCGGTCTTCCTGCCGCAGCTGCGCGAGCTGCTAGGCCAGTCGCCGCAGGCGGCTCGCGCGCTGCTGCTGGACCTGGCTGAAGCGGCCGCGACCGAGCACTTCGAGCGCCTGCTGGAGCTGGGCAGGCAGCTGCGCCCGCTGGGCGTCAAGCTGGGCCTGGAGCATGCCGGTGCCGGCCTCGCGCAGGTGGAGAAGCTCTACCAGGCCGGGCTGGACTATGTGAAGCTGGATGCCTCCGTGCTGCTGGGCGTGGCCGGCGAGGCGGGCCGTGCGGCCTTCGTGCGCGGCATGGTCATCATGCTGCGCAGCCTGGCGCTCAAGGTCTACGGTGAAGGCGTAGTCGACGCGATGGATGCGCAGGCGCTGTGGGACTGCGAGCTGGACGGGCTGACGGGGCCCTGGGTAACGGCGAGCCTGGGCGGCTGAGCCTCAGATCTTCATCTCCCAACGCAGCTGCCACTGTGTGTAGCTCGGCCCGCCGCTGCGGGTCGTGATGATCTGGTCGCCCGTGTTGATAACGCTGCCGTTGAAGTAGTCCAGCGGCGTCAGGTTGCTGGCCGACAGCCGAACGGACTGCTCCGGCGTGAAATTCCACAGCGCGAAGGCGTCGGTCACGGCCTTGCGGCTGGTGGTGGCCTCGGTCAGCACGGTCTGCTGGATGGTGGAGGAGGGCGTCCAGTTCAGCGTGGCGCCGATGGACAGCGGCAGCGAGCGCAGTCGGTAGTCGAAGCCCAGATTGGCCGTCGCCTTGGGCTGGGCGTCCAGCCGGTTGTTGGGACCGGGGATGCCTTCGACCTTGGACGTGAAGAAGCTCAGGTTGCTGCGGATGCTGACCGGCAGCGCGTCGTCGAAGTACTCGTCGAGGCGGAACTTGGCCTCCAGCTCCACGCCGGTGGTGCTCGCCTTGCCGATGTTGCGCGGCCGGGAGACCCAGCGCTGCGTCGCGCTCCAGGTCACCGTCTCCAGGGCGGTCACGTTGCGCATCAGGTTGCTGATGCGGCGCGTGAAGAGGTTGGCACTCAGCAGGCCGCCCTTGCTGAGGTATTTCTCGTAGCCGATCTCCAGGCCTGTCGCCAGCTCGGGCTTCAGGTCCGGGTTGCCGGCACGGTCGGGTGTGTTGGCCTGGTGGGGCAACTGGCTGTTGATGCTGGGGCGCGCGATCAGGTCCTGCACCTGCGGGCTGCGGTAGCTGCGCGTCAGGCTGGCGCGGATGTTCTCGCGGCCGCTCGCGTCAATCTTGTAGCGGGCATGCGCCAGCGGCGTGAAGACGCTGGAGCGGTTGTTGGCCGCATAGTTGGCGGCACTGCTCTCGGTGGTGATGCCTTCCCAGCGCAGACCGGCGTAGAAGTCCCACTGCTTGCCGACGTTCCACTCGTCCTGGGCATAGGCGGCGAAGCGGGTCGTGGAGGCGTCCAGGTCGTCGCCGAAATCACCCAGCCCGGCCTGAGGCGCACCGTTGACCAGGGTCACGCGGGTCTGGTGGCGACTGTTGCCCTCGCCCTCGACGCCGGTGACGAGGCTGTGGTCACCGGCCAGGCTGCGCGAGAACTTGCCCATCAGGCTCCAGTTGCGGTCGCGGCTGTCGGTGCTGTCGTCCTGCAGCCGCGTGCCAACGCCTGCCAGGCTTTCCTGCCTTTGGCTGTGGCTGCTGCCGCTGGCGCGGCCCAGGCCGCCGCGCAGCTCGATGCGGGTTTCACTGTCCGGGCGGGTCTGCCACTGGGTGTTCAACCGGGCCATCGTGAAGCGGCTATCGCCCTGACTGTCGACGCGGTCGTAGTCCAGCGCCGGTCCGGGCGTCGTCGTACGCAGGATGGAAGAGGCATTGCTGGACTTGTTGGCGACGATGAAGGGCTGGATGCTCAGGCTATCCGTGCCGCTCAGCTTGAGCTGCACGCGGCCGTTGAAGTTGAGGCTGTCGCGCTTGTCCTCGCTCTGGCCGCGGCTGGTCTGCAGCAGCTCGGTGTTGGTGGCCAGCGTGCGGGTCGAGGTGTCGCTGATGACGTTGTCGAGGCGCTCGCCGTGCAAGGCATTGAGGCTGAGGTTGTAGGCGTGGCCGTCGCCGAAGCCGTCGTTGCGGCTCCAGCTGATGCCGGGGCTGAGCTTGCCGCGCTCGGTCTGGAAGCCGGCGCGGAACTCGTTGAGCTTCTTCTTCAGCGCCTCGCGCAGCACCACGTTGATGGTGCCGGCCACGGCGCGGGCGCCGTATTCGGCCGTGGGCGCGCGCAGCACCTCGATGCGCTCGACCTGTTCCGGCGGCAGCTGGTCCAGCGAGAAGCCGGGCGGCATGCGTTCGCCGTTGACGAGGATCTGCGTGTAGCCGCCACCCATGCCGCGCATGCGCACGTCGCCGCCGCGCCCAGGCCTGCCACCGGTCGTCACGCCGGGCAGGCGCTTGAGCACCTCGCCGACGGTCGAGTCGCCGAACTTCTCGATTTCCTCGCGCGTGATGACGATCTTGCTGGCCGTGGAGGCCTTGCGGATGGACTCGTCGCTGGCGGTGCCGCTGATTTCGACACGCTTGAGCTGCTCGTTGGGCTTGGCGTTTGCAGGGCTCGGCGCGGCCTTGACGGGCCGGCTGTCGGGCGCGGATGCAGCGGCCTCAGGTGCGGCGGCGTTGCTCTGCGCAACGGCAGCGGGCACGCCGATGCAGGCCAGCCATGCGGCAGCCGCAGGGATACGGTGAAGTTGCATGCTCGCGAGCTTGCCATGCCCCCTGCGCCGGCTTGTGGCGCGCCCGTTAACGCAAGACTTCTTTACAGGCGCTGCTGCTATTCGCTCACTGGGGTGATCACTTCGCGGTGCATGGGCGCCAGCCGCGCCAGCATGCCGTTCTGCGCGGCGAACGGGATGTCCTTGGCGTCCATGGACTGCTGCAGGATCTCCACCAGCGCATTGAAATCGCGCCGGCTGATTTCCAGGTCTTGGTGCGCCAGATTCATTGGCACGCCGGTGTAGCGGCAGGGACCCCCGGCCTCCTGGCAGAGCTGGTCGGTCAGTTGGGCCGTCAGGTTCTCGCGGTTGGCGTTTCTAAAGAAAGGGGCCGTGCGCGGGTCGGCGACCAGCCGCGGCACGAAGTCGTCCATGACGGCGCGGATGCCGGCCTTACCGCCCCAGGCCTGGTAGACGCTGTCATTGGCCGGTGGGGTCTGGGCGAAGGTGGCTGCGCTGGCGGCAAGCAGGCAGGTGACGACGAGTTGGCGCACGGCAATCTCCTAGAAGGCGAGTTGCGCCGACAGGTAGGCACCTGTCTGGCGCTTGGGCTGCACCGCAGGCGCGATGCGGCCCAGATCCACCCAGGCGGCCGTCAGCGAGACATGCTTGCTGGGTGCCCAGGCGACGAAGACGTCTTTCCAGTCGTCCTCCTTAAGCGCGCCGGAACCGAGCACCGACTCGTGCAGGTTGTCCGGCTTGGCGCGGAACTCCACGCCGATGGCGATGTTCTTGGCCAGCAGCTTGGCGATGGAGAACTCGGGCTGGACCTTGACGCTGCTGCTTTGCGCACCGCCAAAGCCCAGCAGACCGTTCTGGTTGGCTTTGGTGGCGCGCAGCGTCAGGTTAACGAGCACGCCCTCGGCCAGGAAGAGCTTGGTGGCACTGACATAGAAATCCGTGCCCGAATCCTTGGCGCCCAGCGGGCCGAAGAGGGTGGGCCCGAGGTTGCCGACATGGGCCTTCTTGTGTTCCAGGCCGATGGCGATTTGCGGCATGAGCGTGTCGCTGTCCAGCACGGCGTCACCGGCCACGCGCAGCTTCACGCCCAGGATGTCCTGCTTCAGGTGCAGGCCGCCCAGCCCCAGCGGCGCCAGGTTGTTCTCGGTGTCCAGGTCCTGCCGCGCCAGCGATATCTCGACGCGATCCTGGATGCCAACGGCAGCGCCATACGTCCACAGCCCGTAGTTGCCGGTCTTGGCTCGCGTGACAAAGGCCGTCGCGCCGACTTCGCCCGCAGTGGCGTAGCTGCCGGTCACGGCCCAGGGCGTCAGGCCACCGCCGGCGGCGCCGTCGATGCTGGAAACGCCGCCGGTCAGCAGCAGCTTGCCGCCGCCGGACTGGGCCATCGCGGGCGCGCCGAGCATGGCGGCAGTGAGCAGGAGGACGGGGCGGCGGTACATGGGGATCTCCGGCGTTGGGGAAGGCCGTTGCACTCTACGCACAAAGCCCGCCAACTGGATGCAAACGGAGCGCGGGCTAGACTGCGCGACCCGTTTCAGTGAACTCTTGCCGCCCATGACCGCGATTTCCGAAGCCCTGCTGCAACCCCTGCTGCAAGCCGTTGTCGACCCTGGCAGCAGCCGCAGTTTGGGCGAGGCCAAGGCGATCAAGTCGGTCAAGGTCGACGGCAGCGACGTCGTCCTCGAGGTGGAGCTGGGCTACCCGGCAGCCAGCCAGCACGCGAGCCTGCGGGCGGCGCTGATCGCGGCGGCCAGGCAGTTGCCGGGCGTCGGCAATGTCAGCGTCGCCATCTCGACCAAGATCGTCGCTCATGCCGTGCAGCGCGGCGTGCAGCTGCTGCCGGGCGTCAAGAACATCATCGCCGTCGCCTCCGGCAAGGGCGGCGTGGGCAAGAGCACGACGGCCGCCAACCTTGCGCTGGCGCTGTCCGCCGAGGGCGCCCGCGTGGGCGTGCTGGACGCCGACGTCTACGGCCCCAGCCAGCCGCTGATGCTGGGAGCCAGCGGCCGGCCCGAGACGCTGGACGGCCAGAACATGGAGCCGCACATCGCCCACGGCCTGCAGGTCAACTCCATCGGCTTCCTGGTCGACGACGACCAGGCCATGATCTGGCGCGGCCCCATGGCCACCCAGGCGCTGGAGCAACTGCTGCGCCAGACTCGCTGGCAGGACCTGGACTACCTCATCGTCGACATGCCGCCCGGCACGGGCGATATCCAGCTGACCCTGTCTCAGCGCGTGCCGGTGACCGGCTCCGTCATCGTGACGACGCCGCAGGACATCGCCCTCATCGACGCCAAGAAAGGCCTGAAGATGTTCGAGAAGGTGGGCATCCCCATCCTCGGCATTGTCGAAAACATGGCCGTGCACATCTGCAGCAACTGCGGCCATGCCGAGCACATCTTCGGCGCCGAGGGCGGCCAGAAGATGGCCGCCCAGTACGGCACGGAGCTGCTGGCCTCGCTGCCACTGGCCATGAGCATCCGCGCCCAGGCGGACTCGGGCACGCCCACGGTGGCTGCCGAGCCGGACGGCGAGGTCGCTGCGCTATACAAGGCGCTGGCGCGCAAGGTCGCGTCCAAGATCGCGGCACAGTCCAAGGACTATTCGGCCAAGTTCCCGAGCATCGCCATCTCCAAGTCCACCTGACGCCGCGCTGACGGCGGGCGAATGTCCGAGCGGTCCGGTCCCCCTGGAATGCCCTCCCTGGACAACGGTTCTCCTTTGTGAAGAAATCACGTCACGGTTGCCGCGTGACGGTCCACTTTCTGTTCGCAAAGGAGCGAGCGTGAGGCTCGCAGGAGACAAGCCGTGATGGACATGAACCGGAGGCAATTCTTCCGGGTGAGCGGTGCGGGGTTGGCAGCGTCCAGCCTCGTGGCCTTGGGGTTCTCGCCGACGGCGGCTCTCGCCGAAGCGCGCAACTTCAAACTCTCCCGGGCGACCGAGACCCGCAACACCTGCCCCTACTGCTCGGTGGGTTGCGGCATCATCATGTACAGCCTGGGCGATAAGGCGAAGAACGTCACGTCGTCCATCATCCACATCGAAGGCGACCCCGACCATCCGGTCAACCGCGGCACGCTGTGCCCCAAGGGCGCCGGACTGCTGGACTTCGTGCACAGCCCCAACCGGCTGAAGTTCCCGCAAGTCCGCGAGCCCGGCAGCACTGAGTGGAAGCGCGTCAGTTGGGATGACGCGATGACCCGCCTCGTCAAGCTGATGAAGGCCGACCGCGATGCCAACTTCATCGCCCAGAACGCCGACGGCAAGACGGTGAACCGCTGGCTGACCACCGGCATGCTGTGTGCCTCCGCGTCCTCCAACGAATCGGGCTACATCACCCACAAGGCGATGCGCTCGATGGGGATGCTGGTCTTCGACAACCAGGCGCGCGTTTGACACGCCCCGACGGTGGCCAGTCTGGCCCCGACGTTTGGGCGCGGTGCGATGACCAACCACTGGGTGGACATCAAGAACGCTGACCTCGTGCTCATCATGGGCGGCAATGCCGCCGAGGCCCACCCCTGCGGCTTCAAGTGGGTCATCGAGGCTAAGCACCACAACAAGGCCAAGCTCATCGTCGTGGACCCGCGCTTCACGCGCTCGGCCGCGATGAGCGACTACTACGCGCCGATCCGCGCGGGCTCTGACATCGCCTTCCTTGGCGGCGTCATCAACTACCTGCTCAGCAACAACAAGATTCAGACCGAGTACGTCAAACACTACACCAATGCCAGCTTCGTCGTCGGCGAGGACTACAAGTTCGAAGCCGGCATCTTCAGCGGCTACGACGAGACCAAGCGCCGCTACGACAACAAGAGTTGGGGCTACGAGCTGGATGACAAGGGTTTCGCCAAGGTCGACCCGACCCTGGAGCACCCGCGCTGTGTGCTCAACGTGATGAAGGCTCATTACTCGCGCTACACGCCCGAGCAGGTTAGCAAGATCACCGGCACGCCCAAGGACAAGTTCCTGAAGGTCTGCGAAATGATCGCGGAGACGTCCAAGCCCAACAAGGTCATGACCATCATGTACGCGCTGGGCTGGACGCAGCACAGCCAGGGCTCGCAGATGATCCGCACTGGCGCCATCATGCAGCTGCTGCTGGGCAACATCGGCCTGCCAGGCGGCGGTATGAACGCGCTGCGCGGCCACTCCAACATCCAGGGCCTGACCGACCTGGGCCTGCTGTCCACTTCGCTGACGGGCTACATGAGCCTGGCACGCGACAGCGAGCAAGACCTGGAGACCTACTACAAGCCGCGGGCCACCAAGCCGCTGCGCCCCGGGCAGATGAGCTTCTGGCAGAACTACCCGAAGTTCTTCGTCAGCCAGCAAAAGGCCTGGTGGGGCAAGGCGGCCACGGCCGACAACCAGTGGGCCTTCCACTACCTGCCGAAGTGGGACAAGGCCTATGACGTGTTGCAGACCTTCGAGCTGATGGCCCAGGGCAAACTCAACGGCTATATCTGTCAGGGCTTCAACCCGGTGGGCAGCTTCCCCAACAAGAAGAAGATCGTCGCGGGCCTGTCCAAGCTGAAGTACCTCGTCATCATCGACCCGCTCAACACCGAGACCGCGGAGTTCTGGAAGAACCACGGCGAGCATCACGACGTGAAGAGCGAGGAGATCCAGACGACGGTTTTCCGCTTCCCCAGCACCTGCTTTGCCGAGGAGGACGGGTCCCTCACCAATTCCGGCCGCTGGCTGCAATGGCACTGGAAGGGCGCCGAGCCTCCGGGCGAGGCCAAGGGCGACCCCGAGATCATTGCCGAGCTGTTCACGCGCATGAAGGCGGCCTACGTGAAGGAGGGCGGCGCCTTCCCGGACGCCATCGTCAACCTGACCTGGCCCTACCTGCAGCCCACCAACCCCTCGGCCGAGGAACTGGCCAAGGAGTACAACGGCAAGGCGCTGGCCGACGTTACCGACCCCAAGGACCCGACCAAGGTGTTGGCCAAGGCCGGCGAGCAGCTCAGCGGCTTCGGCCTGCTGCGCGACGACGGCAGCACGTCGTCCGGCTGCTGGATCTACGCCGGCGCCTGGACGCAGGCCGGCAACCAGATGGCGCGGCGCGACAACGCCGACCCCTATGGCATCGGCCAGACGCTGAACTGGGCCTGGGCCTGGCCGGCCAACCGGCGCGTGCTCTACAACGCTGCTTCCTGCGACCCGACCGGCAAGCCCTGGAACGCCAAGCGTCGCCTGGTGGCCTGGAACGGCGAGAAGTGGGGCGGCTCCGACGTGCCGGACATCCGCCCCGATGCCAACCCGACCGATGACGACGCTGTGCGGCCCTTCATCATGACGGGCGAGGGCGTGGCGCGGCTGTTTGCGCCCAGCGGCATGGTGGACGGGCCGCTGCCCGAGCACTACGAGCCCTTCGAGACACCCCTGGCGGCCAACCCTATGCACCCGGGCAACGCCAAGGCCAAGTCCAACCCGGCGGCACGCGTGTTCAAGGGCGACTTGGAGGCCTTCGGGACGCCCAAGGACTTCCCTTATGTGGCCACCAGCTACCGGCTGACCGAGCACTTCCATTACTGGACCAAGAACGTGCGTACCTCGGCCGTCGTGCAGCCGCAGCAATTCGTCGAGATCGGCGAGGAGCTGGCCAAGGAGAAGGGCATAGAGAACGGTGGCTGGGTCAAGGTCAGCAGCAACCGCGGCTTTATCAAGGCGGTGGCTGTCGTCACTAAGCGCATCGCGTCGCTGGACGTGGACGGCAAACGCGTGCACACCGTGGGCCTGCCCAACCACTGGGGCTTCGTCGGGGTGGCGAAACCCGGCTATCTCGTGAACACGCTGACCCCCTTCGTGGGCGACGCGAACACGCAGACGCCGGAGTTCAAGAGCTTCACGGTCAACATCGAGAGGGCCTGAACAATGTCTTCATTGCAATCCCTCGATATCGCCAAGCGTTCGGCCACCACGACGCCGTCCACGCAGGCCCGCAAACATGTGGCCGAGGTCGCCAAGCTCATTGACGTGTCCTCCTGCATCGGCTGCAAGGCCTGCCAGGTGGCCTGCATGCAGTGGAACGACCTGCGCGACGACGTGGGCGACAACATCGGCACCTACGACAACCCGCGCGACCTGACGCCGCAGAGCTGGACGGTGATGCGCTTCTCGGAGGTGGAGGTCGAGAAGGACAAGCTCGAGTGGCTGATACGCAAGGACGGCTGCATGCACTGCGAGGACCCGGGCTGCCTGAAGAGCTGCCCGGCGCCCGGTGCCATCGTCAAGTACACCAACGGCATCGTCGACTTCATCTCGGAGCACTGCATCGGCTGCGGCAACTGCGTGACCGGCTGCCCGTTCGACGTGCCGCGCATCAGCCAGGCCGACGCCAAGGCCTACAAGTGCAGCCTGTGCTCTGACCGCGTCGGCGTGGGTCTGGAGCCGGCCTGTGCCAAGGCCTGCCCCACGGGCGCCATCCGCTTCGGCACCAAGGACGACATGCTGGACTACGGCGCCGAGCGCGTCGTGGACCTGAAGGAGCGAGGCTACGCCAACGCGGGCGTCTACGACCCGCCGGGCGTGGGTGGCACCCACGTCGTCTACGTGCTGCAGCATGCCGACAAGCCCGAGCTCTACCATGGCCTGCCCGCAGATCCCAAGATCAGCCCGCTGGTCTCGCTTTGGAAGGGCGTGGCCAAGCCGCTGGCCGTCGCAGCCATGATCGGCGCGGCGGTGGCAGGCTTCTTCCATTACACCCGCGTGGGTCCGATCGAGTCGAAAGACGAGGTCGAGGATGACGAACCGGCCGCCAAGGTCTGAGGAGCACAGCATCATGGGCATCCGCTACCTCCCGCGCTACTCCAAGGGCGAGCGCAGTAATCACTGGTTGATCGTGCTCTTCTTCCTCGGCGCCGCCTTCTCCGGACTGGCCTTCTTCCACCCCAGCCTCTATTTCCTGTCGAGTCTCGTGGGCGGCGGCACCTGGGCGCGCATCCTGCATCCCTTCCTGGGGTTGGCCATGGCGGCCTGCTTCTGCGTCATGGCGCTTAAGCTGTGGCGCCACAACGTGATGAACGAGGCGGACAAGGAATGGATGAAGCACAGCGGCGAGATGCTGCGCGGTGACAAGAGCCGCATGCCGCCGGTCGGCCGCTACAACGCCGGGCAAAAGCAGGTGTTCTGGGTCATGGTCGTCAGCCTGGCTGTGCTGGTGTTGACCGGCTTCGTCTTCTGGCAGCCCTGGTTCGCCAACAGCTTCCCCATCGTGGCCCGGCGCATCGCCGTCGTGCTGCACGCGCTGTCAGCTACTGTGCTCATCCTTTCGGTCATCGTGCATGTGTACGCGGCCATCTGGGTCAAGGGCACGATACGGGCGATGACGCGCGGCACGGTCACTGAAGGCTGGGCGCGCCAGAATCACCCGCTGTGGCACCGTGAAATGACAGGCAAGCAGTGACCGCCAGCACGACTCAGAGACTTCTCAGCCCTGAAGAGATCGCCGTTCGCGCCGGCGAGCAGCTGACGTTCCTGCACCTGCCGGAGGCCGGCGTGTTTGCCGAGCGCGCCTTGCGTCTGCGTGCGCTCAGTGCTGGGCATGCGATGCGCGATTTCCTGCTCTTTGTCGCCGAACTGGCCGACGCCCAGCACCGTGCGCTGTCGGCCGGCACCCCCGTGTCGCTGCCGACGGCGGACGACATCGGCGCAGCCGCCCGTGCCGGCCAGCCGCTGCTGCCCGCCCTGACCTGGCCGCGCGCGCCGGTCTGGCGCGAGTCGCTGCGCGCGCTGCTCGCCGACCTGGCCCGTCACCTGGCAGACGGCCCGGCCAAGACCGTGACATTGCAGCTCGCGGCCGCCAGCGACGAGCACCTGGAGACCCAGGCGGGCCGTCTGCTGTCGGGCGTCATGCTGGGGCTGGACTTCGCCAGCGCACCGCTCATCGCCGCCGGCCTGCAACTGCACTGGGTGCGCTTGGCGCGGCAGACGGCCGCTGCACATGTCAGTGGCGCCGTGGCGCCCTTCGGTCGCACCGACGATCCCACGGTTTGCCCCTGCTGCGCCTCGCGCCCGGTGGCCGCCGTTGAGCGCCTGGGTGCCGACGGCGCGCGCTATCTGGCCTGCGGCCTGTGCGCCACGCAATGGCACTACGTGCGCGTCAAGTGCACGAATTGCCAGAGCACCAAGGGCATCTCGCTGCAAAGTCTGGTGGCTGCCGACGGCAGCCCGGCTGAGACCCAGCCCGCCGTGCAGGCCGAGTGCTGCAGCGAATGCGGTCACTACTTGAAGCTGATGCATCCGGCGCGCGACAACGGCCTGGAGCCCGTCGCCGACGACCTGGCCACGCTGACGCTGGACCTGCTGGTCAATGACGCCGGCCTGCAGCGCCACGGCGGCAGCCTGCTGCTGCTGTTCGGCGAGCCCGACGAGCCGCCGCCGCCCGGAAGAGAGCACTGATGAGCGCGCCCGACGAATCCGTGGTCCACGGTTCCAAGGCGGTCCCCAAAGACCTGCCGTCGCTGGACAAGCTGCTGCGCGATTGCGCGCTGCTGGTGGCCGAGCACGGCCACACCCTCGTCGCCAACGAGGCGAGGGGGCTGCTGGACGGCCTGCGCGCGCGCGCCGTAGCGGGCCAGTTGATGCGGCTGGAGCTCGATGCGCTGCCGCAGTCGCTCGCCGCCCGCGTGCAGGCGCGGCTGCGGCCGGTCATGCGCGTGGTGCTGAACCTGACCGGAACCGTCATCCACACCAACCTGGGCCGCGCGCTGCTGGCCGACGCGGCGCTCGCGCAGTTGCTGGCGCTGATGACCGCACCCAACAACCTGGAGTTCGACCTCGACGCCGGCGGGCGTGGCGACCGTGACACGCTGATCGAAGCCCTGCTGTGCGAGCTGACCGGTGCCGAGGCTGCCACCGTCGTCAACAACAACGCCGCCGCCGTGCTGCTGGGCATTGCCGCGCTGGCCGGCGGGCGAGAGGCCATCGTGTCACGCGGCGAGCTGGTCGAGATCGGCGGTGCCTTCCGCATGCCCGATGTGATGACCGCGGCCGGCGCCACGCTGGTGGAGGTGGGCACCACCAACCGCACCCACCCGCGCGACTACGAGCAGGCCATCACGCCGCGCACGGGTCTGATCGTCAAGGTGCACACCAGCAACTACCAGGTGCAGGGCTTCACATCGGCCGTATCCGAGGCCGAGCTGGCGCCCATCGCTCACGCTGCCAGCCTGCCACTGATGACCGACCTCGGCAGCGGTGCATTGGTCGACATGAGCGCTTACGGCCTGCCGGCTGAGCCCATGCCGCAGCAGATGCTCAAGGCCGGTTGCGACGTCGTCACCTTCAGCGGCGACAAGCTGCTGGGTGGCCCACAGGCCGGCCTCATCGTCGGCAGCCGCGCCGCCGTGAGCCGCATTCGCAAGTACCCGATGAAGCGCGCGCTGCGCTTGTCCAAGCTGCCCTTGGCCGCGCTGGAGGCCACCTTGCGGCTGTACCTGCGACCGGAGCGACTGGCGCAAGACCTGCCGACCCTGAGGCTTCTGACACGCGGCCAGGCGGACATCGCCGCGCTGGCCCGGCACCTGTTGCCGGACGTCGCTGCTGCCGTTGCGCCGCGCTTCACGGTCGAAGCCGTCGCTCTGCAGAGCCAGATCGGCTCCGGATCGCTGCCCGTGGAGCGCCTTCCTTCCGCAGGCCTGGCGATCACGGCCGTCGATGGCCGGGGCCGTACGCTGGAGGCGCTGGCGACCGCGCTCCGCGGCCTGTCCCGGCCGGTCATCGGTCGTATCCAGGACGACCGCCTGCTGCTGGATATGCGCTGCCTGGAGGAGCCGGCGCTGCTGACCGCGCAACTCGGCCTGCTGAAGGAGGCCCTGGCGTGATCGTCGGCACCGCCGGCCACATCGACCACGGCAAGACCACGCTCGTGCGCGCGCTGACCGGCGTGGACACCGACCGCCTGCCCGAGGAGAAGGCGCGCGGCATCAGCATCGAGCTGGGCTATGCCTACCTGAACGTTCCCGACCACGACGAACGCCTGGGCTTCATCGACGTGCCCGGCCATGAGAAGCTCGTGCACACCATGCTGGCCGGCGCCAGCGGCATCGACTTCGCGCTGCTGCTCATCGCCGCTGACGACGGCGTCATGCCGCAGACCCGTGAGCACTTGGCCGTGCTCAGCCTGTTGGGTCTGAGCCGGGGCGCCGTCGTCATCACCAAGGCGGACCGCGCCGAGCCCGAACGTCTGGCCGCGCTGGCGGAGGAGGCGAGGGTGCTGCTCGCTGGTACCGGCCTCGCGACCGCCCCCGTGCTCACCGTGTCCGCCACCACCGGCCGGGGGCTGGACGCGCTGCGCGAGCTGCTCTTCACGGCTTCCCGTGCGTTGCCGCCCCGCAGCAGCCAGGGCTTGGCCGCGCGGCTCGCGGTGGACCGCGCTTTCAGCCTGGACGGCGTGGGCACCGTCGTCACTGGCACGCTGCACACGGGCGAGATCGCTGTCGGCGACGAACTGGTCATCCAGGGGCCTCATGGCCTGGCGATGGCCCGCGTGAAGAGCCTGCATGCACAGAACCGCGCCGTGGAGCGCGCGCGCGCCGGCCAGCGCTGCGCGGTGGCCCTCGCCGGCCTGGCCAGGGAGCAGGCCGCGCGCGGCCAGTGGCTCACCGCGCCGGCCGTGGCGCTCACCACGGACCGCATCGATGCTCGCCTGACGCTCTGGCCCGGTGAAGCCAAGCCGCTGCGCTCCGGCGCGCGTGTGCACATGCACCTTGGTGCCCAGGCCGTCATGGCCAGCGTTGCTGTGCTGGACGGCGATGCCATCGCACCCGGCGGCTCGGCCCTCGTGCAACTGCTGGTCCATGCGCCCGTTGGCGCCTGGCATGGGGACCGCTTCGTGCTGCGCGACGCCGGCGCCAGCCGCGCGCTGGCTGGCGGCCTCGTGCTGGACCCCTTCGCCCCCACCCGCTACCGCCGCACGCCCGAGCGCCTGGCCGAGCTGTCGGCCCGTGAGCTGCCCACGGCCGCGAGGCGGCGCGCTCGCCTGCTGGAGCTGGCGCCGCTGGGCCTGGACCTGGCTCGCTGCGCCCAGGCCGAGGGCCTGGCCGAACCCGGGCAGGGCTGGGCGCTGGGCGACAGCGCCTGCGTGGCGCTGACGGGCCAGTTGCTGGTCAGGGTGGCGGCCTTTCACGCCCAGTTCCCCGACGAACTCGGGCCCGACGCCGCCCGGTTGCGCCGCCTCGTCGCCCCGCGCATGGCCGAGCCGCTCTGGCGCCAGTTGCTCGAACAGCTTCTCGCCGGTGGCCGCCTTGCGCAGCGCGGCGCGTTCGTGCACCTGCCCGAGCACGGCGTGCAGCTGTCAGCCGTGGAGCAACGTATCGCGCAGAAGGTCGCGCCGCGCCTCGCGCTGGCTGGTGTCGAAGGCGCGTGGGCGCGCGACCTGGCCAAGGACTGCGCTGAGCCGGAGCCGCTAGTGCGTGCCACGCTTGCGCGGCTGGCCCGGCAGGGGGACCTGCACCAGGTGGTGAAAGACCTGTACTGCGACACCGCCACGATGACGACACTCGCCGCCACCGCCCGCCGGCTGGGGGCCGAGCAAGGCAAGGTGACGGCCGCTGCCTTCCGTGATGCCACGGGCATGGGCCGCAAGCGGGCCATCCAGCACCTGGAACATTTCGACCGCGTTGGCCTGCTGCGTCGTGTGGTCGACGAGCATCGGTTGCGGGCCGACAGCGCGCTGTTCGCGGAGCAGCCGACATGAAACTGGAGGGGCAACGACACCGGTGTGTCGGCTGGGCTTCAAACCCGGTGGGTGGCGCCACGCGCTGCTGGGAGGGTTCGACTCCCTCGCCCCTCCGCCACGAGCATGCGCTCGCCTGCTGCGCGGGTACATCTCGGCCCTGCGCTCCTCGCCGTACGAAAGTACGGCTGCGGTGCTCGAACCGACCTGAGGGCTCTCGCGACGGCGATGTCATGCTATCGGGGCTGTGCTGATGAGCGCACGCGCGAGCGTCCCCGATGGCTTCTGGCTGTGGCCGCAGGACCAGACCTGGGCCGAGCCGCTCCCCAACGGCCAGGTCCGCGTCGGCATCACGGCGCTGGGCATCCGGGCCTCGGGCGAGATCTACATGTGCCGCCCCAAGCCGGTGGGCAGCGAGGTCGAGCAGGGCCGCTCCATCGGTGTCGTCGAGCTGGCCAAGTCCATCGTGTCGGTGAAGTCGCCGCTGTCCGGTGTCGTCACGCGCGTCAACGAGGCGCTGGAGGCGCAGCCCGAGCTGGTTCATCGCTCGCCCTACGGCCAGGGCTGGCTCGTCGAGCTGGCACCATCGCGGCTGGAGGCCGAGAAGGCCGGACTGGTCATCGGCGAGGTGGCCGTCGGCGAGGCGATGGCGCGCTGGGCCTGGCTCAACAAGCTGGACGCCATCTCGTGAAGCGCACCGGACTGGCCATCCTGCTCTGGGCAACCGACCCGGACGATCCCGTTCGGCTGGCCACGCCCTTCGCCCATGCGGCCGCGGCAGCGGCGCTGGAGTTGCAGGTCGAGATCTATTTTTCGGCCCGCGCCGTGCTGCTGCTCAGGCCCGGCGTGGCCGAGGCGCTGAGGGCGTCTGACCGCTTCGACAAGTCCATCGCCGAATGGATGCAGGATGCGCTGGACCATGGCGCACGCTTCTTCGCCTGCTCCGATGCGCTCGCGGCCCAGGGGCTGACGCACGATGACCTGATCCCGGCCGGCCGCCGCCACGGCGGTGCGGTTCAATACGCATCCCGCGCCGCGCATTCGGCGTGGGCCACGCTGGTGTTCTGATCCTCTCAATCCAAATTCCTCAGGAGAACTTTCATGGCTCTTTCTCGTGTCGTCGCCGGTCTGGCGCGCGGTGTGGTGATGTCGCTGGCCCTGGCCGGCGCAGCGGCCCAGGCCCAGCAGGTGCTGCGCGTCACGGCCATCCCCGACGAGTCGCCCACCGAGCTGGCGCGCAAGTTCGCGCCGCTGGGGGCCTACCTGGAGAGCAAGCTGGGCATGAAGGTCGAGTGGACGCCGGTGACCGACTACGCCGCGGCCGTTGAGACGGTGGTCAATAAGAAGATCGATCTGGCCTGGTTCGGCGGCTTCACCTTCGTGCAGGCCAACGTGCGCTCGGGCGGCAAGATCCTGCCGCTGGTCCAGCGCGAGGAGGACGAGAAGTTCCGCTCCGTCTTCATCACCGACGCCAAGAGCGGCATCAACAAGCTGGAGGACCTGAAGGGCAAGACGCTGTCCTTCGGCTCGGCCAGCAGCACCTCGGGCCACCTGATGCCGCGCAGCTTCCTGCTCGCGGCCAAGATCAATCCCGACGTGGACCTCAAGCGCGTGGCCTTCAGCGGCGCTCACGATGCAACGATCGCCGCTGTGGCCAGCGGCAAGGTGGACGCTGGTGCATTGAACATTTCGGTCTGGGACAAGTTCGTCACCGAGAAGAAGGTGGACCCGGCCGCGGTCAAGGTCTTCTACACAACGCCGCCTTACTTCGACTACAACTGGTCGGTGCATGCCGACATGCCCGAGGCGCTGCGCGAGAAGATCAAGGCCGCCTTCCTGGCGCTGGACCCCAACACACCCCAGGGCAAGGAGATCCTGGGCCTGCAGCGCGCGACCCGGTTCATCCCCAGCAAGCCCGAGAACTACAACGGCATTAAGGCGGCTGCCGAGAACGCCGGCCTGCTGAAGTGATCCAGCCTCCCGCGCTCGATGCGGTGCTGAGCCGCTTTTCGGTCGGCCCCAAGCATCTGGTCGAGCCCGGGCCCAGCGACGAGCAGCTTGCGTGGATGGCCCAGGCCGCGCTGCGCGCACCCGACCACGCCGAACTGGTGCCCTACCGGTTCAAGCTGGTGCGCGGCGCCGCGAAAGAGGGCATGGCTGCCCTGTTTGCCGACGCGGCGCGCGCGGCAGGCAAGGGCGATGAGGGCGCGGCACTGGACGCCGAACGTGCGCTCAAGCCACCGATGACGGTGGCCGTTGTCGCCCGCATCGATCTGGGCCACCCGCAGGTGCCGGCGCACGAGCAATGGGCGGCCGTTGGCGGCGCCATCAGCAACTTCCTGATGGCTGCCCATCTGCTGGGCTTCGGCGGCAAGATGCTCAGCGGCGCCAAGGTGCGCAACCCGACCATCGCCGCCGCGTTCTGCGAACCCGGCGAGACGCTGCTGGGCTGGATTGCGCTGGGTACGCCAATGCGCCGCCCAGCAGGGCCGGCGCGCAAGCCCGCGGCGACGGCCGTGCTGGTCGAATGGCCCGGGGCCTGAACTCAGTCCCTGCGGCGGTAGCGGCGCGCGCCGCCCAGTGCCAGCAACGCTGCTGCCACTAGCAGGCTGGGCTCCGGCAGCGGGTGGACGTCGTTGATGCGTTGGGCTGTGACGAAGATGCCGTCCTCGGACTGCAGCGGCAGCGTGCCCACCTGGGTGACCGTGAAGGTGTTCAACACATCACCGTTGTAGTGCAGGTCCCACAGCGCTGAGTTCGAGCTGAACTCGCTGGTGACGATGGTGTCGCCCAGCAGGCCCGCGAACTGGCTGGCGTCGGCCTTCTGCACGTCGCTCGCATAATTGGCGACGTAGAAGCCCTCCAGCGGATTGCCCGACAGGCCCAGGTCCAGCGGCACCGTGCTAACGGTCTCGGCCAGGGCGATCGTCACTGCGGCGCCGCTGGTATTGCGCAGCTGCAGGTCGGTCACCGTGCCATCGGACTTGATCGCCCGGATCTTGCCCGAGCCTTCGGATGCCACCAACAACTGGCCGGCGTACTGGCCATAGTTGGTCGAGGCGATGTCCATCCCCTCGGTGTCCTCGTGCACATTGGCGACCAGCGCGCGGGTGCCACTGCCGTCGAAGGTCAGCACGTGGCCCGAGGTTGTCGTGACGATCATCTTGCCGCCAAAGGTGGAGCCGGGGTCGAAGAAGATCTGGCGCACACCCGAGCCATCGTCCGTGCTGCCGAAAAGTACCGGCGCGCCGCCGCTCGGGGCGTAGCGGTAGATGTTGGTGTCCGACCCCGACGCATAGATTGCGCCGGCGGCAAAGCCCGCCTGGCCCAGCCCGGCCGCGACGACGGGTTCCCCGCCCCCCGTAGGCAGCGGCGTGCCGAACTTCTGCACGCTGCCGCCGCTCAGGTCGCTCTGGTAGAGCTGCAGGTTGTTCGGGCCGAAATAGACGGTGCCCACGAACTTGTCGCCCGCGTAGGTGATGGCGATGGTGTTGGTCTGGCCCAGCGCGGCGGTGATGTCGGCAGACTGGATGAAGCTCGAGAAAGTCACCGCCGCACCGGCCGTGCTGCTGGCCAGCAACAGCGTGAGGCCCGCGAGGCCGGCGGCGGCCAGGGCCGCGGGGCGGAATTCAAAGCGACTTGTCATGGTGGTCTCCTCGTTTGCTTTGCATAAATGATCCGAGCGATTCGGTCGGTGCAATATCTGGTCCACTTGCCGCAAGTATTTGAATTTGATGAATTTTCTTGTCCTGGGTGTGGGCGCTGAAGCGCTCGATGTAAGCCTCGGCGACACCCACGTTTGAACTTGAAAAATCAGAAATCGCGCATGAGCAAAGCCCTTCGAATCCACAACTTGCGCGGGTGTGCCGCAGCGCAGCGGCTGGCACGGTTCGCGCTAACCTGTCGTTGTCCAAAACGCTGAGCCAGCCTTTACGGCCGCTCGGGTTGAATGGCAGACACCGAAATATCGAGCGAAGCGACATGGAACTCACTCCCCGAGAAAAAGACAAGCTGCTGCTCTTTACCGCCGCACTGCTGGCCGAACGCCGTCGCGCCCGTGGCTTGAAGCTCAACTACCCGGAGGCCGTGGCCTTCATCAGCGCTGCCATCCTCGAGGGCGCACGCGACGGCAAGACCGTTGCCCAGCTGATGAGCGAGGGCCGCGAGATCCTGACCCGCGCCGATGTCATGGACGGCATCGCCGAGATGATCCCGGAGATCCAGGTTGAAGCCACTTTCCCCGACGGCACTAAGCTCGTCACCGTCCACCAACCCATCGCCTGAGAGCCCAACCATGCGCGCCTTTGCCCTGCTGATCATTGCCGCCCCTGCGCTCGGCCACGATGGCCACGGTGTCGCCGGCCTGCACATCCACGGCTGGGATGGCGCCGGCATGTCGGCGTTAGCCGCTGCGGCCGGTTTGGCGCTCTGGTGGCTTGTGAAAGGCCGCAAGTGATGGTGCCCGGCGAACTGATCACCGCCGACGGCGACCACGAACTCAACCCCGGCCGCCGCACGCTGACGCTGAAGGTCGCCAACACCGGCACCCGGCCCATCCAGGTCGGCTCCCACTACCACTTTGCCGAGACCAACGCAGCCCTCGGCTTCGACCGAGCGGCCGCGCGCGGCATGCGGCTCAATATCTGCAGTGGCACGGCCGTGCGCTTCGAGCCGGGTCAGACCCGCACCGTCGAGCTGGTCGACCTGGGCGGTGACCGCACCGTCTACGGCTTCCGCGGTCTCGTGCAAGGCAAGCTATGAAAATTTCGCGTCGGGCTTACGCCGAGATGCTCGGCCCCACTGTCGGCGACAAGCTGCGCCTGGCCGACACCGCCCTCGTCATCGAGATCGAGAAGGACTACACCTTGGCCGCCGGCGGCTACGGGGAGGAAGTGAAATTCGGCGGCGGCAAGACCGTGCGCGATGGCATGGGCCAGTCCCAGCGCATCAATGGCCCTGGCCCCGGTGACGCGGTCGATACCGTCATCACCAACGTGGTCATCCTCGACCACTGGGGCATTGTGAAGGCCGACATCGGCCTGCGCGGTTGCCGCATCGCGGCCATCGGAAAGGCCGGCAACCCCGACGTGCAGCCCGGCGTGGACATCGTGATCGGCCCCGGCACCGAGATCATCGCGGGTGAGGGCTTCATCGTGACGCCCGGCGCCATAGACACCCACATCCACTTCATCTGCCCGCAGCAGATCGAAGAGGCGTTGATGAGCGGCGTGACTACCATGATCGGCGGCGGCACCGGCCCTGCCACCGGCACGCTGGCCACCACCTGCACGCCAGGGCCGCACCACATCGCGACGATGCTGAAGGCCGCCGAAGCCTTCCCGATGAACCTCGGCTTCATGGGCAAAGGCAACGCCAGCCGCCCGGAAGGCTTGATGCAGCAGATCGACGCCGGCGCCATCGGCTTGAAGCTGCACGAGGACTGGGGAACCACGCCCGCCGCCATCGACAACTGCCTGGACGTGGCCGAGTTGACCGACACGCAGGTCGCCATCCACACCGACACGCTCAACGAGTCGGGCTTCGTCGAGGACACCATCGCCGCCTTCAAGGGCCGCACCATCCACAGCTTCCACACCGAAGGCGCGGGCGGCGGCCATGCGCCGGACATCATGAAGGTGGTGGGCGAGGCCAACGTGCTGCCCAGCTCTACCAACCCGACACGGCCATTCACCGTCAACACGCTGGACGAGCACCTCGACATGCTGATGGTCTGCCATCACCTGGACGCAGGCATTGCCGAAGACCTGGCCTTTGCCGAAAGCCGCATCCGCCGCGAGACCATTGCAGCCGAAGACATCCTGCACGACCTGGGCGCCATCAGCATGTTCTCGTCCGACTCGCAGGCCATGGGCCGCGTCGGTGAGGTGTCGCTGCGCTGCTGGCAGACCGCGCACAAGATGAAGGTGCAACGCGGAGCACTGCCGGGAGACGGTGCCGGCAACGACAACGCCCGCGTGAAGCGATACCTCGCCAAGCTCGCCATCAACCCCGCGCTGGCCCACGGCATCAGCCATGAAGTCGGTTCGATTGAAGTCGGCAAGTGGGCGGACCTCGTACTGTGGAAGCCCGCCTTCTTCGGCGTGAAGCCGTCGCTGATCCTGAAAGGCGGCTTCATCGCTGCCGCCGCGATGGGCGATGCCAACGCCTCCATCCCGACGCCGCAGCCGGTGCACTACCGGCCCATGTTCGGTTCGTTTGGCGCGGCGTTGCAGCAGGGCTCGCTGACCTTCGTCAGCCAGTCAGGGCAGGGCAGCGTCGAGAAGCTGGGGCTGGCCAAGACGTTGGTGCCGGTGAGAGGCTGCCGTGCGGTCAAGAAGGCTGACATGCTGCTCAACAACTACCTGCCGACGATGGAGATCGATGCGCAGACCTACGAGGTGAGGGCAGACGGCGTGCTGCTGACCTGCGAGCCGGCAAAGGAGTTGCCGATGGCGCAGAGGTATTTCTTGTTCTGAGCCTTGGCGATGCCGAGCCGCTGACGCGGCGTAACGTGCCGCTGGTATTCAGCACGCGTTTGCAGCGCACGGTCGTCGTGACGACGCACGCGGCACGGCGCATGGCCTGGCGTGATGTCGATGACGCTCTTTGCTGCGCGTGCTTGACGAGGGCGGGTTGCGATATCCGGACGAAGCTCACCTCTGCGCTTGGCTGGAAGTGCCGGAGCGCGCCGACGGCCCGCTGTGCGCTGCCGTCGTGCTCGACGCCCTGATCGCCAAGACTGTCATGCACCACTGGGAGCTGATGCCGTGGAGACCACCTACTACGACGATGACGACACCCTCGTCATTCGCCTGTCCGACAAGCCCATCGTGCGTGAGGTATCGCAGGACTGGCACACCCACGTCAGCTACGCCGTTGACGGCAGCGTGGTGGAGACGGTCATCCTAGAGGCGGCTCGCATCGGGGTGTGGCCGCTGCAGATCCAGCATCGCGTGGCGGCTTGACCGTGCGCGGCGTTGCGAAGGCCGAATTCACTCCGCGGTATCCACGAGGCATCAACCGGGAGGAACCGGGAGGAACCGGGAGGAACCGGGACTGACCAAGACGCCGGCGCATGTGAAGTGCTGCCGCACGGTCAATATGACCGGCATGCTGCCCAACGGCTACCTGCCGACGATGGAGATCGACGCGCAGACCTTCAAGGTGAGGGCGGACGGCGTGCTGCTGACGTGCGAGCCGGCGATGGAGTTGCCGATCGTGCATTGCCGGTAGGTCGCTGCTGCAAACGGGATCGGGGTCAGTTCGGTAGGTTGGGGTGAGCTTGCGAACCCTAACAACGAGGTCGGCAGAGTTCTTTGGGGGCTACGCGCTTACCCAAACAACCGATTTGCACCAAGCCGACCGGCTCTCACAGTGGCAGGCGGCTCAGCGGCTGGGAGTCTCGGCAAAGCTGACCCGCAGCTTGCCGCCCACCACCTTCACGTCCTGCACTGTCAGCCGGGCCAGCATGCCCTTCGCCGTGCTGGTGTCCAGCGTGTAGACGGCGTGGCGCTGCAGGGCGTCCTTGGCGAGTTGCGGGGCGTAGAGCTTCACCACCTCGGCGTACTCGGCTGGCAGGCCGCTGAGTTCCAGCGTCGTGACCTGCAGGTCTTCCAAGAAGAGCTGGCCCTCGGCCGGCACGTAGCGCGGCCGGGCCGACAGGCCGACTCGGCCGATGCGCTCGCGTGTGCCCAGTGTCACCTTCGCGTCGGCCGTCAGGCCGATGCGGTCGTCGCCCTCGGTCAGCACCACGACGGGGTTGGACAGATCCAGGCAGGCGATGAGCAGCTTGCAATGGTGGGTGGGGAAGCGCGGCGCGATGCGCGCTTGCAACTCGGCCTGCTCGATGTCGAGGTGGCCGTTGTGCAGGCCGCTGACGACGGCGCACGTGGCGAGGGCCACGCTGGCGATGAGCGCGGCGATGAACAGGGCGAGGCGGCGGGGCATGGGAGTGGAGGCTACACGAGTGCCGCCTCAAGGCACTGCAGCCGTGAGGCGCGACCGGCAAGCGTTGCAGCACCTGTCCGCAGGGTGCCATGAGTGCGGGTCGCGCGCAGCAGGTCAGAACGGTAAGGCTTTGTTCGCCCCGGTTAACGCCGCAGCGATTGCTCACAGCTCGGTACGTTTGTCCGTGAAGGAATGCCTAGAGTCGCGCCTCTTTCTTCCTTACGAGTGCCACCGATGTTGAGACTTTCGCCCCTTATCGTTGCCAGCAGCGTCCTGTTGCTGAGCGCTTGCGCCACCAGGGATTTCGTCAAGGAGACCGTCGCTCCGGTGCAGACCGGTGTGGACGGCCTCGGCACCCGCGTGCAGGCGCATGACGAAGGCCTCAAGGCACTGGATGGTCGGCTGCAGGGCAGCGAGGCGCGCATCGCGGCCTTGCAGCAGGAGGCAGCGGCGCGAGCCCAAGCCGCCAACAACCTGCCTAAGCCGCCCGGCTTGTTGATGAGCACCGTGCTGACCGATGACAAGATCAAGTTCAGCTCGGGCCGCGCCCAGCTCACCGAGCAGGCCGGCCAGGAACTTGATCAGCTCGTTGCCAAGCTCAAGGCCGACAACCAGCCCGTGTTCATCGAGATCCAGGGCCACACCGACGCGACTGGCAGCAACACGATGAACCAGCAACTGGGCCTCCAGCGGGCCGAAGCCGTGCGCCTGCACCTGTCCCACGCAGGCATGCCGCTGGCACGCATGGCAACGATCAGCTACGGCGAATCGGCGCCCCTGGCCGACAACAACACCCGCGAGGGCCGCAGCACGAACCGGCGGGTTCAGCTGATCGTGATGCGCTGAGCCGGTGGGGAGCCACTCGGCTCTCTCCGGCACCAACCACCGCGGGTTCGGGGTCCGGTCTCAGATTCCGACCCCGCCCCAGGCCCGCAGTTATTTCGTCGACTAAGGCCCGCCAGCGAAGACATGACTTGATGCCAGCCGCTGTTCAACAACTCATTGATCGCGGCCTGCCCTATTCGGTCCAGCGCGTCCAGCTCGCGATGCCAGAAGTGCGATGCCAGCAAGCAGCATCGTTGAACTCAATGGCTCGGGAACAAGGGCGGCGGGGCCAGGCGGATACGGGTTCCACTCGCCCAGACCGGGATTTGCCTTGGCAGTCGTCTTGTAGGTAAGCGTCGCCAGCGGTTGTATGAGGGTGCCTTCCTTGAATACTTCTTGCCATTCGTAAACAGAGGTGATGTCCACGATCGGCTTCGCCGGGTCAGAAATGTCGATGAAGCCCTTGAAGGAAACATTCTTGATGGCGTAGTTCTTCTCGAGATCCGGATACCACTTGTCGGCTTCAAACTCGAAGCGAGTGAATGTATTCTTATCGAAGTCTCCCGTTACCTTCGTCAAAGGAATTGGCAGCGTCCTGAAGGTCGGCATGGAAAATATGATCGTGCTTGCTGTCGTGTCCAGCTTGGCGTCTTCGTAAACAATCTCGTACTTGGTGAACAGGGTATAGTCTTTGCTGTACTTCTTTGCATAATCATCTGCCTGTTTTGTATTGGCCTTTAAGTCGTCCCCGGTGTATTTGGTGGCGTCGGCGACTCCGCTGCCGACGGTGGTGACGCCAAGCCTGTCAAGACTTCCCTTTAATGTGGTCGGCGCTGCATGAGCGGCCGCAAAGGGACTGAGCAAGAAAATCAAAGCCAAGACGATCGTGGTGTTGCGGCCGACTAGCTCGGTTATTGGTGGCGCAAATGCTCCATTTCTAGGCTGGGACTGAATAGCCGTCTCCCTTGTGTTGAAGCGTTCGAAATGATGATTCATCAGCCTGCTCCTGTGAAAACACGGAGAAGACAGGGGACTCCGTAACCCCAAAAGCACTGGATCGGCTTGACAAATTCAGGTTGCAATCAGTATGGAGTGGCCCGCTGAACTGTCCGCAGGGTAGTCGCAACGTCTTGCCCCGGCTGCTTTATGCAACGTGCCCCGGAATGTCGAACGCGCTCGTCAGTTGAAACGTCAGGCCTCCGCGCAACTCGTCAGGTTTGAGCCGAGCGTTGTAGTTCGGTGCGCTCAGCCACACTACCGCTCGCAAGCTTCTTGGCCGTTCGATCAACCAAGGGCTTACCCGACGTCACTTCGGACAGCCCCGACCTTGTCAGTCAACACTACAAGGTCCGGCACTTCATTTCCATTGCTTCCCGCCATGAACCGTTTGCCCCTTCCCCTTGCCTTGGTGCTCAGCCTCGGCATCGCCCTCGGCAGCCAAGCTCTGCAAGCCGACCCGCTCCCCACTGCGTGGAACCTGAGCCCCCTCTACGCCAGCGACACCGACTGGGAAACCGCCCGCAAGGCCTTGCTGGCTGACCTGCCCAAGCTCGCCACGCTGAAGGGCACGCTGGGCAAGAACGCCCAGAGCCTGCGCGCCGGCCTGGACACCCTCAGCGCGGCCAACCTGCGCTTCGATCGGCTACGTGTCTACGCCAGCATGAAGCTGTCCACCGACAACCGCGATGCCAAGAATCAGGAGCGCAGCAATCTGGCCGCGCAACTGGGTGGCGAGTTCGGCAGCGCCCTTGCGTGGGTGGAGCCCGAGATCCAGTCGCTGGGCGAGGCCAAGGTGGCGGCCTTTGAGAAGGCCGAGCCGGGGCTCAAGAAGCATGCCGAGCACCTGCGCAACAGCCTGCGCCAGGCGCGGCACACGCTGAGCGCCGAGAGCGAGGCTGTGATCGCCGCGCTGGGCCCGGTGCGCAGCGCCACGGGCGACGCGCGCACGCTGCTGTTCAATGCCGATACCAAGTGGCCCGAGCTGACGGTGGACGGCAAGACCGAGCGGTTGGACGACACCAGGTATGGCCTGTTGCGCCAGAACCCCGATCGCGCGGTGCGCAAGCAGGTGTTCGACGCCTTCTTCGGCGCCATCGGCCAGTACGAAAACACCTACGGCGTGACGCTGGGCAATGTGGTGCAGGACGACACCACCATGGCCAAGCTACGCCACTACCCCAGCGCCGTGGCCATGAGCCTGGGTGCCGAGGAGATCCCCGAGGCCGTGTACCGCACGCTGGTGGCCGAGGTGCACAAGGGCCTTCCCACGCTGCACCGCTACTTCAAGCTGCGCCAGAAGATGCTGGGCCTGACGGACCTGCGTTACTACGACATCTACCCGGCGCTGGTGACGCAGACGAAGGTCTACAGCCTGGACGATGCTGCCACGCTGACGCTGGCGGCCACCCAGCCGCTGGGTGAGGACTACCAGACGTTGCTGAAGACCACGTTCAAGGCCAACACCATGCACGCGCTCCCCAGCCCGGGCAAGAGCGGCGGCGCCTACCAGGACGGCGTCTACGGCGCGCCGCCCTTCGTGTTCCTGAACCACCAGGGCGATTTCGAGTCGGTCAGCACCTTCGCGCACGAATGGGGCCACGCCATGCACACGGCCATGGCCAACCGCGCCCAGCCCTACGAGACAGCCAGCTACTCGCTGTTCATCGCCGAGATTGCGTCCACCGCCAACGAGGTGCTGCTCAGCAACTACATGCGCGGCCAGGCCGTCAGCAAGGAAGACAAGCTCTACCAGCTCGGCTATGCGCTGGAGCGGCTGCGCGGCACCTTCTTCCGCCAGGCCATGTTCGGTGAGTTCGAGCTCAACACGCATGACGCCGCGGCCAAGGGCGAGGCGCTCAACGGCAAGCGCATGACGGAGATCTACTGCCAACTGCTGAAGGACTACCACGGCGACGCCGCCGGGGTCATGAAGATCGACCCGCTGTACTGCCAGGAGTGGGCGTTCATCCCGCACTTCTACCGACCGTTCTACGTATACCAGTACGCCACCTCGGTCACTGCGGCGCTGCATTTCGCCGAGGACATCCTGGCGGCCAAGCCCGGCGCCCGCGAGAACTACCTGAAGCTGCTGGCCGGTGGCGGCGCCGTGGCGCCCTACCAGGCGCTGAAGAACGCCGGCCTGGACATGGCCAGCCCGGCGCCCTACCAGGCCGTCATCAAGCGCATGGACAGCATCATGGACGAGATGGAGGCGCTGCTGGCCGCCCGCTGAGGCCGCGGCCCGGCTTGCCTGCAGGCGGGCCGGGAGGCTCCGGCGCCGCCTTCAGCTGAAAGCGGCAGCCAGGGCCTCCAGCCCGACGTGAGGGTCGTGCAGCCCCTGGTAGATGGCCGGGATGGGCTTGTCCACGCCGAAGAGGCGGTAGACGGCATGCATGGCGCAGTGCACCGAGTACTCGACGGTGTAAACCGTGTCGTCCGGCAGCTCCACATGCTGGCCCAGGAAGGCGAAGTTCGCCGCGCCCGTGGGCAACACCTGCGGGCGGTCGGCGGGCTTGCGCGGCGCGAACATCGCTGAGCCATAGGGCAGCATGACCGGCGTGACGTCGGTGCTGGCCAGCGCCACCGAGCGGATGTCGTCGAAGCCTAGGTGGTGCAGCAGTTCGTCCAGGATCTCATGCCCATTGCACTGGGCCATGGGCTTGGCCACATGGTTGCCCGGCGCGTCGACGAAGAGCCCGTAACCCCAGGCGGTGAACGTGTCCGCCGGCATGCCGGGGAAGTGCGGCTGGTGCGGCACGACGAGGGACATCAGCCAGTTGGAGTCCACCAGCGTCATCAACGCACCGGTGCCTGCTGCGTTGCCGCTGAACTGGGCAATGCGGTCCAGCAGCACGCGGCCGTGCATGGTCAGCGTGAAGGACACCCACTTGTTGTCGTCGACGTTGAAGAAGGTGTGCGGCCGGCCGAAGTCGTCGGCCTTGAGCGCCAGCGTCTCCCACAGCGACCAGGCACCGTCGCGGCGGTCGCGGATCAGCGGCGGTGCGTCGGTGTTGCTGCCGTAGGTGGCGTCGGCCGTGATGGAGCCCAGTGTCACCAGGCAGGCGTCGCCGGCGGCCAGCGCGATGGTCTGCGTGCCCTGAGCCGTCTGCACATGCAGCTTGGTGGCGCGGCGCTGGCTGGGGTCGTGCTGGTCGAAGTCGATGTCCGTCACGCGGTGGCCGAAGCGCACGTCCACGCCCTGGGCCATCAGCCAGCGCTGCAGCGGCACGGCGATGGAGTCGTACTGGTTGTAGGGCGTGCGGCGCACGCCGGCCAGCGTGTGCATGCGCGGGAACTCCTGCAGGAAGCGCAGGAAATAGCGCCGCAGCTCGATGGCGCTGTGCCAGTTCTGGAAGGCGAAGGTGGTGCGCCACATCTGCCAGAAGTTGCTCTTGAAGAAGTGCGCCGAGAAGAGCTCGTCGATGCGCCTAGCGCCCAGCAGGCCCTCGGGCGTGGCCAGCAGCCGGGTGAGTTCGGCGCGGTCACGGCCGTCCAGGCCGTAGTGCTTCGCGTCGAGGATGCGCGGGCCCTGGGCGATGAGGCGGGCATGCGCCTCGGTGGGCACTTGCGCGTTGAAGGCATCGATCTCCTGCCGCACCGACAGGCCCGGCTTCTCGAGCGAGGGGATGCTGTCCAGCAGGTTCCACAGGCACTGGTAGACCTCCTCGCACAGCATGCGCCCGCCGCGGGTCACGTAGCCGGGCTGCGTGGGCGAGGCGCTGCCGTCCAGGCAGCCGCCGGCAATGCCCAGCTCTTCGAGGATGTGGATGCGAGCGCCGGGCATGCCGGCGTCGCGGATGAGGAAGCTGGCCGCGGCCATCGAGGCGATGCCGCCGCCGACGAGCCAGACGTCGGCATTCTTGGAGTCGAGCATGGGGTGCAGGGGCGGCGCGGGCCGCCCGGAGTGAGGTCTGCTTCACTCTAGGTGGCGGAAACTGCGGGCGCTCTGACTTCCGTCAAGCTGCGGCGTCAGCGCGCGGGCAGGCGTAGGTGACGTTGTAGGGATGCTGGCCGTCGCGGATGTCGATGTTCAGCGTGTCGTTCAGGCCGGTGAGCTCGCTTGTGGCCGAGTCGGGCACGACCTGCACGCCCGGTCGGGGCGGCGCGCTTCGTCCGCGACTTCCGGCGCGTGGTGTGGGTGTCGCCGCTCGCGCACGCGAGGTCACTGGCCAAGTCGTTGGCTGGGCACGGCGAGCCGGGTATGGCAGGCTCGTGACCTCTGCGGGTGCGTGTCGCGCGTCCTGCGTTTTAAATCCGCTCCACCATCCCAGCTGCCGCACACGTCCATGAACAGATTGCAGTCCGAATTGCATCGCCTCTACGGCACCGCCCACGCCGCCGTGCTGTCGCTCGCGCGCCCGGCCGACTGGCAGGCACTGTCGCCCCTGTGGCGCGGCGTTCAGGCCGACCTGGGCCTGCCGGCGCCCGCCATCGCCATCGACGGCGAGGGTGGGTTCCAGCTCTGGTTCTCGTTCGCCGAGGGCGGGCCGCCCGAGCAGGCCCTCGCGTTCCTCGAGGCCTTGCGGGCCCGCTACCTTGACGGCATTGCGCCCGCGCGCATCGGCATGACGGCCGCCGCCGAGGCGCTGCCGCCCCGGCAGGTGCAAGCCGATCGGTGGTCTGCGTTCATCGCGCCCGATCTCGCCCCGCTGTTCGCCGACGAGCCCTGGTTGGACACCCCGCCCGGCCACGAGGGGCAGGCCGACTTGCTGCAGCGGCTGGCGCCGATCAAGGACGCAGCACGCCAGGCGGCGTTACAGCTACTCGCCGCCACGGCGAGGTCATCGACAGACGCAGCAGCCACGGCAGCCACGGCGCCCGCCCTGCCCACGGCTCCCCCGCCCGCGCCGTCACCCCGTGGCGCCGACCTCGACCCGCGGCGCTTCCTGCAGGACGTGCTGAACGACGAGACGCTGGCCTTGGGCTTGCGGATCGAAGCGGCCAAGGCGCTGTTGCGCTGACCCGGGCGCGGTCGGGCCGCCGGGGCCTTCAGACCGCTCAGTCGCGGAAGGTCGGCGTGCCCTTGCCGGCCATCATGGCCTGGGTCAAGTCCTCACTCATAAGCATGGCCGCGTTCCAGGTGGCGATGTAGTTCAGGCCGTCGGCCACCGAGTGGTCGCGGGCGTAGTTCAGCTGCTCCTTGGTGCCGCGGATGGACAGCGGCGACTTGGCTGCGATCGTCGCGGCGATCTCGCGCACGCCGGCCTGCAGCGCCTCGCGGCTGTCGAACACGTGGTTGACGAGGCCGATCTCGCGCGCCTCGGGCGCCTCCACGCGCCGGCCGGTGTAGGCCAGTTCGCGCACCAGGCCCTGCGAGCCCAGCAGCTTGGGCAGGCGCTGCAGCGTGCCCACGTCGGCCACCATGCCGATGTCGATCTCCTTGATGGAGAAGTAGGCGTCCGCGCTGGCGTAGCGCATGTCGGCAGCGCAGATCAGATCGATGCCGCCGCCCACGCAGGCGCCGTGGATGGCTGCGAGCACGGGCTTGCGGCAGCGTTCCAGGCTGGTCAGCGTGTCCTGCATGTCCAGGATGACGCGGCGCAGGCTCTCGCGGGTGCGGCCGTCGCAGGGGTCCTGGATCTGCGGGGCTAGGCCCATCATCATCTGCAGGTCGATGCCGGCGGTGAAGTGGCGGCCTTCGCCCTCCAGCACCGCGACGCGGGCTTCGGCCTGGGTGTCGATCCAGTCGAAGGCGCGGCGGATGTCCTGCCACATCGCCGCGTTCATCGCGTTGGCCTTGTCGGGGCGGTTCAGGCGCACGGTGGCGATGTGGTCCTGGACGGAGAGGGTGAGGGTTTCGAGTTGCATGGCGCGGTCCGCGGCGGAGTTGAAGCGCGCATGATGCCCGCCAAACACCCCTGGACGCTGTAGCCCGCGGGCCAGCGCCGATACTTGAGCCCATGATCCACGCCTCCAAACGCATTGCCGGCGGCGCCGGCCTCGCCGCCGTGCTCGTGAAGCGCGCCGCTACGCTCGAACTCGACTGGGACGCGCGCAGCAAGAGCCGCTTTTCTGCCACGGATTCCACCGGCCGCGAGATCGGCGTCGTGCTGCCGCGTGGCACCACGCTGCGCGGTGGCGACGTACTGGTGGCCGAGGACGGCACGCTGGTGCGCGTCATCGCCGCCGCCCAGCCGGTGCTGCAGGTGCGCCACTGCACCGAGCACGGCTCGCCGTTCGACCTGCTGCGCGCCGCCTACCACCTGGGCAACCGCCATGTGCCGCTGGAACTGCAGGCTGACCTGCTGCAGTTCGAGCCCGACCCCGTGCTGGCCGACATGCTGCGCCGCCAGCACCTCATCGTGACCGAGGCCCAGGCGGCCTTCGAGCCCGAGGGTGGGGCCTATGGCGAAGGTGCTGGGCACGGCCACCACCACGGCCATGACCACGCGCATGACCACGCGCATGACCATCACGAGCATGCCGCGGCACCCGCGCCCGTGCGCAAGCCGCTGGCCATCCCCGTGAAGGCGCATGACGGCGGTCATGTGCATGGCCCCGGTTGCGGTCACGACCACGGCCATGACCACGAGCACTGACGCCGCGCTGTTGCACCTGCTCTGGCTCGCCTCGCCTGCGCTGCCGGTGGGGGGCTTCAGCTATTCCGAGGGCTTGGAGGCCGCGGTGGACGCCGGCGTCGTGCACGACGAGACCAGCGCGGGTGACTGGCTGCTGAATCAGCTCGAACTCGTGCAGGCCCGCGCCGAGCTGCCCGTGGCCGCTGCGGCCCACGCCGCCACGCTGGCGCTGGACGGCGTGCGGCTGGCCGAACTCAACGCCTGGGTGCTGCAGACCCGCGAGACCAGCGAGAGCCTGCAACAGGCCCAGCAGATGGGTCGCAGCCTGCTCGTTTGGATGCAAGGCCTGGTGCCCGACGCGCCGGTGCTGCCGTTGCTGCAGAAGCTCAAGCCTGCGCCGACCTGGCCGGTCGTCATGGGGGCCGTGGCCGCTTCCCGGGGAGCGGCACTGGAGCCTGCGCTGCAGGCCATAGCCTTCGGCTGGGCCGAGAACCTGATGCAGGCCGCCGTGCGCAGCGTGCCCCTGGGCCAGACGGCCGGCCAGCGCCTCTTGGCACGCCTCGTGCAAGCCATACCGCCAGCCGTGGCGACCGCGTTGGCCGCGCCGGAGCCCATGGCGTTCGCGCCTCTGCTCGGCATCCACGGCGCCCGCCACGAAACCCAGTACTCCCGACTCTTCCGCTCATGACCTCAGCTCCGCTGCACGCCATCCCCAACCGCACCAAGAAGCTGCCCCCGCTGCGCGTGGGCGTGGGCGGTCCCGTCGGCTCGGGCAAGACCACGCTGGTCGAGATGCTCTGCAAGACCATGCGCGACCGCTGGGACCTGGTCGTCGTCACCAACGACATCTACACCAAGGAAGATCAGCGCCTTCTGACCGTGGCTGGCGCGCTGGCGCCCGAACGCATCATGGGCGTGGAGACCGGCGGCTGCCCGCACACGGCCATCCGCGAGGACTGCTCCATCAACCTCGAAGCCGTGGACCGCATGCTGGACAAGTTCCCCGACGCCGACATCGTCTTCGTCGAGAGCGGCGGCGATAACCTGGCCGCCACTTTCAGCCCCGAGCTGAGCGACCTGACCATCTACGTCATCGACGTGGCGGCCGGCGAGAAGATCCCGCGCAAGGGCGGCCCCGGCATCACCAAGAGCGACCTGTTCGTCATCAACAAGACCGACCTTGCGCCGCATGTGGGCGCGGACCTGGGCGTTATGCGCAGCGACACCGCCCGCATGCGGCCCGTGAAGCCTTGGGTCATGACCAACCTCAAGACCCGCGAAGGGCTGGCCGAGGTGGTTCGCTTCATCGAGACCAAGGGCCTGCTCGTTGGCTGATCCCGTGCGCTGGCCCGCGCGGCTGGTGCTGACCGCCGCGCGCGACGGAGCAAACGCCACGCGGGTGCACGCTCGCCACGACGGCCCGCTGCGGCTGCTCAAGACGCTGTACCCGGAAGGTGCCGGCATCGCCCACGCCGTGCTGGTGCATCCGCCCGGCGGCCTGGTCGGCGGCGACCGGCTCGACATCCAGCTCGACGTGCAGGCCGGTGCCCACCTGCTGGTGACGACGCCGGCCGCGACGCGCTTCTACCGCTCCAACGCCGGCGAGGCCGCGCAGGTCGTGCAGGCCGCCGTGGCCCAGGGCGGGCGGCTGGAATGGTTGCCGCAGGAGACGCTGGCCTATCCGGATTGCATTGCCCGCAATGAGGTGAAGCTGAGCCTGGCGGCCGGGGCCAGCCTGTTCGCGACCGAAGTGCTGGGCCTGGGACTGCCGGCAGCCGGGCAGCCTTTCGAATCGGGCCGGCTGTTGCAGCACCTGGAGATCACCGGCCAGTGGCTGGACCGCGGCCGGCTGGACGCAGGGGACAAGGCCTTGCTCGACGGTCCCTGCGGCCTGGCGGGTCACCGCGTGCTGGGCACGCTGGCCTATGCGCAGACCGGCTCGTTGGCTGACGCCGAAGCGCTGCTGACAGATGGACGTGCGCTGCTGGCCGACGTGCCGCGCAGCGGCATCACCCACCTGGCCGGCCCGCATGGCGCCGTGTTGCTGGCCCGAGTGCTGGGCGACGAGGTCGAGGACGTCACGCTGGCGCTGCGGCGCGTGAGAGCGCTGTGGCGCGAGCGGCTGTGGGCACTGCCGGGCGGTGATCCGCGCATCTGGTCGACCTGATCGGCCTCAATCCCCGGCCGCAGCTTTTCGGACGCGCCCGCGCATGTCGGCGTGGGCCGCCTCGATCAGTGCCTTCAGCGCCGGCTCGTCGACCTGTCGGCCGGGCCGGAGCTTCACATGGCGCATGAGTCGGCCGCCGCCCTCGAGCAGCCCGGCCGGGTCGTTCAGCTCGGCCCCCTTGAAGAAGCCGACGTTGACGTGCGATGTGAAGACGTTGACGTAGCCAAAGGCGGCGTCACCCGCGCAGGCGGTGGGGTGGCCGTCGTGAAGCAGTTCGTGCACGTCGTCGCCGCAGGCTCGCATGACGTCGAACCATTGCCGGGCGAGGTTGCCCAGCGGGCCGGGCCGCGCGGCCATCCAGGCCTCGACGGCCGCGTCGCGGTGCACCGCCGTGGAGAAGTGGAAGAGCCCGTCCATGGCCGTCGATTGTGTCGCGCCGGGGCCGGACTAGACTCCCGCCCCACCATGAGCCTGCCTCCTCCTGCCCCAGCCCCGCAGCTGAACCGCCTGGTCTACCGCGAGCCCCGACTGGGCCGTGACTACTGGGTGCTGGACGATGCCTTGCCCGACCCCATGGCCGTGCGCGAGCGCGCGCTGGCCGCGCAGGACTGGGTGCTGGGTGCCCCGCACCGGCCCGAGAGCTGGCCGGGCATGCGTCTGCAACCCGGGCTGCTGGCCGAGGAACTTGCGCCGCTGGAGCGCTGGATGCTGAAGCAGACGGGCTGCAGGAAGGTCTACGCGCCGCAGGTGGGTGCGGCCGACCGCATCAACCACAATTGCGTGCAACTGGTGGGGCTGGGCGAGGGCCGGGTCAAGCCGCACACCGACTCGCGCGCGCTGTGCACCTACGCCGCGGTGCTCTACCTGTCGCCGGACACCCCGGTCCACGCCGGCACGTCCTTCTTCCGCGTGGTCCACCCGGACGGGCGGCCGGGCGGCAACTGCGTGCCGTCGCGCTTTGCCAACCTGGTGGAGGCCTTCGGCACTCGCTTCGTGCCGCCGGGCCTGTTCGTGCAGGACGTGACGGTGGACGCGCGCTTCAACCGCCTGCTGCTGTACCGCGCCGACATGATCCACAGCGCCAGCGCCTATTTCGGCGAGGCGTCTGCCGAGCGGCGCATGACGGCGGTGTTCTTCTGGATGGCGCGTTAGGGCCTGCTGCCGTCGTTTGAACAGACCCTAGTCGTCGCCGCCGGGGATCTGCTGGCGAAGCCTGACCTTGGTGTCGGCCTTCTTGCGCATCTTGATGTTCATCATCTCCACGCCCAGCGAGAAGGCCATCGCGAAGTAAATGTAGCCCTTGGGCACATGGTGACCGAAGCCCTCGGCCACCAGCACGACGCCCACGACGACGAGGAAGCTCAGCGCCAGCATCTTGATGGTCGGGTGGTCGGACACGAAGCGGCCGATGGGGGCGGCGAACAGCATCATCAGGCCGACCGAGAAAACGACGGCGGCGATCATGATGCGCACGTCGTCCACCATGCCGACGGCCGTGATGATGGAGTCGAGCGAGAAGACCAGGTCGATGACCATGATCTGCAGGATGACCGAGGCGAACGCCGCTTTGGCCTTGCTGCCGGCACCGTGGCTCTCGTCCTCGCCTTCCAGCGAGCCGTGGATTTCGCCCGTGCTCTTCCAGATCAAGAACAGGCCACCGCCGATGAGGATAAGGTCTCGGCCCGAGATGGCCTTGTCGAGCACCGGCAGCGTGAACAGCGGCTCCACCATGCCGACGATCCAGGCCAACATCATCAGCAGGCCGATGCGCATGAACATGGCCATGAACAGGCCCAGGCGCCGTGCCATCTCCTGCCGCGCCTTCGGCAGCTTGTCCACCAGAATGCTGATGAAGATGATGTTGTCGATGCCCAGTACCAGCTCCAGCGCCGTCAGCGTGGCGAGGGCGATCCAGGTCTGCGGGTTGGAGAGCAGTTCGAGCATGGTGGTGGAGGGGCTTCGGTGAAGCTGCGGATTCTCGCAAGCGAGCCTGCAGCCACAGGCTGAGGGTCGCTTCGGTTTTGCGTGGGGTATGCGGCGCTCAGCCCGCACGACGCCGGCGCGCGCCGGACGGCGAGCCGGGCCAGCCCGCGGCGGCCCAGGCGCGGCGCAACTGCAACTCGGCGCTAAAGCCGGCTGCCTCGCTGGCCGCAGCCACGCTGGCGCCGGCCTCCAGCGCGCGCCGTGCCATGGCCAGGCGCACGCCGCGCAGCCAGGCCTGCGGGCTGGTGCCGGCATGCTGGGCGAACAGGCGGCTGAGCGTGCGCGGCGTGGTGGTCGCCAGCTCGGCCATGCGTTCCAGTGGCCAGTCCTGCTGCGGTGCCTGGCTGATGGCGTTCTGCAGCCGGTGCAGGCGCGCGTTCAGGTGCTGGCGGTGTGCCAGCAGCGGAGATAGCTCCGGGTCGGCCGGCCCGCGGCGCAGCGCCACGGCCATCTGCTCAGCCACACGAGCCGCCACCAGCTCGCCGGCATGCGCAGCGATCAGGTGCAGCGCAAGGTCGATGCCCGCGGTCACTCCCGCGCTCGTGAACACCTCGCCGTCCTGCACGAAGACGCGGTCCTGCAACACGGTGCAGCGCGGCGCCAGCCGGGCCAGGTCGTCCAGGTGCTGGTGGTGGGTGGTCGCGCGCCGGCCGTCCAGCAGGCCGGCGCGGGCGGCCAGCAGTGCGCCGGAGCAGACGGTCACAAGGCGCAGGTCCGCCCGGCCGGGCGCGAGCTGTGCCAGCCAGGCGATGAGCGCTTGTTGTGCGTGCTGGCCACCGGACTCGGCAGCCGAGGTGCGGCCCACGAGGACGACCCAGCTACCTGCGGGCAACTGCGGCGGCAGGGGCCCCAGCGCCTGCAACTGCACGCCGACGGAGCCGGTGGCTTCGGCCTGTGCGGCGACGAAGCGCAGCTCGAAGGGGGCTGCATGCAGGCGCAGCGCAGCGATCTCCAGGGTGGCCAGGCGCAAGGCCTCGGCCGGTCCGGCCCAGTCCAGGACGAGGCTGTCGTCCTGCAGCACGAAGACGACTTGTAGCGCGTCAAGCAAGCTCTGCTTCCTTGTCGGTGACGGCCTGCAGCGCGGCTTCGGCATCGAGCACGCGCGCAAAACGGCCGTCCAGCACGGTAGCGGTGCGAGCGCGAAGCTGCGCGGGAGTCAGCGGTGAACCGTCGGGTTGTTGCATCGTGAACGTGAGTGTCGCCTCGGGCACGTAGATGACGTCCCAGCCCAGATCGGACGCGTGGCGGGTGGTCGTCTCGCAGCACTGCTCGGTGCGGATACCGCTGATGACGAGCGTCCGGATGCCATGCTGCGTCAGCCAGACGTCCAGGCCGCTGCCGACCAGCGCGCTGTGGCGGGTCTTGTGCACGGTCAGCGCGGCGTCGAAGGCGCGCAGACCGTCGAGCGGGCGCACATGGCCGCTTTCCAGGCTGAATGGGTCGGCGCCGCTCGCGTCGGGCTGTACATGGAAGACTCGCACGACGGGCAGACCGGCGGCCTCGAAGCCAGCGATGAGGCGGTTCTGAGCGTCCAGGTAGGCGGCGAGGCCATCGGTCTCGAAACTGGGGCGCTGGGTGAAAGAGTGCTGGACGTCGATGACGAGGAGGGCGGTGGTCATGAGGAGCCTCGGTGGGGGTGTTGAGGCCTCCAGTGTTCCGCCGCCGCTCGCCGGGTGCCACGCACCATCGGACGGAGATCGATCAAATCAGGACAAGCCGAGCGCCTGCAGCAGTTCCGCTGGGGGGTAGGGGCGGCGGCGCTTGGGCCAGGCTTCGACCAGGGCGTGCATGCGCGCGTTCAACGGCGCCGTCCGGCCCAGGCCCTTGGCCAGGCGCACCACTTCGCCGCACAGCGCGTCGATCTCGGTCATGCGGCCATGGGCCAGGTCGTCGGCCATGCTAGAGCGTGCCTGGGCATCGATGCGCAGCATGCGGGCCGCGGCCAGGCGGAAAATGAAGGTAGGCATACGCAGCAGCATCAGCAGCCGGCGCGGTGGCAGCGGCGTGAGTTGGGCGACCGGGCGGTGCGCAGCGTCCAGCAGGTCCAGCGCCTCCTGCTGCAGCGCGGCCAGCGCGCGCCGGTAGCCGCGCTGCAGCAACTCCTCGCGCAGCGGCCGGCCGGACAGCGCGTTGACCGGGTTGTTCAGGTTCAGCAGCAGCTTGCCCCATTGCACCGGCGCCAGGTCGGCGTGTAGGTTGAGTTTCATGCCGACGCGGGCCAGCGCGGTCTGCCAGGCCGCCAGGGCGGTGTCCTCGGCCGAGGCCTCGGCTGCCAGCGCACCCCCCGTGCCGCGGTGGTAGTGGCCGGGTGCGAGTTCGGCGATGTTGAAGGGCACCATGCCCGCATGCCAGTGCAACTGTGGCACGGTGGCGCGGGCCAGTTCGGCGTTTGCGATGCCGTTTTGCAGGCTGACCACCGGCGTGCCCAGCGGCAGCGTCAGGCCCAGCGCCGTGGCGGCCTCAGCGGTGGCGCCGGACTTCACGCACAGCAGCACCAGGTCGGGCTTGAGGCCGGCCGGCGGGTCGGCGTGCAGGCGCAGCTCCAGCGGGGGGATGTGGCGGTCCAGGCCGTCCTGGTCGGTCAGGCGCAGGCCGTGCTTGCGCAGCGCGGCCAGCACGCGCGGGCGGCCGACGAAATGGACGGGTACGCCGGCAAGCTGGGTCAGGCCGCCGACAAAGCAGCCGACGGAGCCGGCGCCCATGACTAGAACGCCGGTCATCGGAGGGTGGACTTAAACAGGGTGGGCCAGGTCGCGCAGGTGCGTCGGTCCGACGCGGCGCTCGATCTCGGCCAGCAGCGGGCGGCCCCAGCCGGCCATGAACATGGCCTCACCAACGACGAACATCGGGCCCACGAGCAGGCCCACGAGGTCGTCCACGAAGGCGGGCTTCTTGCCCTCGTAGTAGTGGCCGATGAACTGGAACACCTAGCCGACCACGAAGCTGCCGACGCCGATGACCAGCCAGCTGGTCATGGAGCCCTGGGCTGCGGTCATGGCCAGCGCAGTCAGCAAGCCGTTGACGACGGTGGTGGCCACGCCCAGCGCCAGATTGCCGCGCGTCAGGTACCAGAGCGCGGACAGCGCCCAGGCGACGATGGCGGCGTTCATCGGCGCAGCGCCGACGGAAAACTCGGCGCGGGCGAGCAGCGTGCTCATGGCGAACACGATCATCGGGATGCCGATGAAGTGGGTCGCGATGTTGCGGCGGTCGCGGTGGTAGGCGGCGTACTGCGCCATCAGGTCAAGAGCGGGGCGAAACAGGCTGGCCATGTGGGGGCTCCGTTGAGGAGATGGTGGCTATGCTAGTTCAGCCTGCGGCGGGAACGTCGCGCTTTGGGCCATAAAACCCCCACGGAATCCCCACTTGAGCCCGCCCATGACAACCCGCCGCCTGCTGTTGACCCTGGCCGCAACGGTCGCTCTTGCTGGTTTGGCCGGCTGCGCCAGCGCGCCGCCGGCGGCCGCACCGCAGGCCGAGACCGGCAACGAACTGCGCGTTCTCGTCTTTCGCGGCGGCAGCGCGGCGCGCCTGGGCCACAACCACGTGTTGCGCGCGAGCGACCTGCGTGTGGACTGGCCAGCTGCTGGCCCGGTGCTGAGCTTCCGGTTGGACGGGCTGGCTATCGACCCACAGGCGCTGCGTGAGCGGCTGGGTTCCGCCTTTGCCAGCGCGGTCGACGACGACGCCCGCGCCGGCACGCGCACCAACCTGCTGAAGGCGCTGGACGCGGCGGCCCACCCTGAGGTTGTCGTGCGCACGCTGCAGCAGGTGGGCGAGGGTGGGCAGCGCGCGGTCGAGGCTGAGGTCACGCTGCACGGCGTGACTCGCCGGCAGTGGTTCGTGGTCGACGTGGACGGCCGGCGCGCGCACGGCCGGGTGGTGTTGCGGCAGAGCGATTTCGGCATCCAGCCTTTCACGGTGCTGGGCGGGCTGCTGGCGGTGCAGGACGCGCTGGTGGTGCAGTTCGAGCTGCTGCGGCCTTAGAGCCGCAGCAGCATCAGGTCCTTGTCTAGCCGCCGGCCGTCGGGCAGGCGTATTGCGTCCGGCAGGCGGCCATAGCGCTCAAAGCCCACGCTTTCGTACAAGCCCACGGCGGCGCGGTTGCTGGACGTGACGCTGAGCGTGACCTGAGCAAGGCCGGGCGTGGCCCGCAGGCGGTCGACCGCAGCGCCCAGCAGCGCCCGGCCGATGCCGCGACCGCGGTGAGTGTCAGCCACCATCATGCCCACCAGATGGGCGAGGTGCTGGACCTTGCGGCGCGGTTCGCGCTCGCAGGTCAGCGCGCCGGCGATGCGTGGGCCATCCAGCGCCAGCAGGGTAAACAGCGTGGCACCACCCGAGCCGCCGGCCAGCCGGCTGCGGTAGCTGGTGAGATCGCGCTGGCTCTCGGTCTCGGCGTCGGACGTGAAGGCCTCGGGGTGGCCGGTCAGCATCGCGTCACGCAAGGCCTTGTAGCCCAGCAGGTCGGGTTCCAGCATGGGGCGGATGCTGAGGGTGTCGATCACGCGGGGCTCCCGGGGTGGTCCAGCTCGGCGAGCGTGTTCAGGTTGGCAAACGCGGCTTCGTCGTCGAAGCGGGCCACGCCGTGCGGCAGGGCGTCCATCCAGCGCAGCACGGGGCGCCCACCCGCCTGCAGATGGGCGGCGAGTGGCCCGCGCAGGCGGGCATGCAGCAGTGCGTGCGTGGGGTGTTCGCGCTCGGCCTGCGCGAAGGCGAGGCCGTGGGGCTGGGCGGCGGCCAGCAGGCGCTGGGCCAGGTCGAGCGGGAGGTGCGGGCAGTCGCAGGGCGCGGTCAGCAGCCATGCGTCGTCGGGCAACGCCTGCAGCCCCGCCAGCATGCCGGCCAGGGGGCCGGCGAATTCGAGGCCGGGCGGGTCGGTCAGCACGGTGTGGCCCATGGCCGCGTAGGCGTCGAGGTGACGGTTGGCGCTGATCAACACGCGCGTCGCCTGGGGCGCCATGCGTTCGATGACGTGGGCCGCGAGCGGGCGGCCACCCAGCAGCTGCAGGCCCTTGTCTACGCCGCCCATGCGGCTGCCGCGGCCGCCGGCCAGCACGAGGGCGTGGACCTGGCTCATCCGCCGATGTAATGCATTTCGACCCGGCGCTCGCCGGCCGGCGTGGCCTGGCCGCTGCCGCGCAGCTGCGAGTAGCGATCGCTGCGCCCCTGCCAGACGCCGGCAATGGCGCCGGCCAGTTCCGCGTCGCTGGCCGGCGCGGCCCCACGCAGCAGCGCACGCAGGTCGTGCCCGCGTGTGGCGAACAGGCAGGTGTAGAGCCGCCCCTCGGTGGACAGCCTCGCGCGGTTGCAGTCGCCGCAGAAGGCTTGCGTGACTGAGGAGATGAAGCCGACCTCGCCGCCGCCATCCGAGTAGGCCCAGCGCTCGGCTGTCTCGCCCGGCGCACTCTGCGACAGCGGCGTCAGCGGGAACTCGGCCTGCAGGCGGCGCAGTACCTCGGCCGACGGCAGCACCTGGTCCATGCGCCAGCCGTTGGTGGCGCCGACGTCCATGTACTCGATGAAGCGCAGCACGACACCCGAGCCACGGAAGTGGCGCGCCATGGGCAGGATCTGGTCGTCGTTGACGCCGCGCTGCACCACCATGTTGACCTTGATCGGCGCCAGTCCCGCTGCCTGCGCGGCCTGGATGCCCGCGAGAACGTCCGCCACCGGGAAGCCCACGTCGTTCATGCGCTGAAACACCGCGTCGTCCAGGCCGTCCAGGCTGACGGTCAGTCGCCTGAGGCCGGCTGCCTTCAGGGCCGCGGCTTTCTTGACGAGCGTGGAGCCGTTGGTCGTCAGCGTCAGGTCCATCTCGCGGCCGTCGGGGGTGCGCAGCGCTGCCAGCATCGCGATCAGCGTCTCCAGCCCGCGCCGCAGCGTGGGTTCGCCGCCGGTGATGCGCAGTTTCTCGACGCCGCAGGCGACGAAGACGCTGGCCAGCCGCGTGATTTCCTCGAAGCTCAGCAGCTCAGCATGCGGCAGGAAGGCGTGCTGCTTGTCGAACACCTCCTTGGGCATGCAGTAGCCGCAGCGGAAGTTGCAGCGGTCGGTCACCGAGATGCGCAGGTCGTGCAGCGGACGGCCTAGCGTGTCCGCCATGGGCCCGGGCTGCCTGGCCGGGGCCGCCGGCCGGGTCGGCGGGGGCCGGAAGAGGAGGGGGGCTTCACGCACGCTCATGCCCGGATTCTGGCTGCTCGCCGACCTTCCGCGCGGGGGCGGGGGCTTGCGGGCGGATTCTGGCCGCTGGGTGCCTTCGAGGATCGAAGTGGCCCGGGCGTCGTCAACCGGCCGGACGGCTTGCGGCCCTGGGGCTTGCCAGCGCGGAGCGCTACCGGTTGAATCGGCACATGAGTGCTGTGATGCATGCCGACCTGCCGCGCTTCGTGTCCTTTGGCGAGGCGCTGACCGATCTCGTGCGAACCGGCGCCGATACGTGGCGCAGCAGCAGCGGCGGCTCGCCGTGGAATGTGGCTGTCGCCATGTCCACGCTGGGTCAGTTGAGCGCCTTTGCCGGCGCGGTCAGCCAGGACGTGTTCGGTCAGGCCATCTGGCAGGCCAGCCAGGATGCCCACCTGGACATGCGCTTCATCCAGCAGTTGCCCAAACCCCCGCTGCTGGCCGTCGTCCACGAGACTGACCCGCCGCGCTACCTGTTCATCGGCCAGGACAGCGCAGACCTGCATTTCCGCCCCGAGGGCCTGCCCATGGGCTGGACGCGGGCGCTGCGCTGGGCCCATTTCGGCAGCCTGGGCCTGGTGCGCGAGCCGCTGGCCGGGCGCTTGCTGGCGCTGGCCGAGGCGTTGAAGGCCGAAGGGCGGCTGATCAGCTACGACCCCAACTTCCGCGCGCCGCCCATGGATTCACGCTACGACGACACGCTGGAGCAGATGTGCCGGCTGGCCGACGTCATCAAGGTGTCTGACGAAGACCTTCGCGGCCTGTTCCGTCTGCCCGACCACCGTTCCGGTCTGGCCCAGATCGCCGCCTGGAACCCCGGCGCCTGGCTGCTGTTGACGCGTGGCGAGGCCGGCGCGACGCTGTATCACGGCGTGGAGGAATGCACCGCGCTGCCGCCGCGGATCGATGTAGTCGACACGGTGGGCGCCGGCGACGCTGCGCTGGCGGGCCTGCTGGACAGTCTGATGCGCAACGCCGGTGCGCCTGCCGAGCAGCACCTGCGCTGGGCGCTGGCGGCAGGTGCGGCGGCCTGCACGGCGCCGGGCTTCGCGCCACCCCGGCCCGGCCTGGTGTCGGCCTTGGCGGAAGCCGTCGAAGTGCAGGGGTTTACCCGCCCATGACTTGATCCTGCAGGCGGGGGGTCTTACGATTAACCGACCGGTCGGTAGAGAAATTCCATGCCCGAACAACTGATCCAGATCGAACAGCACGGCGCCGTGCGCCTGCTGCGCCTGAACCGCCCCGAGGCGCTGAACGCGTTGACGGCCGCCATGCTGGGCCAGTTGCGGCATGCGCTGGAGTCGGCGGCCGGTGATGGCGAGACGCGCTGCGTGCTGATCACCGGTGCGGGCCGGGCCTTCAGTGCAGGCCAGGATCTGTCGGACCCGCATGTGGCGCCCAGCAACGACCCCGGCGTGGCGCCAAAGGACATTGGCCACATGCTGGACCACTACTACATCCCGCTGGCGCTGCGCCTGCGCAGCATGCCGGTACCTGTGGTGGCCGCCGTCAACGGCGTGGCGGCCGGCGCCGGGGCCAACATGGCGCTGGGCTGCGACCTGGTGCTGGCGGCCGAGAGTGCGAGCTTCATCCAGGCCTTTTCCAAGATCGGCTTGCTGCCTGACTGCGGCGGCACCTGGCTGCTGCCGCGGCTGGTCGGGCGGGCCAAGGCGCTGGAGCTCGCGCTGCTGGGCGACAAGGTCAAGGCGGTGGACGCGGAGCGGCTGGGCCTGATCTCCCGCGTGCTGCCGGATGCTGAGCTGGCCGATGCCGCGATGGCGCTGGCGCAGAAGCTGGCCGGCATGCCCACGCGTGCGCTGGTCGAAACCCGCTGGGCGATGGACGAGGCGCTGAAGCTGGACTACGAGTCCGCGCTGAAGCGCGAGGCTGCGCTGCAGAGCCAGCTGGGTTTTGCGTACGACTACCTGGAAGGCGTGGCCGCCTTCATGGACAAGCGCAAGCCCGAGTTCAGGGACCGCTGATGGATGCGCAAGCCATTGCCGAGAAGGTGCGCGATGTCATGCTTGCGGACGATGCCGCGAGCCGGATGCTGGGCATCCAGATTGCCGAGGTCGCGCCCGGCCGCGCGGTCGCCACGATGACCGTGCGGGTGGACATGCTGAACGGCTTCGCCATCTGCCACGGCGGCCTGATCGCGACGTTGGCCGACTCGGCCTTTGCGTTCGCCTGCAACGCCCGCAATGCACTGACAGTGGCCTCGGGATTCGGCATCGACATCCTGAAGAGCGCCAAGCTGGGCGAGACGCTGACGGCGACGGCCGAAGAGGTCTCGCTGGCGGGCCGCACCGGGCTTTACGACATCACCGTCAAGAACCAGAACGGCGACCTGATCGCCGTATTCCGTGGGCGCTCCTACCGCCTCGGCGAACGCAAGGTTTTCGAAGCATGACCGTCAAGACTCCCCAACCCGGCGACCTCGAAGCGATCGAAACCGCCAGCCGCGATGAACTGCAGGCGCTGCAGCTGGAGCGTCTGCGCTGGAGCCTGCAGCATGCCTACGACAACGTGCCGCACTACAAGGCCAAGTTCGACGAGAAGGGCGTGCATCCGTCGGACCTGAAGACGCTGGCGGATCTCGCCAGGTTCCCGTTCACGACCAAGCACGACCTGCGCGCCAACTACCCGTTCGGCATGTTCGCGATGCCGCGCCAGCAACTGGCGCGCATCCATGCGTCGTCGGGTACCACGGGCAAGCCCACGGTCGTCGGCTACACGATGAAGGACATCGACAACTGGGCCAACCTCGTCGCGCGCTCCATCCGAGCCGCGGGTGGCCGCGCGGGTGACCTGGTGCACGTCGCCTATGGCTACGGCCTGTTCACCGGCGGCCTGGGCGCGCACTATGGCGCCGAGCGGCTGGGCTGCACTGTCATCCCGATGAGCGGTGGCCAGACCGAGAAGCAGGTGCAGCTGATCACGGACTTCAAGCCCGACATCATCATGGTGACGCCCAGCTACATGCAGGTGCTGGTGGAAGAGTTCAGCCGCCAGGGGCTGGATGCGCGCGAGTCGTCGCTGAAGGTCGGTATCTTTGGTGCCGAACCCTGGACCGAGGCCATGCGCCGTGACATCGAGGCCAGCGCCGGCATCGATGCGGTGGACATCTACGGGCTGTCCGAAGTGATGGGCCCGGGCGTGGCCAGCGAGTGCATCGAAAGTAAGGACGGCCCTGTGATCTGGGAAGACCACTTCTATCCCGAGATCATCGACCCCGACACGGGCGAGGTGCTGCCCGACGGATCCGAAGGCGAGCTGGTCTTCACATCGCTGTCCAAGGAGGCGATGCCCGTCATCCGTTACCGCACCCGCGACCTGACGCGGCTGCTGCCGCCCACCTCGCGCAGCATGCGCCGCATGGGCAAGATCGTGGGCCGCAGCGATGACATGCTCATCATCCGGGGCGTCAACCTCTTCCCCACGCAGGTGGAGGAGCTGGTGCTGCAGGAGAAGGGCTTGGGCGGGCAATACCAGCTGGTGGTCAGCCGCAACGGTCATCTGGACGAGTTGCTGATCCGCTGCGAGCTGGCGCTGGGTGCGTTCGATGACGGCATCGGTCGCCGCCTGTCCGAGCGCATCAAGAACCTGATCGGCGTGACGGCGACCATCAGCGTCGAGCCAAACAACTCCATCGAGCGCACGCTGGTCGGCAAGGCCCGGCGCGTGGTGGACCAACGCAAGAAGTAAGGAGCGAGCGATGTATACGCAAGCGATGGACCTGATGGCCCGAGAGGCCAAGCCCAAGGTCGTTAAATCGGCGGAAGACCTGCAACGAGAAGAAGCCTTCGAGGCCCGCATCGATGCCGGCGACTTCATCGAAGCCAAGGACTGGATGCCCGAGCACTACCGCAAAACGCTGGTGCGGCAGATCAGCCAGCATGCGCACAGCGAAATTGTCGGCATGCTGCCCGAGGGCAACTGGATCACGCGCGCCCCAACGCTCAAGCGCAAGGCCATCCTGCTGGCCAAGGTGCAGGACGAGGGCGGCCACGGCCTCTACCTTTACGCCGCCGCCGAGACGCTGGGCACCAGCCGCGACGAGATGACCGAGGCGCTGCTGTCGGGCAAGGCCAAGTACAGCTCCATCTTCAACTACCCCACGCTGACCTGGGCCGACATTGGCGTCATCGGTTGGCTGGTGGACGGTGCTGCCATCATGAACCAGGTGCCGCTGTGCCGCTGCTCCTACGCGCCCTACGCGCGGGCCATGATCCGCGTGTGCCGCGAGGAGAGCTTCCACCAGCGCCAGGGCTACGAGAGCCTGCTGACGATGATGACCCACGGCAGCGCCGCGCAGAAGGCCATGGTGCAGGACGCGGTCAACCGCTGGTGGTGGCCGTCGCTGATGATGTTCGGCCCGGCCGACAAGGACTCGCCCAACTCCGAGCAGAGCATGCGCTGGGGCATCAAGCGCGTGACCAACGACCAGCTGCGACAGAAGTTCGTCGACGCGACGATTCCGCAGGCCGACATCCTGGGCGTGACGGTGCCCGATCCGGCGCTGAAGTGGAATGCCGAGCGCGACAGTTACGACTTCGGTGAGATTGACTGGAGCGAGTTCTGGCGCGTGGTGGGCGGCGAAGGCCCCTGCAACCGCGAGCGCCTGGCAGCCCGCAACAAGGCCTGGGACGACGGCGCCTGGGTGCGCGACGCGGCCCTGGCTCACGCCCGCAAGCAGGCAACGAAGGCGCAAGCCGCTTGAGGAAAGAAGAGATGAGCAATCCGAAGAATGAATGGCCGCTGTGGGAAGTGTTCGTACGCAGCAAGGCCGGGCTGGATCACAAGCACTGCGGCAGCCTGCACGCGGCCGATGCGCCCATGGCCATCCAGATGGCGCGTGACGTCTACACGCGCCGGCAGGAGGGCACCAGCATCTGGGTCGTGCGCTCGGAGCAGATCGTCGCCAGCGACCCGAGCGAGAAGGGCAGCCTGTTCGACCCGGCCGACGACAAGGTCTACCGCCATCCGACGTTCTATGAACTGCCGGACGAACTGAACCACATGTGATGGACGCCAAGACCACCTATGTCCTGCGCCTGGCGGACACCTGTCTCATCCACAGCCAGCGGCTGTCCGAATGGGCCGGCCACGCGCCGGTGCTGGAGGAGGACCTGGCGCTGTCCAACATCGCGCTGGACCTGCTCGGCCAGGCGCGTGCGCTGCTGACCCATGCCGGCCAGCTCGAAGGCGCCGGCCGCGATGAAGACCAGCTCGCCTTCCTGCGCGAGGAGCGCGACTACCGCAACATCATTCTGGTCGAGTTGCCCAACGCGGCGGCCAGCCCCAGCGATGGCGGCGGCGGGCGGGACTTCGCCCTGACCATTTTGCGCAATGCAGCGGTGGCCCTGTGGCTGGAGCTGCTGTACGAGCGCCTGCAGTCCAGTCTGGACACCGAGCTGGCCGGCATCGCTGCCAAGTCCCTGAAGGAAGTGCGCTACCACCGCCAGCACAGCAACGACTGGGTCGCTCGCCTGGGCGATGGCACTCCGGAATCGCAGGCACGCATGCAATCCGCGCTGAACGTGCTGTGGCCCTACTTCAACGAACTGTTTGCGGTCGACGGCGTTGATGGCGTCGGCCCTGCGTGGAGCGAGCTGGAGCCTGAATGGCGCGCCCGCTGGGCCACGTTGATGCAGGAAGCTACGCTCAAGCTGCCGCGCGACAGCGCGATGCAGCCGCGCGGCATGGACGGCATCCACAGCGAGCACATGGGCCACCTCCTGGCGACGATGCAGTACCTGCAGCGCAGCTACCCCGGAGGCGTGTGGTGAATCTCGCAATCGCCCGGGCCAAGCTCGCCGCCGTGCCTGACCCCGAGATTCCGGCGGTCAGCCTGGTGGAGCTCGGCATCGTGCGCGACCTGCGCGAGACGGCGTCGGGCGTCGAGGTGGTGCTGACGCCGACCTACAGCGGCTGTCCCGCCACCGAACTGATCGCCGACGACGTGCGTGCGGCGCTGGCGGAGTTCGGTGACGTGACGGTCACGATGCAGCGAGCGCCCGCCTGGAGCACGGACTGGATCACGCCCGAGGGCCGCGAAAAGCTGCAGCAGTACGGCATCGTGCCGCCGCAGTGCAGCGGCGAGCAGGCGATACGCGTGGTGCCGCGGCTGCGCTGCCCGCGCTGCGACAGTACCAGCACGCAGCAGCTCTCCCGCTTCGGTTCCACCGCATGCAAGTCCACGTGGCGCTGCATCGAGTGCCTGGAACCCTTCGAATACTTCAAGCCGATCTGATCGAGACGATGGCACTCCACTTCCACCCCCTGCGCGTGACCTCGGTCGAGCGCGACACCGACGACGCGATGGTCGTCGGCTTCGAGGCGCCGCCCGATAGCTTCGGCTTCGAGCCTGGTCAGTACCTGACGCTGCGCGCGAACATCGGTGGCCAGGAGCTTCGCCGCAGCTACTCCATCTGCTCCGACAGCCAGCTGCGCGTCGGCATCCGCCGCGTCGACGGCGGCGCGTTCTCCAGCTGGGTGCATGAACAGCTGAAGCCGGGCGACGTCATCGAGTCCTACCCGCCGCAGGGCCGCTTCGTCATGCCGGCAGCGCGAGGCGACGGCCGCCATGTGCTGTTCATCGCCGGCGGTTCGGGCATCACGCCCATCATCGCCATCATGACCGCGCTGCTGGAGCGCGAGCCTGGCGCCCGCGCGACGCTGATCTATTCGAACCGCCGCACCGCGTCGACGATGTTCAAGGAAGAACTCGAAGACCTGAAGAACCGCTTCATGACGCGGCTGTCGCTGCACATGATCTTCAGCCGTGAGGTGGTCGATGCGCCGCTTTACGGCGGCCGGCTGGACGCCGGCAAGCTCAGCGCCTTCCTGGCCGGCCCGGTGCCGGCGACGAGCATGGACGAGGTGTTCGTCTGCGGTCCCTTCGAGATGAACGATGCCGCCGAGGCCGCGCTGCTGGGCCATGGCGTGCCGGCCGAGCGCATCCATATCGAGCGTTTCGGCACGCCTGAGACGCTGGCCGGCAAGCCGGCGCCGCACGAAGTCAAGCCGGGTGACGCGCCCGAGGCGCGCGTCACGGTGATCCGTGACGGCCTGTCGCGCGAGATCAACTTCCTGTCCACCGACCCTAGCCTGCTGGACGCTGCCGCCCGTGAAGGCATGGATGTGCCGTTCTCTTGCAAGAGCGGCGTCTGCTCCACATGCCGCTGTAAGCTCATCGAGGGTCAGGTGCGCATGGACAAGAACTTTGCGCTGGACAAGGCCGAGGTCGCCGCGGGCTTCATCCTCAGCTGCCAGGCGCATCCGCTCACCGAGCGGGTCGTCATCTCCTTCGACGAACGTTGATGGCAAGAAAAAGAGCTCCCGGCTTCGAAGCCCAACGCGAGGACATCCTTGCTGCTGCCGCACGGCTGTTCGCGAGCCAGGGCTTCAGCGCCACATCCATGAATCAGGTCGCCGAGGCTTGCGGCGTGGCCAAGCCGACGCTGTACCACTACTTTCAGGACAAGCAGGAGCTGCTCGCGCAGATCTGCGATAGCCATGTGCACGCACTGCTGGCGTTGGTGGACGAGGTCAAGAGCCGCCAACTGGAGCCCGACGCCCAGCTGCGCGCCCTCATCGAGCGTTTCACCCGCGCCTATGCCGACGCCCAGGACCAGCACCGCGTGCTGACCAGCGACATCAAGTTCCTGGCTGACGCCGAGCGCGAGCGGCTGCTGGATGTGGAGCGTCGTGTCGTCAGCGAATTCGCCATGGCGCTGTGTCGTGTGCGGCCCGAGCTGCGCGACGCCAAGCTGCACAAGCCCTTGACCATGCTGCTCTTTGGCATGATCAACTGGACGTTCACCTGGCTGCGCCCGGATGGCGAGCTGTCTCACGACGCGCTCGCGGCCCTGGTCAGCGATCTGTTCTTCGGCGGACTCGGCGCGGTCCAGCTGCGCCAGCCCGCCCTCATCCAATAACCCCGATGACACCCCGAGGAGACGCACTCATGAAGCCATTCAAGCAACTCGCCCTGGCCCTGGCCGCCACGCTGAGTCTGGCGGCCCACGCCGACATCAATGTCGGTGTCACGCTGTCCGCCACCGGCCCGGCCGCCTCGCTCGGCATCCCCGAGAAGAACACCGTTGCGCTGATGCCCACGACCCTGGGTGGCCAGAAGGTCAACTACATCGTGCTGGACGACGCTTCCGACACGACGACTGCGGTGGCCAACACGCGCAAGTTCATCACCGAGAACAAGGTCGACATCGTCATCGGCTCCACCGTCACGCCCAACTCGCTGGCGATGATCGATGCGGTGTCCGAGTCGGGCACGCCGATGATCTCGATGGCAGCCTCCGCCCGCATCGTTGAGCCCATCGACGCGAAGAAGAAGTGGGTCTTCAAGACGCCGCAGAACGACATCATGATGGCCCTGGCCATCGTGACCCACATGGTCGACAACGGTGTGAAGACGGCCGCCTTCATCGGCTTTGCCGACGCCTACGGCGAGGGCTGGTGGGGCGAGTTCAACAAGATCGCTGCGACCAAGAAGCTCAACATCGTGGCGACCGAGCGCTACAACCGCACGGACACGTCCGTCACCGGCCAGGTGCTCAAGCTCGTGGCAGCCAGGCCCGACGCCATCCTGATTGCAGGCTCCGGCACACCCGCCGCGCTGCCGCAGAAGGCGCTGAAGGAGCGCGGCTACGCCGGCAAGATCTACCAGACGCACGGCATCGCGAACAACGACTTCCTGCGCGTGGGCGGCAAGGACGTCGAAGGCACGCTGCTGCCCGCCGGCCCGGTGCTGGTCGCGGCCCAACTGCCGGCAGACCACCCGGTCAAGAAGAGCGCGCAGGACTACATTGCCAAGTACGAGGCCGCGCACGGCAAGGGCAGCGTGTCCACCTTCGGCGGCCATGCCTGGGACGCCGGCCTGCTGCTGGCCGCTGCCGCACCCGAGGCACTGAAGAAGGCACAGCCCGGCACGCCCGCCTTCCGCGCGGCCCTTCGTGACGCGCTGGAGAACGTGAAAAACGTGGCCGGTGCGCATGGCGTGTTCAACATGTCGGCCGGCGACCATCTGGGCCTGGACCAGCGTGCCCGCGTGATGGTGACCATCGAGAACGGTGCCTGGAAGCTGATCAAGTAAACGCGGCGATGCACGCCCATGTGGCCGCCCCTATCGGGGCTGCCTGTCGATCGGCCGGCTCACCGCGCGGCCCAAAGGATTGAGAGATGGCAGTTCCCACGCTCCAGAGTTACATCGCCGGCCGCTGGATCGGTGCAGCCGCAGCCAAGCCGCTGACCAGTGCGATCAACGGCCGCGTCGTGGCGCACACCCACGAAGAGGGCCTGGACTTCGCCGAGGCGATGGCCTTTGCGCGCGGCACAGCCTTGCCCGGCCTGCTGCGCACCCACTTCCAGGACCGGGCCCGCGTGTTGAAGGCGCTGGCCGGCTACCTGATGGAGCGCAAGGAAGAGCTGTACGCGATCAGCGCCCACACGGGGGCGACGCGCAGTGACTCGTGGATTGACATTGAAGGCGGCATGCAAGGACCTGCCCAGCAGCAACGTGCTGCATGAAGGCCCACCGATGCGACTGGGCGCCAACAACCACTTCATCGGCAGCCATGTGATGGTGCCCAAGCGTGGCGTGGCCCTGCACATCAACGCCTTCAATTTCCCGATGTGGGGGATGCTGGAGAAGTTCGCCCCTAGCTTCCTGGCGGGCATGCCCTGCCTGGTCAAGCCGGCGACGGCCACGAGTTATGTCGCCGAGGCTTGCGTGCGCATGGTCGTCGACTCGGGCCTGGTGCCCGCGGGCGCGCTGCAACTCATCATCGGCGGCACGGGCGACCTGTTCGAGCGTATGGACGAGGCCGACGTGGTCACCTTCACGGGCAGCGCCGACACCGCGCTGATGCTGAAGGCCCACCCCAACCTACTGAAGAAGAGCATCCCCTTCAACGCCGAGGCCGACAGCCTGAACTGCGCCATTCTCGCGCCCGACGTGACGCCTGACGACCCGGAGTTCGACCTCTTCGTCAAGGAAGTGGCGCGAGAGATGACGGCCAAGGCCGGCCAGAAGTGCACGGCCATCCGCCGCACCATCGTGCCCGCCAATCTCGTCGATGCGGTTGCCACGGCGCTCAAGGCGCGGCTGTCCAAGACGGTGGTGGGCGACCCCGCCGTCGAAGGCGTGCGCATGGGCGCGCTGGCCAGCAAGGCCCAGCAGGCCGACGTGGCAGAGCGCGTGGCGCAGCTCGCGAAGAACTGCGAGCTGCTTCTGTCCGAGCGCGATGGCTTTGCGCCCAAGGGCGAGGGCGTCGGCGACGGTGCCTTCTTTGCGCCTACGTTGCTGCTGGCGCGCGACGCGGCGGCCAGTGACGCGCATCACCTGGAAGCCTTCGGCCCGGTGACGACGTTGTTGCCCTACGGCGACTTCGAGGAGGCTTTGCACCTGGCCACGATGGGCCGCGGCAGCCTTGTTGGCACCGTCTGCACCAAGACGCCGGCCCTGGCCGCGCAAGCCGTGCCCACCTTCGCCGCCTGGCATGGCCGCATGCTGGTGCTGGATCGCGAGGCCGCGCTGGAGAACACCGGCCACGGCTCGCCGCTGCCCAAGCTCAAGCACGGCGGCCCCGGCCGCGCGGGCGGGGGCGAGGAGCTGGGCGGCCTGCGCGCCGTCAAGCACTACCTGCAGCGCTGCGCCGTGCAGGGCTCGCCCACGATGATGAGCGCCGTCACCGGTGAGTACCAGCGCGGTGGCGTCGTCACGGAAAGTGACATCCACCCCTTCCGCCGTTACTTCGAGGACGTCGAGGTTGGTATGAGTTTGCTGACCCACCGCCGCACGGTGGGCGAGGCCGACATCGTCGCCTTCGGTGGCCTGTCGGGCGACTACTTCTACATGCACTTCGATGAAGTCGCAGCCAAGGAATCGCCGTTCGGCCGGCGTATCGCCCACGGCTACTTCGTGCTGTCGGCCGCTGCGGGCCTGTTCGTCAGCCCGGCGCCCGGCCCTGTGCTGGCCAACTATGGGCTGGAGAACCTGCGCTTCGTCACGCCCGTGGCCATCGGCGACACCATCCAGGCGCGGCTGACTGCCAAGCGCAAGATCGACCGGCCGCCGCGTGACGACCAGCCGGCGCAAGGCGTCATCGGCTGGGATGTGGCCGTGACCAACCAGCGTGGCGAGCTGTGCGCGAGCTATGAGATCCTGACACTGGTGGCCAAGCGCATCGCAGGTTGAAGCGATGAATGCGGAACAGGCCCGAGCACTCGCCCTGGGCTTGCCCGGCGCAGTCGAGAAGCCGCATCACGAGCTGACGTCGTTCCGTCTGCCGGGGGCCAAAGGCCGCATCTTCGCGACCATGACGCCCGACGGCGCCGAGTTGCGCGTGTTCATCCAGGACGATGACGCACGCGACGCGTGGATCGTGCGTGAGTTGGGCGTTGTCGAGCCGCTGTTCTGGGGTGCCAGACGCTGCGGCGTGAAGCTGCCGCTGGCTCGGGCCAGGTCTGCGTGGGTCAGGGAACTGCTCGGCCAGGCGTGGCGCGAGCTGGGAGGCGTCAGCGCGTGACCGGACCCTCGGCGGCTGCCTTCAGGTCGGCACGGCGCGCGCCAGTGAAGCGCTTGGCCCAGTAGGAGTCACGCATGTCCTCGACGCGCACTGCGCTGCCGGTGCGGGGGGCGTGGATGAACTTGCCTTCGCCGACGTAGATACCCACGTGGCTGAACGTGCGCTTCATCGTGTTGAAGAACACGAGGTCGCCGGGCTTGAGTTCATCCTGGCGGATGGACAGCAGACTGCTGTCCTTGGCTTGCTCGTCGGCACGGCGCGGCAGCACCAGACCCACGCTCATCTCGAAGATGTGGCGCGTGAAGCCGCTGCAGTCGAAGCCGTTCTCCACCGAGTTGCCGCCGCGCGTGTAGCGCACGCCCAGGAAGTTCATGGCCGACAGCACCAGGTCGGAGGCCGTGTCGCGCACGCTGCTCAGCAGCCGCGAGGGCGCGCTCTGCTCGGCGCCGTTCAGCAGGCCGCGCTCGCTGAGGAACCGGCTGACGGCATCTTGGGCCGGCGAGACGGTCGCCTGTGCGGGCTTGGTGTTGGGTTGGGCGGCGGCCTTGTCCGCCGCGGCTTGCTGCTGGTGCAGGCTCTGCCCATAGGCACCCGTCATCGTGCCCGGGGGCGGTGTCGTCGCGGCCTGGGCCACGCCTTGCGCGTACGCAGCGCAGCAGCCGGCGGCCAGAAGGCAGGCGGCAGCGATGCGGGTCAGCGGGGCAATGGAAACCAGGAACATTCAGGACGGAAACCGGGGCGGGCCGCGGGGCGGTCGCGATAGCAGAGACGGGACAGCGGCGCGGAGGGTAGGCAAGCCACCCGGCACCGTCAATCAAAGCGGACATAAAGCAGGCTATTTTCAGGGCAAACCCCGCCTTGGTCGACAGCGAACCCAGTGAAAACCCTGAATTCTGTCACGCAACACGGGTCAGACTGCCGTCAGTGCCTGCAGCCCACACTGGGCGCATGACTCAGACCTACGCCGACTTCCACCGACGCTCGCTGACCGAGCGTGACAGCTTCTGGGCCGAGCAGGCCAAGCGCATCGATTGGCAGACCCCGCCTCAGCAGGTCTGCGACGCCAGCCGGCCGCCGTTCGCGCGCTGGTTCGTCGGCGGCACGACCAACCTGTGCCACAACGCGGTGGACCGCCACGCCGCCACGCGGCCCGAGGATCAGGCGCTGATCTGGGTGTCCACCGAGGTAGGGCAGGAGAAGATCTACAGCTTTGCGCAGTTGCAGGCGGAGGTGGAGGCGATGGCCGCCATCCTGCTGGCGCAAGGCGTGGGGCAGGGCGACCGCGTGCTGATCTACATGCCCATGGTCCCCGAGGCTGCGTTCGCGATGCTGGCCTGCGCGCGCATCGGTGCCATCCACTCGGTCGTGTTCGGCGGCTTTGCTTCCGTCAGCCTGGCCAGCCGCATCGATGACGCGGCGCCCAAGCTCATCGTCAGCACCGACGCGGGCAGCCGCGCGGGCAAGCGCATCGCCTACAAGCCGCTGCTGGACGAGGCCATCGCGTTGTCGGCGCACAAGCCCACCGGCGTGCTGATGGTGGACCGCGGCCTCGTGCCCTTCGAGCGCGTCGTCGGCCGTGACCTGGACTACGCCACGCTGCGCCGCCAGCACGACAGCGCCCGCGTGCCCTGCGCCTGGCTGGAGTCCAACACGCCCAGCTACACGCTGTACACCAGCGGCACGACGGGCACACCCAAGGGCGTGCAGCGCGACGTGGGCGGCTACGCGGTGGCCCTGGCCACCAGCATGGACTGGATCTTCGGCGGCAAGGCCGGCGAGACCTATTTCTCCACCAGCGACATCGGCTGGGTGGTGGGCCACAGCTACATCGTGTACGGCCCGCTGATCGCCGGCATGGCGACGCTGATGTTCGAGGGCACGCCGGTGCAGCCCGATGCGGCCGTGCTGTGGAGTCTGGTCGAGAAGTACCGCGTGACCGTCATGTTCAGCGCACCGACGGCCGTGCGCGTGCTGAAGAAGCACGACGCCGCGCTGCTCAAGCGTCATGACTTGTCGTCCTTGCGCGCGCTCTTCCTGGCAGGCGAGCCGCTGGATGAGCCCACGGGGCGCTGGATCGCCGAGGGCTTAGGCGTGCCCATCATCGACAACTACTGGCAGACCGAGACCGGCTGGCCGCTGCTCACGGTGGCGCACCACATTGCGGGTGTCGAGGCGGTGCCGACCCGGTTCGGTTCACCCGGCGTGCCGATGTACGGCTACGACGTCAAGCTGCTCGACGAGACCTCCGGTGTCGAGCTGAGCGAGCCCAACCAGAAGGGCGTGCTCGTCATCGAGCACCCGCTGCCGCCGGGCGCGCTGCAGACGGTGTGGGGCGACGACGCGCGCTTCGTCAACACCTACTGGAAGAGCGTGCCGGGCCGCAACGTTTACTCGACCTTCGACTGGGGCCTGCGCGACGCCCAGGGCTACACCTTCATCCTGGGTCGCACGGACGACGTCATCAACGTGGCCGGCCACCGGCTGGGTACGCGCGAGATTGAGGAGTGCATCTCGGGCCACCCGGCCGTGGCCGAGGTGGCCGTTGTGGGCGTGGCTGACCAGCTCAAGGGCCAGGTCGCGTTGGCCTTCGCCGTGCCGCGCGAGACGCCGGCCTCGCCGGAGGCGGCGTTGGCGCTGGAGGGGCAGATCATGAAGCGCGTCGACGAGCAGCTCGGCGCCGTCGCGCGGCCGTCGCGTGTGCTCTTCGTTGGCATCTTGCCCAAGACCCGTTCCGGCAAGCTGCTGCGCCGCGCCCTGCAGGCCGTCGCCGAGGGCCGCGACCCGGGCGACCTGACCACGCTGGACGACCCCGGCGCTCTCTTGCAGGTGAAAACCCTGCTGCATAAATAGGGGCGTGCCGAACGGCTGGCGCCAAGCCGGCCAAGAGAATCGCGGCCTTCCCACAAGGAGACGCGATGAAACCCGTCCTGACCAAGCTGGCCGCCCTGGCCATATGGGCGCTTGCCGCCACCGCCGCGCACGCTCAACCCAAGCTGCCGGCGCCCAACTTCCCCACCTTCACCAACGCCGCCGAGGTGAAGGCCCGCTGTGACGCCGGCCTCAAAGGCGCCAGGCAGCGCGTCGGCCAGCTCGAGAAGCGCAAGGTCGACGCCGGCTGGCTGGCCGCCTATGACGACCTGACCATCTTTCTCGAAGACAACCAGGGCCCGACGGACTTCGTCCTCAACGTCCACCCGGACAAGGCCGTGCGCGACGCAGCCCAGGCCTGCTCGCTGCGCTGGGCCGACTTCGGCTCCAGCCTCGGCCAGAACGAGAAGGTGTACCGCGCGCTGCAGAAGGCGCCGAAGACCGACGGCATCGACGCTGAGCTCGTGCGCCTCGCCTCGGGTCAGTTTGAGGATAGCGGCGTGGCGCTGCCCAAAGCCAAGCGCGAGCGGGCCAAGCAGATCCTGGACCAACTGACCGAGCTGGACCAGCAATTCAACAAGAACATCCGCGACGCCGGCACCCGCGTGGCGTTCACCGAGGCCGAGCTCAAGGGCGTGCCCGCCAGCGTGTGGGACAAGGCCAAGCGCGACGACCAGGGCCGCATCCTGCTCGGCGTGGACTATCCGAGCTACGTGCCGGTTATGCGCAGCGCCGAGAGCAGCGAGGCGCGCGAGCGCATGTGGCGCGCCAAGACCAACGAGGGCGGCCAGCCCAACCTCGACCTGCTGGCCCGGATCGTCACGCTGCGCGGCGAGTACGCCAAGCTGTTCGGCTTCGATAACTACGTCGACTTCAACCTGCGCCGCCAGATGGCCAAGGACGGCGCGACGGCCACGCGCTTCCTCGACTCCGTGACCGGTGCCGTCAACGCGCGCGAGAACACCGAGCTGCAGGAGCTGCGCGCCGACAAGGCCAGGCACCTGGGCGCGCCGCTGGAGCAGACCAAGGTCGAGCGCTGGGACGCGACCTTCTACAGCGAGCGCGTCAAACTTCAGAAGTTCAGCGTCGACCAGAACGCTTTCCGCCCCTACTTCCCGCCGCAGGCCAGCCTAGAGTTCGCGCTGCACGTCATCGAGAAGATGATGGGCGTGAAGTACGAGCGCATCGCCAACAAGCTGTGGCACGACGAGGCACAGACCTATGTCGTTAGCGACACCACCTCGGGCCAGCCCATTGCGCAGCTCTACGTGGACCTTTACCCGCGCGACGGCAAGTACAACCACGCGGCGGTCTGGCCGCTGCGCGGCAGCGCGACGCGTGTGGGCCGCACGCCGGTCGCGGCGCTCGTCGTCAACTTCGACCGCAACGGTCTGACGCTGGACGAGGTGGAGACGCTGCTGCACGAGCTGGGCCATGCCGTGCATGTGGACTTGTCGAAGACTCGCTATGCGGCCACGGCAGGCACCAGCGTCATGCACGACTTCGTCGAGGCACCGTCGCAGATGCTGGAGGACTGGGTCTACGACAAGCAGGTGCTCAAGCTCATGCAGGAGGTCTGCCCGACCTGCAAGCCCGTGCCGGACGCGATGGTCGAACAGGCCAAGGCCGCCAAGCATTACGGCAAGGGCGGTCAGTTCGGTCGCCAGCACCTGTACGCCAGCTACGACATCACGCTGCACCAGCAGGCCAAGCCCGAGCCGATGCCGCTGTGGGCCCGGATGGAAGGCGCGACGCCGCTGGGCTACGTGCCTGGCACGATGTTCCCGGCGGGCTTTGCCCACATCGCCGGCGGCTATGGCGCGGGCTATTACGGCTACCTGTGGAGCCTGGTCGTCGCGATGGACCTGCGCACCGCCTTCGCGGCCGACAAGCTGAGCGCGGATGTCGGCAAGCGCTACCGCGAACAGGTGTTGGGGCAGGGCGCGCAGAAGCCCGAGCCGGAGCTGGTCAAGGACTTCCTGGGCCGCGAGTCGAACTCGCAAGCCTTCTTCGACTACCTGAAGAAGTGAGTCATTGAGGCTCAGCCGGCGCAGCTGCCCGAGCCGCAGCTGTGTGCGGCGGCCTCGGCCACGGGCTCACGGCATTCGCCCGTGACAGGGTCGAAGCCGCGCTGCTCCATCGTCCACACCAGGGCCGCGTCCATCATCTCGGCGTGCTGCGGAAACCAGCCCGCCAGCTCGGTGCGCAGAATGTTCAGCGGCTCACGGTCGTTGAGTTCGTTGGCGTAGCGCAGCGCCTCCCGCATCACGTTCAGCACCATCGCGTGCTGGCTGCTGTGGCAGTTCTGCGGCTCGAAGCCGCAGTGCGCCATCCAGTGCTCTTCCATTGCGAAGTGGGCTTCGGTGTGGTCCAGCAAAGCCTGGTAAGCAGGCAGTGCGTCGCCGCCATCGTCGAGCGCAGTGCCAAAGGCGTTCAGCAGGTCGACGAATTCCTGGTGGGTGGTGTCCAGCGTCGGCTGGTTCAGGACGAGTTTCTCGGTCCAGGCAAGCGTGGTCATGTGGGAATGCTAGTTCATGTGCCGCGGCGCCGGCCTTGATGTGACTCAAGCCAGCCCGGCGCTGACGGGCGCTTGCCGCGTGCTGGCGCCGGGAGCGCGTCGACGGCCTGTGGGCCAGGCGCCGAAGCAATCCCTCAGAAATCGGTTGTTGTGCGAACGCACGTTTTGATGGCAAACCCGGCTGCCCGCTGATGCCTTGCTGACTAGATTGGCGCGTCCAACCGCGAAGGTGATTTGGCGTTCGCGGGCGTTCTCTTCAACACGGAGGATCAATCATGAAACGCAACACGTTGAAACCGCTTGCGGCGGCCCTGGTCGTGGCGGGTTTGATGCCGCACACCGCGCATGCACAGGCCACACCGACCCAACTGGATCGCGTGGAAGTCATCGGCAGCCGCATCAAGCGCATCAACATCGAGGATGAGACGGCCAACCCCATCACCATCGTGTCGCGTGAAGAGATTCAGCGGTCCGGCGTGTCCACCACGCGCGACCTGCTGGAGCGGCTGCCGGGCTTCAACGGCAACACGCTTTCGGACATCAACGGCAGCAATTCATTCGGCAATGGCGGCACGGGTGCGAGCCTGCGCAACCTGGGAAAACAGTCCACCCTGGTGCTGCTGAACTCGCGTCGCATCTCGGCCTATCCGCTGGCCGACTACAACGAGGTGTTCTCCAACCTCGACTCGCTGCCCGTGGATGCCATCGAGCGCATCGAGGTGCTCAAGAGCGGCGGCTCTGCGCTGTACGGCTCCGATGCCGTGGCCGGTGTCATCAACATCGTCACGCGCAACAGTTTCCAGGGCCTGACGGTCAGCGCGAACACGCAGGAGTCGCTGAAGTCCAAGCAGTTCAAGGACAAGGCTTTCGCCATCACCGGTGGCATGGGCAACTTGGCGACGGACGGCTTCAACGTCCTCGCCAACCTGGACTACTACCGCCGTGGTGACTTCTTCTGGCGTGACGTGCTTCAGTACAGCAACCCCGCCTACAAGCAGTTCTCCGCCGGCTTCAACACGTTCTCCAGCTACAGCTACCCCGGCAACGTGATCGGCCAGGGCCCGGTGACGGGCTGCACGACCTTCAATGCGTCCAAGACGCTGTGCATGTACGACCGCTACGAGCGCTTCTCCGTGCAGCCCACGGCCGACCGGCTCAGCGGCATCGTGTCCGCCAAGCTGAAGATCTCGGATCACATGCAGGGCTTCGCCGAGGTGCTGTACTCCAACACCAAGAACACCTACCAGAGCGCGCACGCCACTTATGGCGCGGGTCTGGGCAGCACCGTCTGGGGCGACCCCAACACCAATGCGGCGCGCACTTTCTTCTACCGCGGCCTGCCCGCCGAGCACCCGCTGAACCAGACTGGCGAGGAGGCCGAGTTCCGCTACCGCTTCCTGGACGACGGCGGCTACAACAAGGTCTCCACCGACCAGTACCGCGTCCTGGCCGGCCTGAAAGGTGACTGGCAGGGCTGGGACTGGGAGACCGCCGTCGGCGTGATGGGTGGCAAGACCACCCAGCGCCAGCGAGGTCTGTTCAGCGACAGCGGCTTCAAGGAGGTCATCGGAGACTACAACAAGGACACGCTGGACGCCGACTTCTTCAACAAGGCAAGCGGTTACAAGATCGGCCAGCCCAACAGCGAGGCCGTGTTGAGCAAACTGTTCCCGGCCGTTGGCTACGACGCCAAGACCAGCCAGACCTTCATCGACGGTAAGGTGTCTACCGAACTCGGCAGCCTGCCCGGTGGCCCGATCAGTCTGGCCACCGGCTTCGAGCTGCGCCACGAGAGCCTGAAGATCGCGCCCGATGCACTGTCTGCGGCCGGTGACATCGTGGGCCTGGGCACTGTGCGTGCCGATGCCAGCCGCACCTTCGGCGCGGTGTTCGCCGAGGCAGACCTGCCGCTGGCAAAGATGCTGGACGCCCAGCTGGCCGGCCGGCTGGACAAGTTCCCCGGCTTCGGGGCCCATTTCTCGCCCAAGGCGGCGCTGCGCGCGCAGCTGATGCCTCAGTTCATGCTGCGTGGCTCGATCGAAGGCGGGTTCCGGGCACCGAACCTGACGGAGAGCGCTACGTCCAGCAAGTCGGCCTTCCAGCCGGGCGTCAGCGACCCCAAGCGCTGCGACGCGGCCAGCGCACTGATCAAGGACCTGCTGGCCCAGGCTGACGCGCTGCCTGACAGCGATCCCAACAAGACGCTGCTACAAGCCCGCGCTGACAGCATCAGCGAATGCGACCGCGGCGTCGCCAACGTCGCACGCAACAACCCGGGCCTGAAGCCAGAAACCTCGCGCATCGTGACGCTGGGCATGGCCTTCCAGCCGGCCAAGGCTTTCAGCACCACGCTGGACTACTACGCCATCACGCGCAAGAACGAGATCGGCCTCAAGGGCGTGCAGGACCTGCTCAGTGCCGAGGCCCAGCAACCGCCAGGCACCATCGTGCGTTCGCCGAACTTCAACAATGACCCAACGTTCATCACGCCAGCCGAGGTTGCCAAGTACGCGCCGGCCGCCGGGCGGTTGAACCTGGTCAGCGGCCAGTTCGAGAACCTGGCCAAGACCAAGACCAGCGGCATCGACTGGACCATGAACGCCCAGTTCAGCGACGCGCTGGGCAACGTGTCGCTGAACTTCGACTCCACCTACCTGCTCACCTTCAAGCAGTTCAGCACGTCCGACAACCGCTACGGCGACAACCTGGCCGGCCGCTGGACCTATCCGCGCTTCAACTTCAAGCTGCGTGCGGCCCAGGACTGGGGCAACTGGACGCACACGCTGACCTACTTCTGGACATCCAGCACCACGTTGACGGGCGACTACTTCGACACCACCTGGTCACCCGAGGACTGCGAGAAGAACAAGGGCCTGGATGCCAACCAGTGCAAGGTGCGCAACTACAACCGGCTGGATTACAACCTGTCCTGGCGTCCTACCAAGGCGCTGACGGTGGGCGCCAACCTGCGCAACGTGCTGGGTCGTCGCCCGCCGATCGACTACCGCAACTTCGGCCAGGGCGGCATCATCCCGGACAACCGCGAGGACGTCATGGGCCGTGTGCTGCGGTTGGCGGTGGAATACAAGTTCCTGTAGTCCACACCGGGCTGGGCGTCAGCCTAGCCGCGCGCGGTGCCGCTCGATCTGGGCGCGCACCTGCGCCGGCGCCGTGCCGCCCAGCACGTTGCGGGCGTTCAGCGAGCCTTCCAGCGACAGCACGTCGAACACGTCGGCCTCGATGCGCTCGTCGAACGCCTTCAGTTCGTCCAGCGACAGCGCGGCCAGGTCCACGCCCTTGGCCGTCGCCGTCTTTACCGCGTGGGCCACGACCTCGTGCGCGTCGCGGAAGGCCACGCCCTTCTTGACAAGATAGTCGGCCAGATCGGTCGCAGTCGCGTGGCCCTTCAGCGCGGCGGCCCGCATGGCTTCGGGCTTGACGGTCAGGCCGGCCAGCATGTCGGCAAAGATGCGCAGCGTGTCCTTCAAGGTGTCGACCGTGTCGAACAAGGGCTCCTTGTCCTCCTGGTTGTCCTTGTTGTAAGCCAGCGGCTGGCCCTTCATCAGCGTGACGAGGCCGACGAGGTGGCCCACCACGCGGCCGGTCTTGCCGCGCGCCAGCTCGGGCACATCCGGGTTTTTCTTCTGCGGCATGATCGAAGAGCCGGTGCAGAAGGCATCAGGCAGCGCGATGAAGCCGAAGTTCTGGCTCATCCACAAGATCAGCTCCTCGGACAGCCGCGAGATGTGCAGCATCACCAGCGTGGCCGCCGACGTGAACTCAATGGCGAAATCACGGTCACTGACCGCGTCCAGGCTGTTTTGGCAGACCCCCTCCATGCCCAGCGTGCGTGCCACGCGCTCGCGGTCCAGTGGGTAGCTGGTGCCGGCCAGCGCTGCGGCGCCCAGCGGCAGGCGGTTCACGCGTCTGCGGGTGTCCGCCATGCGCTCGGCATCGCGGGCAAACATCTCGACGTAAGCCAGCAGGTGGTGGCCAAAGCTCACCGGCTGTGCCACCTGCAGGTGGGTGAAGCCCGGCAGGATGACGTCGGCATGCTCGCCGGCTTTCTCGACCATGACGCGCTGCAGGCCGTTCAGCAGGCCAGAAATCTCGTCGATCTCGCCGCGCAGCCACAGCCGCACGTCAGTTGCGACCTGGTCGTTGCGGCTGCGGCCCGTGTGCAGGCGCTTGCCGGCGATGCCCACGCGCTCGGTCAGCCGCGCCTCGATGTTCAGGTGCACGTCCTCCAGGTCCAGTTTCCACTCGAACTGGCCGGCCTCGATCTCGGCGGCGATCTCGTTCAGGCCGCGCTGGATGGCGGCATGGTCTTCAGCGGACAGGATGCTCTGCGCCGCCAACATCTCGGCGTGGGCCAGGCTGCCGCTGATGTCGGCCCGCCACAGGCGCTGGTCGAAGTCCACGCTGGCGGTGTAGCGCTTGACCAAGTCGCTCATGGGCTCGGAAAACAGCGCGGACCAGGCTTGGGATTTGTTGGCGAGTTGGTTGTCTGACATGGGCGGGCGTGGGATTTCAGCGCGCAAAATGCGCCGCAACCCAGGATTATCGAACGGCGAGATTCCTGCCGCTTCTCAAGCCACGCACATGCTCTTCTTCAAGCGCCGCGCCCAGCCCCGCCACAGCGTCTGGCACGAGTCCATGCAGCTGAGCCAGTGGCTGGGTTTCGCACCCACCGAGCTGCCGGAGCTGCCCGAGCTGAACTCGGCGCCGTTGCTGGACCCGACCCGCGCCTTCGACGTCTGCCATGTGGGCCTGGTGCTACGTGCCGTGCTGGGGGTGCAGCTGCTGCTGGCGCTGGGCGCTGCCATCGTCGCGCGCGATGCCGCGCAGTGGCTGACGCTCACAGCCAACGGCACGGTGGTGACCATGTTCGCCGTGCTGTCCTGGCTGCTCATCGTCTGTGCTGCCAAGCGGCTGTGGCCGCGGCTGCCCGAGCCGGCGCAATGGCTGGCGCTGATGACGCTGGGTGCCGTCGGTGCGCTGCTGGGCTTCGGACTGCTGAGCCTGGCCAGCGAGGACCCCACAGGCCTGTGGCGCATCGCCAGCATCGCCGCGGCCGGCGCCAGCGGCGCGGCGCTGCTGCTGGCCTGGTTGAAGCAGCGCGAGCACACGCAGCGCCCCGCTGATGCGCTGGCCCAGCTCGTGGAGCTGCAGTCGCGCATCCGGCCGCACTTCTTGTTCAACACGCTGAACAGCGCCATCGCGCTGGTGCAGGTGGACCCGGCGCGTGCAGAGAGCGTGCTGGAGGACCTGGCCGAACTCTTCCGCGTTGCGCTGGCTGACGCCAGTGCCTCCGTCACGCTGGGCGAGGAGGTGGAGCTGGCGCGCCGCTACCTTGCTATCGAGCAGATCCGCTTCGGCAAGCGGCTGCGGGTCGTCTGGCATCTGGACCCCGAGGTCAATGCCGCACGCGTGCCGCCGCTGCTGCTGCAGCCCCTCGTGGAGAACGCCGTGCGCCACGGCGTGGAGCCCAACGACGAAGGCGGCGAGCTGGAGGTCACGACGATGCGCCGCGGCGCCGAGGTGGAGATCCGTATCGTCAACACGGTCGGCGCGCCGAGCCGTATCGCCGGCCATGGCCTGGCGCTGCGCAACGTGCGCCAGCGCCTGAAGCTGATGCACGACGTGGCCGCTCGTTTCGAACTGGAGTCCACCGAACGACGGTTCTCCTTGCGTATTCTGGTGCCGTTATGACTGTTGCCCTGCGCATTCTTCTTATCGACGACGAACCCCTGGCCCGGCTGCGCCTGCGCGGCCTGGTCGACGCCATCCAGGAGCCGCGCTGCGAGGTGGTGGCCGAGGCTGCCACCGCGTCCCAGGCCACCAGCTGGCTGCGCGAGCATGGCTGTGACATCCTGCTGCTGGATGTGCAAATGCCGGGCGCCGACGGCCTGCAGTTCGCCGACGCGCTGGCCCAGCGGCAGGTTGACCAACCGGGCCTGCCTACGCCGCTGATCATCTTCGTCACGGCCCATGCGATGCACGCGCTGCGCGCCTTCGAGCTGGACGCGCTTGACTACCTGACCAAGCCCGT
>JACPYV010000151.1 GCA_016195825.1 Burkholderiales bacterium | reverse complement strand
GAGGTGGCTGCCAGCAGCGCGAGACCTTGCGAGGACAGGAAATCGCGCCGGCGCATGGCGGATGGACGGGGGCGGGCGGGAGGGAGGGCTTTCAGTCTAGGCGCAGGGTCAGGGAGCCGCATGTCGACACGCTGACGGTGCGGCGGGAATCGTGATTTCTGCGGAATCCCGAGGGTTTGTCGGGAGCGCACCGGCAAGACATCCGGCCGTGCTGTGCCTGTTCCCTGAGATCGGACTGCTGACCGGCAGGATTGCCGACCGCGTCAGCTGCGGCGGCAAGCGCCGCCCGCTCTTGCGGCAGGCCGGGCCGGCGCGGGCGCCGAGGCCGCCTTAGGCGGGAGGAACCCATCCGACAAGGTGCCCAGGAAGGCGACGATGTCGTTGATCTCCCTTGGGTTCAGGCGCGCTCGTCCATCGGGCAAGGGCTTGAAAGGGATGTCGGCGTTCACGTTGGTCCAGTACTGCCTGGGCAGGTCGTTGTACTTCTGCACCTGGTGGTCCGCGCCCATCGGGTACCACTTGCGCGGATTCGTGTCGCGGGTGGCGTAGAACTCCACCACGTCGCGCAGCGAATGCAGTGCGCCGTTGTGGAAAAAGTGGTGACGCAGGGCTACGTTGCGCAGCGTGGGCGTGCGGAAGAGCCCGCAGTACTCGGGCCGGTCGCGCAGGTCGGTTCGCAGCGGGCCGCACAGGCCGAGGTCGAAGAACTCGGGGTCCTGGTTTGCGGCCAGATCCTTGTTGCGTGGAACGGCCAGTGCCACGTGGCCCAGGTCAGTGAACGCCGGAAAGCGCACGCCGGCCTGCTTGTGCGTGCTGGGGTGGCAGCTGGCGCAGTTGCCTTTCTTCATGTCGTTGAAGAGCGCCATGCCACGCTTCTCGGCCGGCGTGAGGTCGACCTCGTCGCGCAGATAGGAGTCGAACTTGCTCGTGAACGGATGAAAGTCGGCTCGCGACTGCTCGAAGGTCTCGATGGCAACCGTCATCCACAGCACGGCCGAGTCCGGGTCGTCGAAGATGTTCTCTCCCGGGGGGGATACCGCCTCGGCGAAGGCATTGGCATAGGCGCTCTTGGCCAGTCGGGCGGCAATCGCCTCCTTGCCCGGATTGGCCATCTCGTTGGCGTCCATCAGCGGCATCAGCGCCTGGTCGTGGCCGGTGTTGACCCGGCCGTCCCAGGTTCTGCCGCCGGTGGGGCCCTGGTCGTCCTTGCCGCCGGTCGCCTCGACTTCGTAGAAATGCTCGGTGAAGGCGACGGGTGAATGCAGGTATCGCAACGACGGCGTGTTGCGAAAACCGGTGCGGTCCATGGCCAGGCCGCCAGGCTGCAACAGGCGCCGGGTTGGTGGGCCGTAGGCCGCTTTCGGGTCGTGGCAACTCGCGCAGGACAGCTTGCCCGACGCGGACAGCCCGGTGTCGGAGAACATGCGCCGCCCCAGGTCGGTCAACTGCGCGACGGTGGGCCGGTCGCCATAGACCATCGGGAAATGCGTGTCCGTGCCGGTGGGCTCCATCACGTCGCTGCAGGCCTGGACCAGGGCCTGTGTGAGCAGGCCGGCGACGGCGGCGGACGCGCACAGCAGCACGCCGCGGACCCGGGGGTGCCAGGTGGCTGCCGATGACAGCCAGTAAACAAGGAATCTCATGCAGCCGTCCTGGAACTCAGAAAGCAAAAGCCCGGCCGAAGCCGGGTTGTCAGTGGCGTGAGTCGCGCGGTGCCGGGTGTCAGTTGCGGCGGCGGGCTCGCATGCCCAAGGCCGCCAGGCCAGCCAGCAGCAGCAGGCCCGATGCCGGCTCGGGGACGCTGGTCACCTGCAGGCCGAAGCTCAGCGGCGTTGTAGTGACGCCGTAGCCGGAGCCGGTATTGAAGGCTGTCATGCCCAGCGGATGCGGTGCCCCGAGGTTCAGCAGGGCGCCGGTGGCGCTGGCGCTGCCCAGGGTGTCGTCGGCACCGACCTCAACGGCGACCCAGTAGTCACCGGCGGCGACATGCCAATGGCCGCCGCTGAAGCCGTTCCAGCCATTGGCGCTGTAGCTGACGCTGGTGCTGTAGAGCAGGCCGTCGGGCTTGTTGGCCGCCGAGTTGCTGTACAGCGCCAGCGTGAAGCTCTCGCCGGCCGTGCCGCCCAGCAGATGGGCGGCGATGCCGGTGATGTCGTCGGCAGCGCCGAAGTGGATGCGGCCGGCATAGCTGTCGTTGGCGTCCAGCACCAGCGCGCCGGTGGCGCCGCCGTTGGGGGTGCCGGTGTCGACGATGACGGCGGCCTGGGCGGATGCGGCGAGCAGCGCGAGCGCGAGAAGGGTGTAGCGGAGGGGCATGGCTGTTTCGGGCTCAGGGGATGTAGATCTGATCAATCAGCGCAGTCGGGCCGAAGTGCTCGTCGAAGCCATAGCCGAGCAGGTCAACGCTGCCATCGGCGTGCAGGCGCACGGTGGCCCACGAGTAGCTGCGGTCCGTGGCCGGGTGCTTGGTCGGCACGCCCGACTTGACGTCGAATGGCGAGCCACCCGCGCCGACGATCACCTGGTAGGCGCCATTGCGGGGCTGCGAGATGTTGTAGACATGCTCGTGGCCGCAGAAGTAGATCGCGCCTGCGGCCTCGATCGCGTCCCAGAAGGCGTTGCGCTTGGCCGTGTCGGCCGCGTCCAGGCCGCCGGCCGCGGTCACCGTCGGCGCCACGTCGTAGGCGTAGGTGTAGGCGGGCTTGTGGCCGAAGACAAAACTCTTCTTCACGCCGCGCGCCTTCGCGGCGGCGAGGTCGGCGCTGAGCCATACGGTCGGCGCAGTGGAGTCGGCGCCCACGGCGTCGGTGTTGATGACGACGAAGTGGAAGCCCTTGGCGTCGAAGCTGTAGGACAGCTTGCGCTGGTCGGTCGTCAGGCCATCGGGGCTGCTGCCGGCGGCGGGGCCATAGGCGATGTTGCCGGGCGTCGTGCCGGTGACGGCGGCGAAGCGGGTGGCGTCGACGATGAGGTCGCCCATGTTGGCCGCCCAGGCTTCCTCGTTGGCCTGCTTGGCCACCTTGCCCGGCTTGCATGCCTTGCACTGGGTCTCGTGATTGCCGGCCACCGGCAGCACGTAGGTGCCGGTCTCCAGCACGGGCGCCACCAGGCCGCGCCAGTAGGCGTACTGCTTGTAGAACGCCAGCAGGTCCGAGTTGAGCACCTGGGCGCGCGTGGTCCAGCTGGCATCTGCCACCGGGTCCGCGGACTTGGTCGAACCGTTGATCTTGGTCTGATCGGCGTTGGTCGTGTAGCCGAACTCGGCCCAGCCGTAGCCGTGGATCATGTCGCCGTTGAAGAACAGCATCTGCGGCTTCTGGGTCTGGATGGTGCGCAGGATGCGGCCGAAGGCCTTGGTGTTCTGCAGCCACATCGCGTCCTGGCCGGTCAGCGGGGTGCCGACGCTCGCCTGGTCATACGTGATGGGATCCTGGCGGGAGTCGCCGACGGTCGAGAAGGTCAGCACGACCGGGCTGGACGATTGAGCGAAGGCAGCGGTCGCGGCGAACAGCAGGCCCGCGGCGGTGACGCGCGAGAGGTTGTGGCAATGCACTTGGAATCTCCTGTGGGCGGGCACCGACGGGAGATCGGCGCGACGGGCGCGACAGTAGACGCGCCGCATGACGCAGCCGTGGCAGTCCGGTTGCCGAGCAGCCGCGCTGCTTTCGGCAAGCTGTCAGCGGTCCTGAGGCCTGTCCAGCCAGCCCAATGCGCCATGCGCCGCCGCCCGGCCGCTGGCGAAGCTGGCCGTCAGCAGGTAGCCGCCGGTCGGCGCCTCCCAGTCCAGCATCTCGCCCGCGCAGAACACGCCGGGCAGCGCGTTCAGCATCAAGCCATCGGTCATGGCGTCGAAGCGCACGCCGCCAGCGGTGCTGATGGCCTCGGCCACGGGGCGAGGGGCGTGCAGCGTCAGCGGCAGGTGCTTGAGCGCGGCGGCCAGCGTCGGCGCGTCCAGCATCTGCTCGCGCGTCAGCAGCTCGTGCAGCAGGCCCAGCTTGAGCGGGTTCAGGTGCAAGCGGCTCTTCAGGTGCGAGGACAGCGAACGGCTCCCGCGCGGGTGCTTCACCTCGGCGAGCACGCGTTCGGGCGCGAGCTGGGGCAGCAGGTCCAGGTGCAGCGTGGCCGAGCCGTTGCGGGCGATCTGGTCGCGCAGTGCGGCGCTGGCGGCGTAGACGAGCGAACCCTCGATGCCAGTGGCCGTGACGACGAACTCGCCGGCGCGTTGGGCAAACCCGTCAGTTTCCAGCGCGACCGGCTTGATGGGTTGGCCGGCGAACTCGGTGGCGAAGCGGTGGCTCCAGCCGGGGCCGGCAGCGTGCGCCGCGGTGGGGCCCACGTCGAAGCCGCAGTTGGCGGCCTGCAGCGGCGCGATGTCGACGCCGCGCGCCGCCAGCCCATCCACCCAGGCGCCGTCCGAGCCCAGTTGCGGCCAAGACGCGCCGCCCAGCGCCAGCAGCGTGGCACGCGGGGTGACGAGGCGTTCACCATCGGGCGTGTCGAAGCGCAGCTCACCGTCGGCGGACCAGCCGGTCCAGCGGTGGCGCATCGCGAACTTCACCCCGACCGCGCGCAGGCGGTGCAGCCAGGCGCGCAACAGCGGCGCCGCCTTCAGGTCCTTGGGGAAGACGCGGCCGGAGCTGCCGACAAAGGTCTCGACGCCCAGGCCCGCTGCCCACTCGCGCAGCGCGTCGCCGTCGAAGGCGCGCAGCAGGGGCTCGACCTGCTCGGCCCGCTCGCCGAAGCGGGCGACGAAGGGCTCGAAGGGCTCCGAGTGCGTCAGGTTCAGGCCGCCCTTGCCGGCCAGCAGGAACTTGCGGCCCACGCTGGGCTTGGCGTCGAAGACGGTGACGGCGTGGCCGGCCGCGGCCAGCACCTCGGCGGCCATCAGGCCAGCGGGGCCGCCTCCGATGATGGCGATGGAATCGGGAATCGGGGAACTCATGCCCCGATTGTCCGCGGGCGCCGCTGACGGAGCGGTTGGGGTGTCAACAGCCGCTGATCAGGCCTTCGATGGTCACCAGGTCTTCACGCAGCCGGTAGCCCTCGGCGGGTCGGCCAACGCCGCCGGTCAGCAGCTCGGTGGCCACCAGCGCGTTGGCGGCCAGCATCTTGCGGCGGAAGTTGGCCTTGTTCTCGGTGGTGCCGCAGACCAGCTCGTAGGCCTGGCGCAGGTCGGTCAGCCTGAACACCGGCGGCAGCAGGTGGGCCACGATGGTGGAGTACGTGGCCTTGGCCTTCAGCCGAGCCAGCGCGGACTGGATCAACAGTTTGTGGTCGAACGCCAGCGCGGGCAGGCTGGGCTGCGGATGCACGTCGTGCAGGCTGGCCTTGCCGGCCTGCACCAGCGCATCGACCACGGCGAACTCGTGCAGCGCCAGGTAGACGACGCTGGCCGACCAGCCCCGCGGGTCACGCGTGGGGCCGGACTCGGTGTAGACCTGCTCCAGGTGGCTGGGCGCGAAGCCCAGCTTCTGCTTCAGGATGCGCAGCGCCGCGTGGGTGGTGGACTTGTCTACCTTGCCTGCGCTGGAGTCGCCGTGCACATACCCGCCGGGCAGCATCGCCAGGCCTGCGAAGGGCTCTTCGTGGCGAGGCATCAGTGCCACCCTCAGCCGCCCGTCCTGCAGCGTCAGGATGACGATGTCGACGGTGAGGATGGGGTTCTGGTATTGCATGGCGCCGGGCTGTGCCAATCAGCCGCCGTTGCGCAGCCGCGTGCGGATGTCGGCCAGGCTCTGGCGGCGCAGCAGCTCGCCGTCCTTGAACACTGTCTGCAGCAGGCCACCGGCTTCCTGCTCCGCCGTCTGGCGATCGTGCAGCACGTAGTGCTCGCCTTCGCGTTCGACACGCAGCAGGCCCACGGCCGACTTCTTGGTGCCGCCGTCGGTCTTGGGGTCCTTCGACAGCTCGCGCAGCTCGCCGCCTACGACGCCGGCCGTGGCCTTCATCGCCATGCCGAAGCTGTCGCGGGTGATGAACTGGTAGCTGTAGCTGCCCACGCCCAGCACCACGTTGGTGGATGCGAAGCCCTTGGCCACCAGGCGCTGCATGATGGCATCGGCGCGCTGCAGCGTGATCGAGTCGCCATAGATCAGACCCACGCGCTCGTTCAGCACCTTGAAGCCCTTGGCGGTTTCGGTACCGCCGAAGATGTCCCACAGGCATTGCACGGCGCCGCGGCGCTCGGCGTCGGTGATGAGGGCGTTGCCGTCGCGCACGGTGTAGTGGCCGTCGGCTGTGCGGGCGGGCTGGCCGTCTGCACCGACCACCAGCTCTGCGTCCAGATAGCCGGTCAGGATCAGCACTGGGTCGCCCGAGTCTGGACGGAACACCACCTTGGCCTGGCCCAGCGCGTTGGGCGTGCGTGCGAGGATTTCGCTCTTGAGCGTGGACGAGTATTCGGTGATGACCTGCCAGAAGTCCCAGGTGTCGCTGACGATGCTGACCAGGCCGCCCGGGTAGGTCTCGGTGATCAGTCGGCGGAAAGTCCCAATCTCGTCCAGCTGGCCGCCCATGCTCATCACGCTGTGCTCGGTGGCCGGGATGGAGCCACCCACCATTTCGGTGTCGCTGTTGGCGCCGTAGTAGTCCTCCAGGTAGTCGATGGCGTTGACCGTGTCGGTGCCGGTGAAGCTCAGCAGGTGGCCGGAACCGCTGCGGGCGGCATCCTCAGGGCCCGACATGCCGCGGGCCGAGAAGTCGTGCGCCTGCCAATCGATGAACAGGCGATCGCCGCCGGTCATGTCGCAATACGCTTCCAGCAGGCGGCGGTACTGGTAGGCCAGCGTGGCCACCGTCATTGGCTTCCAGTTGGCGTTGCTCAGCACCGTCTCGATGTAATTGGTGAGCCAGAAGAACTGCGGCAGCGTTTCCGTAACGGTGAACGGCGGCACTTTGATGTCGACCAGCGAACCCTCGGGCAGCGCCTTGATGTGCAGCGGCAGGAAGCCCAGGTTGTGCAACGCCTCGATGTGATCGACTGGCACCGCGCCCGGGCCGAGGGCGTTGTCCATGCGACGGCGGTAGCGGGCTACGGCCTTGGCCTTGGGCAGCTGGAAGAACTCGCTGTTGAAGGCGTCCACCAGGATGTCGAGGATGAAGCCCTGCAGACCGAAGAACACCACCTTGCCGTCGAACGCGGCAGGGCCGGTGCGCAGCACGGGCGCCAGTCGGTCGGAGCGCGGCGTGAAGTTGCTGTAGACCTTCTCGGTGCCGGCGGGGTATTGGAAGACGTGGCCTGATTTGTAGAAGTCGATCAGGTTCAGGGGGTTCAGCTTCATGGTGTTTCTTCTCTCTCTCTCTGGGTGTCTTGGGGTGAGGAGCGGCGCTCAGGTGGCGCGTGTCAGGCTGGTGAGTTCAGCCAGCGCCGGGTCTGCACAGTGCGCGGTGAAGATGCCGTCGAACCAGGGCTGCAGCGGCTGCAGACCCTTGGTAAACAGGCCGTGCGTGACGTATAGGAACAGCGGCTGCGCGGTGTTCCTGCGCAGCACTTCGGCCAGCGCAATAAAGGTGCCGCCGCCGTCGCAGATGTCGTCGACGATCAGCAGCGGCAGGTCGGGCAGATCGCCGCTGATCTCGGCTCCCGACAGCTTGCCGGTGGCTGGATCGCGCGTCTTGGTGGCGTAGGCGACCGGAGCCTTCACGGCCTTGCCGACCAGTTCCACGCGCTTGCGGGCACCGACGTCGGGGGCGACCAGCGCCACTTCGGGCATATGGGCCAGCGCGTGGGCCAGCAGTGTCTGCACGTACTGCGCGGCGGGCACGATGCGCACGCGGTCTAGCAGGGCGGGCGTGACATCGCTGTGCGGATCGGCGATGGTGACCGAGGCGAAGTTCAGGCTGTTGACCAACCGGCAGAACACCGCGGCCGACAGCGGCTCGCCGGGCAATGCGGCGCGGTCTTGCCGGGCGTAGGGCACGTAGGGCATCACAAGGTGGATCTCAGCATCGTGCCGGACGGCGCGGCGCAATGCGTCGGCCGTCAGCAGCAAGTCCATCACGCCATCTGTGGAGTACAGGTGAGCGGTCAGCGCCCAAATGCGGTCGGCGCTGCCGGCGACGCTGGCGGGCAACCGGACATGGCGCTCGCCGCCGGGGAAGGCGAAAAACTGCAGATCGGGATGTGCTTGGCTATCTGCGGCGTCGAACGCGGCGGGGCTGGCAAACGACTGGAGATTGATGCGCGAGATCATGTTGCGTCCTTGTTTGTCTCATTATGAGACAAATAGAGGCGAGCAGCAAGTCTCTAAGCAAAACAGGCGCTGAAATCAGCGCCTGTGGTGGGTTCGTTGAGTCGGAGTCGCGGCGACGCCTGCGGTCATTCCGCTCGCAGCTTTGCCTTCAGCACTTCGCCAATGTCCGGTCGGTCCGCGAACGGGTCGCTCGGGTTGCGCTGCAGCATCACGTCTTCCAGCCGCGTCTGTACCCCGGCCAGGGCCTGCGGGTAGCTGAAGATGTAGAACTTGTTGTGGTCGATGGCGTCAAACACCATCGCGGCCACATCCGCCGCGGTCAGCTTGCCGGACGACACGGCCTTATCGGTCTGGGCCTGCGAGATCAGCTGGCTCTTGGTGGGCTTGCTGGAGGCGAACTCGCCCGGACGGTTGCGGTGGCTCTGGCTGATGCCGGTGGGCACGAAGAAGGGGCACAGCACCGAGGCGTGGACCTGGTCGGTCACCAGCGACAAGTCCTGGTACAGCGTCTCGGACAAAGCCACGACCGCGTGCTTGGACACGTTGTAGACGCCCATGTTGGGCGGGGCCAGCATGCCGGCCATGGACGCGGTGTTGACGATGTGGCCTGAGTAGCCCGGGTCGGCCTTGGCAGCGGCCAGCATCATGGGCGTGAACAGGCGCACGCCATGGACGACGCCCATCACGTTGACGCCCATCACCCACTCCCAGTCGGCCAGGGAGTTCTCCCAGATCAGGCCACCCGAGCCGACGCCGGCGTTGTTGAACACGAAGTGGGGAGCACCGAAGCGCTCCTGCACGGCGTCTGCGAGCGCCTGCATCGGGTCGGCCTTGGCGACGTCGACAACGCGGGACAGGACGGCCACGTCGGTGAACTCCGCGACGGCCTTCTCCAGCGCGTCGGCCTGCACGTCCACCAGGACGAGGTTCATGCCGCGCTGGGCGGCCAAGCGGGCGGTTTCCAGGCCGAAGCCGGAGCCGGCG
>JACPYV010000009.1 GCA_016195825.1 Burkholderiales bacterium | reverse complement strand
CTTGCGCATGATCAGGTCCGAGTACTGGCCTGCCTGCGTGCCGAAGATCGCATAGCCCGGCGTTGCGCGTACACGCTCGACGGAGCGCGGATTGACGGCGGCCACCAGGTCCAGGTCGCCCGACAGCAGCGCGTTGACACGCGCGCCCTCATCTCCGATGCCGACGAATTCGATCTCGTCGAGGTAGGGCTGGCCGGGCTTCCAGTAGGCGTCGTTGCGCACGACGATGGAGCGCACGCCCGGCTTGAACTCTTTGAGCTTGAAGGGCCCGGTGCCGATGCCGGTCGAGAAGTCAGTCGAGCCTTCCTTGACGATCAGGAAGTTGAAGGTGCCGAGGATGACGGGCAGGTCGGCATTGGGCTGCACCAGCGTGACCGTGACCTCGTTGGCACCGCTGGCCTTGACGCTGTCAATCTGGTCGACGAGGGCTTTGGCCTTGGAGGCCGTCGCGGCATCCTTGTGGCGCAGCAGCGAGAACACTACGTCGGCGGGCTGCAATGCCTTGCCGTCGTGGAAGACGACGCCCTTGCGCAGTTTGAAGACCCAGGTCTTGGCGTCCTTGGTCGTGAAGGACTCTGCCAGCGCCGGCTGCGGGGTCAGGCTGCCGTCCAGCGCGGTCAGCCCGTTGTAGAGCATCGTGCCGCGCGAGTAGTCGGTCTGGTTGGCCATCTTGGCCGGGTCCAGCGTGTCGCTGATGGCGGCCGTGGCACCGGCCACGCGGATGCGGCCGCCGCGCCGCGGCGTCTGCGCATGGGCCGATAGTGCCGTGCCGGCCACACCTGTGGCCAGTGCCAGCTGCATGCCGCCGCCGGCGAGCATCGAAAGCAGGTCGCGCCGCGTGGCACCACGCTTGAGCACGCCGAGAAGCTCGACGCTTTCTTGCGGGCCGACCATGTCTTGCAGCTTGCTGTGTCCGTTCATTTCAGTCTCCTGACGCAATGTCTGTTCTCAGGACATCCGGTCCTTGAGGCGGTAGTAGAGGCCGACGGCCGGCAGGAACCAGGGTGGTCCGACATGGCCGGGGATGGCCGGCCAGGGCCGGTCGCGCCAGGGGTTGGCGGCGGCGTTGCCCAGCAGGGTCTCTGCCATGCGCTGGCCCATGTGCACCGACATCTGCGTGCCGTGGCCGCTGTAGCCCAGCGAGTAGAAAACGCCGTCGCGCTCGCCCGCATGCGGCAGGCGGTCGCGGCTCATGTCGACGAGGCCGCCCCAGCAGTAGTCGATACCTACGCCCTTGAGCTGCGGGAAGGTCTGCTCCAGGCCTTCTCGCAGGATGTCGCCGCTCTTCTGGTCCGACGTCGGGCTGGAGATCGCGAATCGCGCCCGACCACCCCAGACCAGGCGGTGGTCCGGCGTCAGACGAAAGTAGTGGTGGATGTTGGCGATCGTGACGTAGGTGCGGCGGCCAGCCAGCAGAGCCCGCGCCCGCTCCTCGCCGAGCGGCTCGGTCACGATGATGAAGCTGCCGATGCCGACGATGCGCCTGCGCAGCCAGCCGAAGCTGCCGTAGCCGCCGTGCAGGCTGGCGCCTGTGGCGAGCAGCACTTGGCGGGCACGGACGGTACCGCGCGGGGTGTGCACGATGTGCTCGTTGCCGGCACCCAGGCGCTGCAGGCGCTGCACCGGTGTGTTCAGGTAGATCTGCGCGCCGCGCTTCTCGGCGGCGGCCCCAAGGCCGGTGGCAAAGCGGCCCATATGCATCTGCGCGCTCTTGCGCTGCAGCAGGCCGCCGACGAAGCGGTCGCTGCCGATCTCGTCGCGCACGGCGCGGGCGTCCAGCAGCTCGACGTCACGGTCCACCTCGCGCCGCATGCGCTCATGGCTGCGTGCCAGCGCCTCGTAGTGCGCGGGGCGGGTCGCCAGCTTCAGCTTGCCGTTGCGCTGGAAGTCGCAGGCAATGCGCTCCTCGCGCACCAGGGCCTCGACCGAATCGACGGCGGCGTCGAACTCGTGGTACCAGGCGCGTGCCTGCTCGATGCCGTACTGCTCGGCCGCAGCGACGTAGTCCACCGCCAGGCCGTTGTTGACGTGGCCGCCGTTGCGCCCCGAGGCTTCCTTGGCCACGCGGTCGCAGGCTTCCAGCACGACGACGTGTCGGCCCCGCTGCGCCAGTGTGCGTGCCGCGGACAGGCCAGTGAAGCCGGCGCCCACGATGACCACGTCGGCCTGCGCCGGCAGGTCGGCGGCTTGTGGCTGGAAGGCCTGGGCAGAGTCGGTCCAGTAGGAGTCGAGTTTCACGGCAGATCTACCTGGGTCACGGTGTGTGTCAGAAGGATTTCATTGAAGCATGTGAGGCCAACGAAAATGCGGGCTTGTGGACACCGGCGGCACATGAAACTGTCTTTTTGACCCCTCGCTTCGGCATAGGCTGCGGCCCGCACCGAGGCGAGGCGACCATGCACCTCAAGCCGGCTTGGCGAAGTCGATCAGCACGCTTTTGAAGCGCAGATTGGCTTCGGCCGTGAATGAATTGCCCACTGGGCACCTGGAGTCGATCGGAGTCAAGAGCTTGCACGGAGGGGTCCTGCTGTCACGGCGCGTACGCTGAGTTGGATGCTAGGGACGGCACTCCGAAATTTGGCTTTGTTGGCCGACCGCGCAGCGCAGATCGTTGCGAGTTGGGTGACGCCTGCAGCGCAAGCTGCGGTTCTTCGGAAACAGCAAGATCGTCCTAGCGTTGGCCGTCGCGGATAGCCAGGATGACGTCGAGAATTCCGCCCTGGAGCCCATCTTGAAGATCGTGAACCCCGCCCCGACGCCGTCGACCGACGGCATTGTTCTGCGCGCCCTGCTGGAAGCTGACCTCGACACCGCCCTGGGCCTGTCGCAGGCCGTGCACTGGCCGCACCGGCTGGCGGACTGGCAATTCGCGTTCCGCTTCGGTAGCGGCGTGGTGGCCGAACGCGACGGCGAGCTGGTGGGCTGCGCGATGAGCTGGCCCTGGGGGCCGTCGCACGCCACGCTGGGCCTCGTCATCGTCGACCCGAAATGCCAAGGGCGGCGCATCGGCTTCCGGCTCGTGCAGGCATTGCTGGCCGACCTCGAGGATCGCAGCGTGCTGCTGCATGCGACGGCCGAGGGGCGTGGCCTGTACGAACGCCTGGGCTTCGTGCGCACCGGCGAGGTCAGACAGCACCAGGGCACGGCGCAGTCTGCGCCCTTGGTGGCGCTGGATCCCGGCTGGCGGCTGCGCCCGTCGGACCATGCTGATGCGGGCGTGCTGATCGACCTCGATACCGCGGCACGCGGCATGCCGCGCGAGGCGCTGATGCGCGAGCTGCTGGCCGCGTCGGACACCGTCGTGCTGGACCAGGAGGGCGTGTGCCGCGGTTTCGCGATGCTGCGCCGCTTCGGTCGTGGCCTCATCATCGGTCCGGTGATCGCGCCGGATGCGCGCGGCGCAAAGGCGCTGATCGCCCACCTCGCTGGCCTTAGCGCGGGCAAGTTCGTGCGCATCGACATCGACTTCGACAGCGGATTGGCCGAGTGGCTGGAGAGCCTCGGCCTGATGCGCGTCGACGGCCCGACCGAGATGGTGCGCGGCCCGGTGCCGGTGCCCGTGACAGGCGTGCACCGCTACGCGCTGGTGACGCAGGCGCTGGGCTGACACCGCCGGCGCATGGCTGCGTCGCCTGCTGCGCCAATTCACGATTTCATCCCGCCGTGCGGGGCGACAAGCACAGATCATTCTGCAGCTCGCTCACTACACTTTTTCGCAAGTTCAAGGCTCAGGAAAGGCCACCATGTCCATCGTCTTCCGCCCCAAGTACATCAGCTTCGACTGCTACGGCACGCTGATCTATTTTCAGATGGCACCCTGGGCGCGGCGGCTGTTCGCCGACCGCATCGCACCGGAGCAGATGGACGCCTTCTGCACCGACTTCTCGGCCTTCCGCCTCGACGAGGTGCTGGGCGACTGGAAGCCCTATTACGACGTCGTCTACAACGCGGTGCTGCGCACGGCCAACAAGTGGCGCGTTCCCTTCCGCGAAGCCGACGTGGCCGAGATCTACGCCGCCGTGCCGACCTGGGGTCCGCACCCCGACACCGTCGCCGGACTGAGCAAGATCGCCGGAAAAATCCCGCTCGTCATCCTGTCGAATGCGATGGACCACCAGCTCGTGCACAACGTCGCCAAGCTGGAAGTGCCCTTCCACCGCGTTTACTCCGCCCAGCAGGCCAAGGCCTACAAGCCGCGGCTGCGCGCCTTCGAGTACATGGTGCAGCAGCTCGATGCCAAGCCCGAGGACTTCCTGCATGTGTCGTCCAGCATGCGCTACGACCTGATGTCGGCGACCGACATGGGCATCAAGGACAAGGCCTTCGTCAGTCGCCGGCACGAACCGGGCGCGCCCGGCTATGGCTACGCCGAGATCTCCGACATCGGCGGCCTTGCGGGTCTCGTGGGCCTCTGAGCCTCGGCGCCGCAAGTCGTGTTGCCTTGCAACAGGTCCATGAAAACCTCGGAACCAAGGCCATCGTCGGCTATTGACTGATGGCGCTGCTGCTGCTTTCCACGGCGGAGCGAGGCGAGGTCTGGCCGCGCGTGTTCGCCGCAGCGGGAGAGTCCATCGTCGTCGGCGAGGCGTCCGTGGCCGAGCCTGCCGCCATCGATCACATCGCCTGCTGGGTGCCGCCCCAGGATCTGTCGATCTATACCGGACTCAAGACCGTCATTTCGGTCGGCGCTGGCGTCGACCACCTGCCGCCGCTGCCCGCCGGCATTGCGTTGTCGCGCACGATCGCGCCGGGCATCGAGACCATGGTGCGCGACTGGGTCGTGATGGCGACGCTGATGGCGCACCGGGACATGCCTACCTACCTGGCGCAGGCCCGCAATCGCCTTTGGAGGGCGGGCAAGGTCATGGCGGCCGGTGCTCGTACCGTCGGAATCCTGGGCATGGGTCGGATCGGACGGCTGGCCGCCGCCAGCCTCGGCACCTTGGGCTTTCGCGTGCGCGGCTGGAGCCTGTCGGGAACGCCGGTTGATGGCGTCGAGATGTTTGCCGCCGACGGACTCGACAGTTTCCTCGGCGGCGCCGACATCCTCGTCTGCCTGCTGCCGCTCACCGGGTCCACGCGCGGCATCCTCGGCGAGGCCTTGTTCGCGAAGCTGCCGCAGGGCGCGCGCCTGGTGCACGCCGGCCGTGGCGCGCACCTCGACATGGGGGCGCTGTCACGTGCGCTCGATTCGGGCCAACTTGCATCGGCCATCCTCGACGTGACCAACCCGGAGCCGCTCCCCGCGGAGCACTCGCTCTGGAATGATCCTCGCGTGATCCTCACGCCGCACGTCGCCGCGCAGACGGACGCCCGCGAAGGGGCGTTGCACGCGCTGGCCGTGATCCGCGCGGTACGTGAAGGACTGCCCATCCCCGGCCTCGTCGCGCGCGAGCGCGGCTACTGAGCACCCCCAAGCCTGCCGCTGTGCGTCAGGCCCCCTGAGGGCGTCGAGCAAACTCGGGAACGGCTCAGCGTTGGCTTGAGAGCGCCCCAGACCTGCTCGGCGTTCAATTGATTGCCGCAGGTTCTGCCGCGAACGCCCGAACAAAGCGGCTTGATCGCTGTGGCCCCCGGCCTTTTTGGCATCACCCGCTTTGAGGCCGCACCTAAGCTGACTGCGTATCCACGAAGCCGGTTTCGCACGTCATGCAGCACCCCGCCAACCCCCATCTCGACCAACTCCTCGCGCAGGACCGCGGACATTTGATCCACCCTGTGGCGCCTTGGCGCAAGCATGAGCAGCGCGGCGCCACGGTGCTGGAGTCGGGGCAGGGCGCCTGGCTGCGCGATGCCAGTGGCCACGAGTTGCTCGATGCCTTCGCGGGCCTGTGGTGCGTCAATGTCGGCTACGGCCACGAGAGCATCGTGGCGGCTGCTGCCGAGCAGATGAGGAAGCTCCCTTATGCGACCGGCTACTTCCACTTCGGCAGCGAGCCGGCCATCCGCCTGGCGGCCAAGCTGGTGGACATCACGCCGGCCTCGCTGACGCGCGTCTATCTGACGCTGGGCGGCTCCGAGGCCGTGGACGCGGCCATCCGCCTGATCACGCAGTACTACAACAACACCGGCCGGCCCGCGAAGAAGCACTTCATCGCGCTGCAGCGCGGCTATCACGGCTCCTCGTCGATGGGCTCAGGTCTGACCGCGCTGCCGCTGTTCCATCGCGGCTTCGACGTGCCCCTGCCCAACCAGCACCACATTCCCTCGCCCTATGCCTATCGCAGTGCAGACGCTGGCGACGACCAGGCCGTCATCGCGGCGTCGGTCGCCGCGCTGCGCGCCAAGGTGGCCGAGCTGGGCGCGGGCAATGTCGCCGCGTTCTTCTGCGAGCCCATCGAGGGCTCCGGCGGCGTCATCGTGCCGCCCAAGGGCTGGCTGAAGGCGATGCGCGACGCGGCGCGCCAACTCGATATCCTCTTCGTCGTCGACGAGGTCATCACCGGCTTCGGTCGCACCGGGCCGATGTTCGCCTGCGAGGCGGAGGGGGTGGAGCCCGACCTGATGACGCTGGCCAAGGGCCTCACGGCGGGCTATGCGCCGATGGGTGCGATGCTGATGTCCGAGCAGGTCTATGCCGGCATCGCCGACGGGGCGCCCGCCGGTGCGGCCATCGGCCATGGCGCCACCTACTCGGCCCACCCGGTCAGCGCCGCGGTGGCGCTGGAGGTGCTGCGGCTGTACGAGGAAGGCGGCATTCTCGCCAATGGCCAGCAGGTGGCGCCGCATTTTGCGGCCGTGCTGGACGGCCTGGCCGACCACCCGCTGGTGGGCGACGTGCGCTACCGCGGCCTACTGGGTGCGCTCGAACTGGTCAGCGACAAGGCGACGAAGCGTGGCTTCGACGCAAGTCTGGGGTTGGCGGATCGTCTGTTCGACACCGGCTACCGCAACGGCCTGGTGTTCCGCTCCTTCGGCGACCACATCCTGGGCTTCGCGCCGGCACTGTGCTTCACGGCGGACGAGTTCGCACAGATGGGCCAGCGCCTGAAGAAGACGCTGGACGATGTGTTGGCGGCGCCCGACGTGCGCGCCGCCCTCAAGTGACTCCGGTGCGCGGAGAATCGGCACTCCAGCGTTCACCAAGCCAAGCATCGTGGTAGCCCCTCTCAAGCTCGACCGCCTCGACTTGCGCATCCTCAGCCAGCTGCAGAAGAACGGGCGCATCACGAACGTCGACCTGGCCGACGCGGTCGGCCTGTCGCCCAGCCCCTGCCTGATCCGTGTCAAGCGACTGGAGCAGGCTGGCTACATCTCCGGCTACGGCGCGCAGTTGCGGCTGGAGAAGCTCGGCGACACGCTGACCGTCTTCACCGAGGTCACGCTGTCCGACCACCACCGCGAGGACTTCGCGCGCTTCGAGGCCGCCATCCGCGAGGTCGACGAAATCCTCGAATGCCATCTGGTCAGCGGCGGCTACGACTATCTGCTGCGCTTCATGACACGCGGCGTCAACCACTACCAGTCCATCATCGAAGGCCTGCTCGAACGCAACATCGGCATCGAGAAGTACTTCAGCTTCATCGTCATCAAGTCGCCCTTCATCAAGACGCACTACCCGATCGAGCGCCTGTTCCCACAGGAACCCTGAGCCGCGGTTCAACGCGCTTTTCCTCGATCGGCTTTCGCAGCTTCCTCCTTCGGGGCCTGCCGCAAACGGCAGATTCAACTCCGCGTTCTGGCCAACACTTATCGCTGTTCGTTGGACTTTTCGCCCCCGTTTTCAAGGAGCATTGATGAAGGCATTCGGCAAGATCTTGACATCGGCAGCCCTCGCGGCCGGTCTTCTGTTCGCCAGTGGCGCCCAGGCCCATGGCTTCTGGTTCGCACAGCGTGCCAACTCCCTTGCGATGGTCTTCGGCGTCGGCGCCGACGATCTCGACGTGGTGAAGCGGCTGCCCAAGATCACCAGCTTCGGCGCTTACGACGACGACGGCCAGGAAGTGCCATCCAAGCTGGTCACCAACGGCGCCCTCGTCACGGTCGACATCGACAACCAGCCCGCCTTCGTCGCCGCCGTCATGGACTACGGCATGTGGAGCAAGACGCCCGACGGCAAGTGGCACAACAAGGGCAAGGACGAGGTGCCCGGCGCCATCATCAGCGAGAAGAACTACAAGTACGGCGTGCATCTGCGCCGCGAGCTGAACGGCCCGGTGCCGCTGCTGCCCGGCCAGACGCTGCAGATCGTGCCGGTGAAGACGCCGTTGCCCGTCAAGGCGGGTCAGCCGTTGAAGTTGCGCGTGCTCTACCAGGGCAAGCCGGTGGCCGGCGCGCGCGTGCTGTCCGACTGGGTAAACGATCCTGACGAGAAGGGCGCGAAGTCCGGCAAGGACGGCACTGTCACGATCAAGGTGCGCAACCAGGGCCTGAATGTCATCGTCGCCGTCTTCAAGTCGGCGCCCGAGGACGCTGCCAAGACCAACGCGGTGGAGAACCTCGCGTCGCTCTCCTTCGCTCTTCCCCATGAACCCGAATGATGTCGTCCCGTCTTTGCCTCAAGGTGCTGCCATGAAGAAACTGTCCACCCTCCTCCTGCTCGCTGCCGCGCTGACGGCCAGCACCGCCTGGGCCCACGGCGACGGTGTCGCCCGCCATGGCGGCATCGTGCAGATGGCTGGCGAACTCAAGTTCGAACTAGTCGCCAAGGGCGATGCGGCCGAGCTCTACCTCGATGACCACGGCGAGGCCGTGCCGACGGCCAAGCTCAGCGGCAAGCTCACCGTGCTGAGCGCCGGCGCCAAGTCCGAAGCCAAGCTGGAGCCCGCGGGCGACAAGCTTGTCGCCAAGGGCGTGAAGCTCGTCAAGGGCGACAAGGTCATCGCCATCGTGACCACCGAGGACAAGCAGAACAACAGCGCGCGCTTCGTCATCAAGTGACCTTCGCTTGACTGGCCGCCCGCGGCACGTCGCCGTGCGGCGAACCGGGGCGGGCTCTGTTGCCGCACACTTCGTGCGATGCCCGCCGCCAAATCCACCGTCCAACCCGACGCTTCGCCGACGCTGTTCAAGAGCGCTAAGGCTTTCGAGGCCTGGCTGAAGAAGCATCACGCCAGCTCCGACGGCCTCTGGTTAAAGATCGCCAAGCGGGGCGCCGACGAACCCAGCGTCAGCTACGCCGAAGCGGTGGAGATCGCGCTCTGCTGGGGCTGGATCGACGGCCAGAAGAAGGGCCTGGACGACCAGCACTTTCTGCAGCGCTTCACACCGCGGCGTGCGCGCAGCATCTGGTCGAAGATCAACGTCGAAAAGGTCGCGGCGCTCATCGAGGCGGGCCGCATGCAGGCGCCGGGCCACGCGCAGATAGCGACCGCCAAGGCCGACGGGCGCTGGGCGCGGGCCTACGACGGCGCGCGCACGTCGACGGTGCCCGAGGACCTGCTGGCGGCGCTGGACGCCGAACCGAGGGCCAAGGCCTTCTTTGCAACGATCAATGCTTCCAACCGCTACGCGGTGCTGTGGCTCATCCAGACGGCCGTGAAGGCCGAGACGCGCGCCAGGCGCATCGCCCAGTTGGTGGAGATGCTGGCGCGCGGCGAGACCGTGCACATCTTCAAGCCGCGCGGCTAGGCGTGAGACTGACTGCAGGCCAGCGGCCAGGAGCGGGTTTGACGCGTTGGGACTTGTCGCTAATGCCAGCGGCCAAGCGGCGGACTCATCTCGCGTTGCATGGACCTCCAGAGGCGGTCCAGACCTGCACACATCCACGGCTCGCCGTCCCTGAAAACGCGCCATTGCCGCATATCCCGGGGCTCGGCTCAAAGTGCAAGACCGAGGAAGCGCCGCCGCACGAGAACGCGCAGGCAAACGGCTGCCCATGGTCCGCGTAAGCCTCTACCGGACATGGGTTCGCGGCTTCCATGGCGTCACCGCTCGGCCCAGCTCCCGACTGGCACCTTGCTCAGCTGGCGTTGCGGAACGGTAGGAGTGCATGCTCAAGTCTTAGGCAAGAATCGTTGGCGATCCCCCATACATTACGTTAGCCATTCAATGCTTTCCGGGCCTTTCGTCCTCTTCGCAACATTGGTGGCGTTGCTCGGCACGCCGGTGTTGGCCGGCGTAGCCGCACGCGTCATGGTTGCTTGGCAACCCATCATTCAGCGTCGTGTTTTTGGGTGGTTGGTCTGCATAGTTGTGGGAGTGGTGGCCGCGTCAGCGCTCGACATATCGACCTCGCTGTTTGAAGCCAATGTCTTCATTGCGTGCGTTGCTTATGCAGCCTTCGGAATTCTGGCGTTCTCGCTATTTCGTGTGCGCCCAAAGTTCATCGGCGTGCCGGCTGGACTGGTTGCATCCGTTCCATTGCTGTTTGGCCTCGTCGTCGGAACTGTCGGCTTCGTGGGTCTCGCCCTAGTAGTCGGGGATCTGCCACCCATTCACAGTGAGCGGAGTACAGATCGGTTCGGCTGCTATGTTTATTCGTTCGGCAATGCCACAACGTCGGAGGGTGGCTATGACGTCACGCTTGTCCGTCATTTGCCGATGCTCGGCTTTGTCGAGTACTCGGTGCACAGGGAGCGCTTCACTGAGCCGGCCTTCCAACCGAGCGAGGCTTGCAAAAGAGCCTTGGATGGCAGAAATGGCTAACCTGGCATCGCAGCGGAATGCTACGTCGCCCGCCAAATTTCAACGTTGAGAGCCGCTTTGAGCGACCCAGATAGTGGACGGGAAGGACGGTAGCGGGCGGCACCCGCCTCCACTGGCCCGCACCCGGACTAAAACTCCGACACCTTGCCCCACTGCGCCTGGCCGAATCGCGCCAGCCGGTACTGCGAGATCTCCGCGATCGGCGGGCGGCCCAGCAGCATGTCGGCCACCAGGTGGCCGGCGCCGGGACCGATGCCGAAGCCGTGGCCCGAGAAGCCTGCCGCCAGCAGCAGGCCCGGCACGCCGATGTCAGCGTCGATGACGGGCACACCGTCCGGCGTCGAGTCGATATAGCCCGCCCACTCCGCCTGCACGTTCACCTGCCGCAGCGCGGGCAACAGCGCGCGGGCGTGCTGCAGCGTCAGGTCCAGCGTGGCGCGCGCCGGCTTGGGGTCGAGCACGCGCACGGCCTCCATCGGCGTCGGCCGGTCCATGGCCCAGCGGCTGCGCGTCTCGAAGCCCGCGCGCCAGGCCTGCAGGCCGCCCGGCGACAGCATGCGCCAGCGCTTGGCGAACATCGGCACGAAGTGCTTGGCACCGTAGAGCATGCCGGGTGTGGGGTCGACCTTGCCGAAGCCGGAGATGGCCAGCGTGTAGCCGCCATCGCCGCGCCGCGTCACCGAGGCGCCGGCCGTGTGCAGCGCCGCGGGCAGGCCCTGGGCGCCCGGCGCAACCGACAGGATGGAGCTGCGGATGGCGGCCTGCGGAAAGCTGATGCCCAGTTGGTGCAGGAAGCTCGCTGCCCAGGCGCCGCCGGCCAGGACGACCTGGCGCGTGCGGATGACGCCGCGCTCGGTGATGACGCCGCTGACGGCACCGCCTTCGCGCTCGATGCCGCGCGCCGCGCAGCCCTGCACGACGAAGCCGCCATGTTTGAGCACGCCCTGGGCGATGGCCGGTGCTGCGCGAGCAGGGTCGGCAATGCCATCGGTGGGCGACCAGACGCCGCCCTTCCAGGCCTGGCCCGTGGCCGCGCCGCGCTCGGCCGCCTCGGCGGCGGTCAGCATGCGGGTGTCGACGCCGACGCCGCGGGCGAACCTGCCCCAGGTTGCCCAGGTGTCGAGTTCCTTGTCGTCGTTGGACAGATAGAGCAGGCCGCAGCGCGAGAAGCCCATGTCGTCGCCGATGTCGGCCGCCATGTCCTCCCACAGCGCCAGGCTCTTGGTGGACAGCGGCAGCTCGCGCGCGTCGCGGTTCTGCTGGCGGCACCAGCCCCAGTTGCGGCTGGACTGCTCCGCGCCGACGCGGCCCTTCTCCAGCAGCACGACGCGCTGGCCGGCGCGCGCCAGCCAGTAGGCGGCGCTGACGCCCACGATGCCGGCACCAATGACGACGCAGTCGGCGCTGGCGGGCAGGGTGTCGGGTGTTGCGATGGACTGGAGGGGTGCGGGCATCGGATCTTCTTGGGTAGCGACCATGCGCCTGCAGCCTTCCAATGCCGCCGCAGGGCCGATTCAGTCTAGGAGTAAACCCGCGGCATAGGCTGCGCATCGCGCGCCGCGAACGACATTCCCGACTCCGCAGGCGGGGTCGTGCCGCAGGATGTGCCGCTGGCTTCCCGTCCCCATTGGTGCAAATGCGCACCAATGCACGAGCTTGGCGCACCAGCACTCGGCATGCAGCAGACTGTGCTGCGCCCGGCCCGCCAAATCGACATGAGATTGCGTGCACAGGGGCCTAAACAACAGGGGGCTTGGAGGGCAACTTACATAATTGCTTCATGAACCGCCCGGTCGTCATTGCCGCCCTGCTGATGTCGATGCTGCTGCAAGCAGTCTCGCTGGGCGGCCATTGGGTCGGCGTGGCAAACCCGGCCGAAGCCCTGCATGCGGTGATGCATTGGTCGGGTCTGTCGCACCACCATGACCACGCCGTCACCGAGGCCCCGGCTGACGACGACGCGGGCTTCGAGGCCTTTGCCGCCGAGCTGGCATCGGTCACGCTGAAACCTCACCAGAGCTACCACCAGGACCATTCGGTGGACTCCAACCATCACATGGGCCAGGACGCTTGCGTCAGTGCCATGGGGCCTCTGCCCGCCGGCCTCGGCGGCACGTTCGTGGCAGTGAGCAGCCCGCGACCGCCGGCGCTGTCGGAAGCTGAGCCGGTCGACCCCTGCCTCGCCGGTCCACGGCGACCGCCCAGACACCGCGCCTGATCCCGCGCGGGCTCCCGCACCGGTGCCGACAGGCACGAGCGTCGCGGTGAGCGTTGTCCATGCAGCAGCCAGATTCATGGCCTGCGCGCCAGCGGCGCGCGGCCGGATCGTGGCAGCTCGAGATCGGCAGGAAGAACTTGAAACCCACCCACAGGATCAGCTCACGCGCCGTCGCCACAGCGATGGTCTGCTGTGCAGCACTGCTCGGCCCGATGCCGGCGGCAGCGGTGCCAGTGACGCTGGCGCAGGCTGTCGAAGCGGCCTGGCAGCGGACCCAGGCCGGCGCTGCGTCACAGGCCCAGCAACTGCGCGCCGACGCCGAGCGCAAGGCCGCTGCCAGCTATCTGGCCGCATCGCCGGCGTTGTCGCTGTCGCAGCGCAGCGACCGCTGGCAGAACAACCGCGGCGTGCAGGAAAACGAAGTCGGCATCGCGTTGCCGCTGTGGCTGCCTGGCCAGCGTGGCGCGCGTCAGGCCGCCGCCGACAGCGAAGCGAGCCTCGCCGCCCAGGGCGTTCAGGTGGCGCGACTGCGCCTGGCCGGCCAGTTGCGCGACCTGGCCTGGAGCCTTGCGGGGCTGAAGGCCGAGACGGCCAATGCCCGAGCCCAGAAGGCCTATCTGCAGGCCCTGGCCGCTGACGTCGAGCGGCGCGTTAAGGCCGGCGACCTGGCGCGCAGCGACGCGCTGGCCGCCCAGGGCGAAAGTCTGGCTGCTGGCGCCGAGCTCGACGCTGCTGAGCAGCGATTCGGTGCCGAGCGCCAGCGCTGGACGGCGCTGACGGGCCTGGAGGCCGACATCGAGGCCACCGAGCCCGCGGCCCCCGAGACCGACCCGCTCGACCAGGACCGCCACCCGCTGCTGGCCCAGCAATCGCTGGCCGTGGACACGGCGCGGCGCCAGCTGGAGGTCTCACGGCGCGACGTCGCCGAGGCCCCCGAGCTGAGCGTCACGTACCGCAGCGAGCGGGGTGCACGAGGCGATCCCAGCCAGGGCAGCATGGTGCTGGCGCTGCGCGTGCCCTTTGGCACGGCCGTGCGCAATGAGCCGCTTCGCGCCGCTGCGCAGAGTGCGCTCGACCTGGCCCTGGCCGAGCAGACCCGCACGCGCCTGGAGCTCGCCGCCGAGCTGGCCATCGCCCGCGATGCTCAGCAGGCCGCTGACCGCCAGGCCGCGTTGCAACGCGATCGTGCGGCGTTGCTGCGCCAGCGCGCGGCGCTGCTCGACAAGTCATTCCGCGCCGGTGAGACCGCGCTGCCCGAGCTGCTGCTGGCCGTCCAGGCCGCCGCCCTGGCCGATGCCGCACTCGCCCGCCAACAGGCCGCGCAGGGCAATGCCCGCGCGCGCTATCTCCAAGCTTCAGGTGTCCTGCCATGAATCCTTCTTCTCTCAAGAGCCGCCTGGCGCTGGCCGCTGGCCTGTGCCTGCTGCCGCTCAGCCTGGCCCTCGCATCGCCCGGCGCCCACGGCCCCAACGGTGAGCATCTCGACGGCCCCGCGGCCGTCTCCGTCAGCTCAGGCCTGCCGCGCATCGAAGCGCATTCCGAGCAGTTCGAGATCGTCGGCCGCCTGGCTGCCTCGGGCCTCGTTCTGTACGTCAGCCGCTACGAAACCAATGAGGCCGTGCTGGGTGCCCAGCTCGATGTCGAACTCGGCAACCTGAAGGCGCGCGCCGCCTTCGAGGCCGAGCCCGGCAGCTACCGCCTGAGCGACAAGAAGCTGGTCGACGCACTGCAACAGGCCGGCAGCCACTCCCTGGTTTTCACCGTGACCGCGGGCGCCGACAGCGACCTGCTGGACGGCACGTTGGCCGTGGCTGCGCATGACGACCACGACCATGCTGAGGGCACCGGCAGCGGCCTGCGCCGTGGCGCCGCCATCGCCGTGGGCGCCGGCCTGCTGGTTGTTCTCGCCGCGGTGCTGCTGCGCCGCCGCCGCAATGCATTTGGAGCCGCACGATGAAAACGACACTGAGCTTGCTGACGCTGGCCCTGCTGATCGGCGCGGTCCAGGCCTCGCCGGGCGCCCATGGCCCCAACGGCGAACATCTCGACGGCCCAGCCGTTGCCAAGGTCGACGGCCTGGCCCGCCTGCCTGACGGCAGCGTGCAGGTGCCCGTGCCGGCCCAGCGCCGCATGGGCCTGCTGACGCGCATGGTGCCGCTGACCGACGCGCCGGCCGCGCTGCAGCTGCCGGCCCGCGTCGTCGTCGACCCCAACGCCAGCGGCCGCGTGCAGACCGCGCAGGGCGGACGCATCGAGCCCGGCCCCAAGGGCCTGCCGGTGGCCGGCCAGGCGGTGCGCCGTGGCGAAGTGCTGGCCTATGTGCGCTTCCACGGCGAGCCCTTCGCCAAGGCCAACCAGCAGGCCGCGCAGAGCGAGCTGCGCGCCAACCGCGAGATCGCGGCGCAGCGCGTGCAGCGGCTGCGCTCGCTGGAAGGCAGTGTGCCGCGCAAGGAGATCGACGCGGCCGAGGCCGAGTTGGCCAGCCTGACGGCGCGTGAACGCGACGTCGGCGCCAGCCTGCAGGCGCGCGAGGCGCTGGTGGCGCCGGTCGACGGCGTGATCGCCAGCACGGCGGCGTTGGCCGGCCAGGTGGTCGAGCCGCGCGACGTGCTGTTCGAGGTGGTGGACCCGGCACGCGTGCTGGTCGAGGCCAGCACGGCGGACCCCAGCATCGCCTCGCGCATCGTTGGTGCGAAGCTGCAGGACCAGGCCGGCGTGAAGCTGACCCTGGCCGGTGCCGGCCGCGTGCTGCGCGACGGCCTGCTGCCGCTGACCTTCCGCGCCCAGGCTGAGAAAGGCGTCGGCCTGCCGCTGGCCATCGGCCAGACGCTGGGCGTCATCGTCACGCTGGACATGCAGCTCAAGGGCTTCGTGCTGCCCGCCCAGGCCGTCGTGCGCAACCCGGCCAATGAGCCCATCGTCTGGATCAAGTCGGGCGCCGAGCGCTATATCCCGCAGCCGGTGCAATACCGGCCGCTGGACAGCAACTCGGTCGTCGTGACCCAGGGCCTGGGCGAGGCGAACCGCGTCGTCGTCCAGGGCGCATCGCTGATCGCGCAGATCCGCTGAACGGACGGACGACATCATGTTCAACTGGATCGTCCGCTACAGCCTCCACAACCGGCTCTTCGTGCTGGCCTTCGCGGCCATGCTGATGGTCTACGGCGCCATCACCGCCTGGCGCACGCCAGTCGACGTCTTCCCCGATCTCAACAAACCCCTGATCACCGTGCTCACCGAGGCCGGTGGCATGGCGCCGGAAGAGGTCGAGCAGCTGGTCAGCGTGCCCATTGAGACCGCACTGAACGGTATGCCCGGCGTGACGCGCGTGCGCTCGACATCGGGCGTGGGCCTGGCCATTCACTACGCCGAGTTCGACTGGGGGACCGACATCTACCGCAACCGGCAGATCGTCGGCGAGCGTCTGGCCCTGGTGCGCGAGCAGCTGCCTGCTGGTATCGCACCGGTCATGGGGCCGGTGTCTTCCATCATGGGCGAGGTCATGTTGATCGCACTGCCGCTGAAGGCGGGCGACACCAAGGCCGCTACGCCGATGCAGGTGCGCGAGTACGCCGACTTCGTGCTGCGGCCGCGGCTGCTGTCCATCGTCGGCGTGTCGCAGGTCATCCCGATCGGCGGCGAGGTGCGCACGCTGCGCGTCGAGCCCGACACGGTGCGCATGGCTCAGGCCGGCGTGTCGCTGACGCAGATCCAGACGGCGCTGGCCGGCTTTGCGAGTAACGCTGGCGGCGGCTTCATCGACCTGAACAGCCGCGAGTACCTGATCCGCCACATGGCGCGCACCAACCGCATCGAGGACCTGCAGGGGCTGGCCGTGGCCTGGAAGGACGGCCGGGCCGTGCTGCTCGACCAGGTCGCCGCAGTGCGTGTGGCGCCGGCCATGAAGCGCGGCGATGCCGGCTACAACGGCGTGCCCGCCGTTATCGTCAGCGTGCAGAAGCAGCCGGGCGCCGACACGGTGCGCCTGACCGGCCAGATCGAGACTGCACTCAAGGAGCTGCAGGCCGGCATGCCGGCTGGCGTTGCCGCGCCCAAGGTGTTGTTCCGCCAGGCCGACTTCATCGAGGCTTCGGTCGGCAATGTCACCGAGGCGCTGCGCGACGGTGCCGTCATGGTGGCCATTGTGCTGTTCGCCTTCCTGCTGTCGGCGCGCACGACGCTGATCTCGCTGACGGCCATCCCGCTGTCCCTGGCCGTGACGGCGCTGGTGTTCGAGCTGCTGGGCCAGTCCATCAACGTGATGACGCTGGGTGGCATCGCGATCGCCATCGGCGAGCTGGTGGACGACGCTGTCGTCGACGTCGAGAACATCCTGCGTCGCCTCAAGCAGAACCGTGCGGCCGGTAACCCGCTGCCGGTGCGCGAGGTGGTGCGCCAGGCCAGCGTCGAGGTGCGCTCGGGCATCGTCTACGCGACCACCATCGTCGTGTTGGTGTTCGTGCCGCTGTTCGCGCTGCCGGGCATCGAGGGGCGGCTGTTCTCGCCGCTGGGCATCGCCTACATCGCGTCGGTGCTGGCCTCGATGGCCGTGTCGATGACGCTGACGCCGGTGCTGTGCGCCTGGCTGCTGCCGCGCATGAAGCGGCTGGACCATGAGGACAGCCCGCTGGTGCGCTGGTTGAAGACGCGCGACGCCCGGCTGCTGGCCTGGTCCTTCCCGCGCGCCCGTGGGCTGGTGGGCCTGGCCGCCATTGCCGTGCTCGTGGCCGCGGCCAGCGTGCCCTTCATGCCGCGCGCCTTCCTGCCAGCCTTCAACGAGGGCTCGCTGGTGCTGGGCATGATGTTCAACCCGGGCACCTCGCTGGACGAGGCCAACCGCCTGGGCCGGCTGGCTGAAGCGCTGATCCGCGAGGTGCCCGAGGTGACGCAGGTCGGCCGCCGTACCGGCCGCGCGGAGCTGGACGAGCATGCGGAAGGGGTGCACTCGTCCGAGATCGACGTCGACCTGAAGAAGAGCGAGCGCGACCGCGAGGCCGTGATGGCGGCCATCCGCGAGAAGCTGTCCGTGCTACCAGCCCAGGTGGCCATCGGCCAGCCTATCTCGCACCGGCTAGACCACCTGCTGTCTGGCGTGCGTGCGCAGATCGCGCTGAAGATCTTCGGCGACGATATCGACACGCTGCGCGGCCTGGCCGAGCAGATGCGCGGCAAGCTCAGCAAGGTGCCGGGACTGGTGGACTTGACCGTCGAGAAGCAGGTGCTGATCCCGCAGATCACTGTGCGGTTGGACCAGCGCAAGGCGGCTCAGGCGGGCCTGTCGCCCGGCGAGGCCATGCGCACGCTGCAGGCACTGACGGACGGCTCTCACAGCGCCGAGATCGTCGACGGCCAGCGCCGCTACGACCTGGTGCTGCGCCTGCCAGATGGTCAGCGCAGCCCGCAGGACCTGGCCCGAACGCTGATCGACACGCCTGCCGGGCGCCTGCCGGTGTCTGCCATCGCGACGGTGGAGGAGAGCGACGGCCCCAACCAGATCGGGCGCGAGAACAGTCGCCGCCGCATCGTCGTCTACGCCAACACCGACGGTCGCGACATGAGCAAGGTCATCGCGGATATCCGCAAGACCATCGCCGATACGCGGCTGCCGGAGGGCAACTTCATCAGCCTGGAGGGCCAGTTCCAGGCCCAGGAGCAGGCCACGCGGCTCATCGTCGTGCTGTCGCTGCTGTCGCTGACGATGGTCTTCCTGGTGCTGTATTCGCGCTACCGCTCGGCGGTGCTGGCCGGCGTCATCATGGCCAACATCCCGCTGGCGTTGATCGGCAGCGTCGTGGCGATGTGGCTGGCCGGCGTGACGCTGTCGGTGGCCTCGATGGTGGGCTTCATCACGCTGGCTGGCATCGCGACGCGCAACGGCATCCTGAAGGTCAGCCACTACATCAACCTGTGCCGCTTCGAGAACGAGCGCTTCGGCCAGGAAATGATCGTGCGCGGCTCGCTGGAGCGGCTGACGCCCGTGCTGATGACGGCCCTGGTCGCCGCCTTCGCGCTGACGCCGCTGCTGCTGGCGGGCGACACCCCGGGCAAGGAGATCCTGCACCCGGTCGCCGTCGTCATCTTCGGCGGGCTGATCAGCTCGACGCTGCTGGACACGCTGCTGACGCCGGTGGTGTTCTGGCTGGTCGGCGAGCGCGCCACGCACCGCCTGATCGCCGAGCAGCAGGCCGCCGAGGCCGAGGCCCAGCAACTCCCCACCCGCGAGGCCTTCTGATGAGCGCTCTGTTACGACGCCTGAGCCTGTGGATCTCGGTCCTGGCCGCGCTGCTGCCGGCGCCGGCCGCGATCGCCCACGGCGGCGGCACGCCCCGGCACGGCGGGGTGGTGCAAATGGCGAACGACCTCAGCTTCGAGCTGGTGGCCCAGGAGGACGGCGCCACGATCTACATCGAGGACCACGACAAGCCCATGGCCACAGCTGGCTTCGGCGGCAAGCTCGGCGTGCTGCTGGCGGGCGTCAAGGCCGACGCGCCGCTGAAGCCCGCCACGCCTAACGCGCTGGTCGCCAACGGTCTCAAGTTCGGTCCCGGCGCCAAGGTCGTCGCCGTGATCACCACGCCCCAGAACCAGTCCCTCGCCGTGCGCTTCACGTTGCGCTGACGACCCCGTTCCCTTCCCGCTATCCAAGCCCGTTCTTTCCCAGGAGTTTTCGCGATGTCTACCAAGTGCTATTCCCGCGCCGCGATTCCCGCGGCTGTCCTGATGGTGTGCAGCCCGGCCCTGTGGGCCGCCGAGGGCGATGCAGTGCCGGCGTCGGACGCCACCAACAAGCTCGATACCGTCAAGGTGCAGGGGGCCAGGCAGCCCTATCGCACGCTGTCCGCCACCGGTGCGATGAAGACCGACACGCCCGTGCGCGACATGGCGCAGAGCGTGCGCGTGCTGTCGGCCGACATCCTGGAGGATGCCGGCATCACCAAGCTGGCCGACGCGCTGGACCTGGGCAGCGGCATCTCCAAGCAAAGCAACCTCGGCGGCCTGTGGGACAGCTACGCGATGCGCGGCTTCACCGGCGACCCCAACTTCGGCTCGGACTACATGGTCAACGGCTTCAACTACAGCCGCGGCTACAACGGCGTGCGCGACTCGGCCAACACGGCTTCGGTCGAAGTGCTCAAGGGTCCGGCCTCGGCGCTGTACGGCCGCGGCGAGCCCGGCGGCACGGTCAACATCACGACCAAGAAGCCGCTGTTCGTGCCCGAGTACACCCTGGGCCTGTCCGGCGGCAGCTACAACACCTTCCGCCAGACGGCCGATCTGACCGGCCCGATCAGCGACCAGATCGCCTTCCGCCTCAATGCAGCGCATGAGAAGGGCGACAGCTACCGCGACACAGTCAAGTCCGAGCGCACGATGGTGTCGCCGTCCTTCCTGTGGATGCTGGGCGAGAACACGACCATCTCCTACGAGCTGGAATACTCCAAGCAGGAGGCCAGCTTCGACCGCGGCGTGGTCGCCGTCGCCGGCAAGCTGGACGTGGTGCCGCGCTCGCGCTACTTCGGCGAACCCAACGACGGCCCGCACGTCATCAAGACCACCGGCAACCAGGTCTTCGTGCAGCATTACTTCAACGATGACTGGTCCATCCAGACCGGTGTCAGCTACCGCGAGAGCTCCATCCAGGGCATCTCGACCGAGGTCTCCGTGCTGGGCGACGGCTACACCTTCCTGCGGTCCGACGGACATACCGTGGTGCGTCAGCGCCGCTCGCGCGACAACTCGGCCATCGACGTGTCGGGCCGCTTCGAGGTGCTGGGCAAGGTGCGCGGCGCAGGCCTGCAGCACAACCTGCTGTTCGGCGTGGACGGCTACAAGTTCACCGACGACCGCCTGCAGTTCCGTGTCCGGCGGCTGGCGAGCCAGGATATCGACCTCTACAACCCCGTCTACGGCAACCCGCCGCCGGCTTTCCCGGCCGCGCCGCTGACCGCCACGCACGAGGAGCAGCGCTCCAAGTCGGTCTACGCGCAAGACCAGATCGACCTGTCCGCGCAGTGGAAGCTGCTGCTGGGCGTGCGCTACGACAAGTACGACCAGTCGGTGCTGGACCACAACAGCGGCAAGCTGGTGGAGCAGTCGCTGAGTGCCACCTCGCCGCGCGCCGGCCTGGTCTACCAGCCGAGCAAGACGGTGTCGCTGTATGCGACCGCG
>JACPYV010000158.1 GCA_016195825.1 Burkholderiales bacterium | reverse complement strand
GCGTCTTCCAGCGCGCGCAGGGTTTCCACGTCGAGGTCGTTCGACGGTTCGTCCAGCAGCAGCACGTTGCCGCCGGCGATCAAGGTCTTGGCCAGGTGCAGGCGTCCGCGTTCACCACCGGAGAGCATGCCGACCTTCTTCTGCTGGTCGCCACCGTTGAAGTTGAAGCGGCCGCAGTAGGCACGGCTGGGCATCTGGAACTTGCCCACGTTCAGGATGTCGAGCCCGCCGGACACGTCTTCCCACACGGTCTTCTCGTTGGACAGGTCGTCGCGCGTCTGGTCCACGAAGGCCATCTTCACGGTCTGTCCGATCTTGACCGTGCCGGAATCGGGCTGCTCCTTGCCGGCGATCAGCTTGAACAGCGTGGACTTACCGGCACCATTCGGGCCGATGATGCCGACGATGGCACCGGCAGGCACCTTGAAGCTCAAGTTGTCGATCAGCACGCGGTCGCCGAAGGACTTGGACACGTCGGTGAATTCGATAACCTCATGGCCCAGGCGCTCGGCCACGGGGATGAAGATTTCCTGGGTCTCGTTGCGCTTCTGGTATTCGAAGTCGGACAGTTCCTCGAAGCGGGCCAGACGGGCCTTGCTCTTGGCCTGGCGGCCCTTGGGGTTCTGGCGCGCCCATTCCAGTTCCTTCTTCATGGCCTTGGTGCGGGCGTCTTCGGTGCGCTGCTCCTGCTCCAGGCGGGCTTCCTTCTGCTCCAGCCAGGTGGAGTAGTTGCCCTTGTAGGGAATGCCATGGCCGCGGTCCAGTTCCAGAATCCACTCGGCGGCGTTGTCCAGGAAGTAGCGATCGTGGGTGATGGCCACCACGGTGCCAGGGAAGCGCGAGAGGAACTGCTCCAGCCAGTCCACCGATTCGGCGTCCAAGTGGTTGGTGGGCTCGTCCAGCAGCAGCATGTCGGGCTTGGACAGCAACAGGCGGCACAGCGCCACGCGGCGCTTCTCGCCACCGGACAGCACGCCGATGACGGCGTCCCACGGCGGCAGGTTCAGCGCGTCGGCGGCCAGTTCCAGCTGCAGGTCGGTGTTCTCGGAGCCGGCGGCGGCAATGATGGCTTCCAATTCGCCCTGCTCGGCGGCCAGCGCGTCGAAGTCAGCATCCGGCTCGGCGTAGGCGGCATAGACCTCATCCAGGCGCTTCTTGGCGGCCAGCACGCCGCCGATGCCTTCTTCAACCGCTTCGCGCACGGTCTGGTCGGCATTGAGGCGCGGTTCCTGCTCCAGGTAGCCGATCTTGATGCCCGGCATCGGGATGGCCTCGCCCTCGTACTCCTTGTCGACGCCGGCCATGATCTTCAGGATGGTCGACTTGCCCGAGCCGTTCACGCCCAGCACGCCGATCTTGGCGCCGGGGAAGAAGCTCAGCGAGATGTCCTTGAGGATGTGGCGCTTGGGGGGAACCGTCTTGTTGACGCGGTTCATGCTGAAGACGTACTGGGCCATGGGCAAATCCTGTGAGGCTGAAATGGCGGCAGGCCCCCGAGGAGGCCTGCGTTGCCTGCTATTGTCGCCGAGCCCGTGTTTTCAGGAAGCCAGAATCACATGCGCCACCTTTTCGTTGCCCTGCTCGCGCTTGCCACAGGACTCGTTCAGGCCCAGACCCTGCGCTGGACCGCCCAGGGCGACCTGCAGACGCTGGACCCGCATTCGCAGAACGAGCTGATGACCAATTCGTTGAACAGCCAGGTCTACGAGTTCTTGGTGCGACGCATGCGCGACCAGAGCCTGGGCCCGTCGCTGGCCACCGAGTGGACGCAGGTGAACCCGTTGCTGTGGCGCGTGAAGCTGCGCGCCGGGGTCAAGTTCCACGACGGCAGTCCGTTCAGCGCGGAGGACGTGGTGTTCTCCATGCAGCGGCTGCGCGACGAGAACTCACCGTTCCGCGTCTACGCCAACGCGGTGGGTAGCCCCAAGGCCATCGACCCGCTGACGGTGGAGTTCACGCTGACCAAGCCCAACCCCATATTTGCCGAGCACCTGATCAACCTGCTCATCATGAACAAGCGCTGGTGCGAGCAGCACAAGCTCACCCGGCCATTGAACTTCAAGGAGAAGGAAGACAACTACGCCAACCTGCACGCCAATGGCACTGGGCCCTTCGTGCTGGTCAGCCGCGAGCCGGGCGTGAAGACCACCTACAAGCGCAATCCGGCCTGGTGGGGCCGGACCGCACCGGACCAGGGCAACGTCCAGGAATTTACCTTCACCCCCATCGCCAACGACTCGACCCGCACCGCCGCGCTGATCACCGGCGAGATCGACCTGGTGCTGGACCCGCCCTCGCGCGACATCGAGCGCCTGCGCCGCACGCCAGGCCTCAAGGTCATCGACGGCCCGGAGAACCGCCTGATCTTCCTGGGGCTTGACCAGACACGCGACACGCTGCTGTACGGCCAGGCGCCGGGCGGCAAGAACCCGTTCAAGGACATCCGCGTGCGCCGCGCGCTGTACCAGGCCATCGACATCGAGGCCATCAAGACCAAGCTTATGGCCGGCTACGCCCAACCCACCGGCGCGCTGACGCCATCGCCGCTGGGCAGCTACAACGACGCGACGCTGGAGACCCGCCTGCCCTTCGACCTGGCCGCCGCCAGAAAGCTGATGGCCGAGGCAGGTTATGCCGACGGCTTCGAGGTCACGATGGACTGCCCCAACAACCGCTACATCAACGACGAGAAGCTGTGCGTGGCCATCGCCAGCATGTGGGCCCAGCTCAAGGTCAAGGTGCGCGTCAACGCGATGCCACGCACGCTGTTCTTCCCCAAGGTCGAGAAGTTCGACACCAGCCTGTACCTGGCCGGCTGGGGCGGCGGCACCGTGGACGCCGAGGTCATGCTGACCCCGGTGCTGCGCAACCGTGGCGAGCACGGCGTGGGCGTGGGCAACTACAGCGGCATTGTCAACGACAAGGGCGACGCGCTGGCCGCCGCCTCCAGCATCGAGACCAACCCCGCCAAGCGCGAGCCGCTGGTCAAGGCCGCGCTGCAGGCCTACCGCGACCAGGTCAACCTGATCCCGCTGCACCGGCAAGTCATCCCCTGGGCCATGAAGGCCGGCATAACCGTGCCGCATTCCCCGGCCAATTGGCTCAGCGTCGACTGGGTGCAGGTCCAGCCCAAGTAGAATGCTCTCAACCGCCGCGCTTCTCAGTCTTGCGCGGCGTTCTCTTTTCAGCCCCTGCACGCTGCCCGCCCTGCCCGAAGACTGGCGCCGCTCTCCGCGGCGCGGCAGGCGACGCGACCAGGCGTGCTCACTCCCCTACCGAATGAGTTTCGATTCTCTCGGCCTGGCAGCGCCGCTGCTCAAGGCCATTGCCGACGCTGGCTACACCACCCCCACGCCCATCCAGGCCCAGGCCATTCCCGCCGTGCTCAACGGTGGTGACCTGATGGCCGGCGCGCAGACTGGCACCGGCAAGACCGCCGGCTTCACGCTGCCCATGCTGCACCGCCTGTCCACCGGCGAGAAGCTGCTGAACAAGCGCGGCAAGATCGCCATCCGCGCCCTCGTGCTGACGCCCACCCGCGAACTGGCTGCCCAGGTCGAGGAAAGCGTGCAGACCTACGGCAAGTACCTGCCGTTGAAGAGCATGGTGATGTTCGGTGGCGTCGGCATGCAGCCGCAGATCAACAAGCTGCGCGACGGCGTTGACATCCTCGTGGCCACGCCCGGCCGCCTGCTGGACCACGCGCAGCAAGGCACGCTGGACCTGTCGCAGGTGCAGATCCTGGTGCTGGACGAAGCCGACCGCATGCTGGACATGGGCTTCGTGCACGACATCAAGAAGGTGCTGGCCCTGCTGCCGGCCAAGAAACAGAGCCTGCTGTTCTCGGCCACCTTCAGCGACGAGATCAAGAACCTCGCCGACCGCCTGCTCAACCAGCCGGCCCTGATCGAAGTGGCCCGCCGCAACCAGACCAACGACCAGATCGCGCAGAAGGTCCACCCCGTGGGCCGTGAGCGCAAGAAGGAGTTGCTGGTCCACCTGATCAAGGGCGGCCAGGATGGGCAGCCGTGGCACCAGGTGCTGATCTTCACGCGCATGAAGCACGGCGCCAACCGCCTGACCGACTACCTGAACGACCAGGGCATCAGCGCCATGGCCATCCACGGCAACAAGAGCCAAGGCGCGCGCACCAAGGCGCTGGCCGACTTCAAAAGCGGCGACCTGACCTGCCTGGTGGCCACTGACATCGCGGCGCGCGGCATCGACATCGACCAGTTGCCCCACGTCGTCAACTTCGAGCTGCCCAACGTGCCTGAGGACTACGTCCACCGCATCGGCCGCACTGGCCGTGCCGGTGCGCAAGGTGAAGCCGTCAGCCTGGTCTGCATCGACGAGAACGGCTTCCTCAAGGAAATCGAGCGCCTCATCAAGCGCGAGATCCCCAAGGAGGTCGTGGCTGGCTTTGCGCCCGACCCCAACGAGCGGGCCGAACCCATCGTGCTGGGCCGCACCGTGCTCAATCCCAACGGCAGCCGGGGCCGCAACCCCAACCCGCCGGCTGGGGCCAATGGCCGCGGCAACGGTGGTGGCCGCGGTGGCCGCCCCGGTGGCGGCGGTGGCGGTGCCGGCCGTGGCGGCGACAGCCGCGGTGGCTCGCGCGACGGTGGCCGTGAAGCCCAAGGCCGCCCGGGCGGCAAGCCCGGCGGCGGCCACACCGGCGTGGGTGGTGCCAAGACGGCACCCAAGCCGCACGCCGAGCATGCGCCTCGCGCGGCTGGCGCTCAGCCCGCGCGCGGCAACAACGGCGGCGCTCCGCGCCACAACAACGGCCCGCGCCTGACGCAGCCCAAGCGCTGAGACCTGGCTTAGCACAGTGCCTGCGCACTGTGCGACGCGGGTCAAAGGCTGTGCCGCCTGCATGCGGCATGGGTTGATCTACAGCGCTTCGCCGACACGGCCTGCCCTTGAAGGGGCAGGCCGCTTTTTTTTGGCTGATCTAATCCCGCGCCATGGCACGCCCCCCGCTCGACCACTCGCTGAAATTCAACCTGCCCGATGGCAGTGTCATCACCGCCCAGGAGATGCTGGACAAGGTCCGTCAGCTCAAGGCGGAGAAGAACCGACCGGCCGCCGATGCCTCACCGGCCCTGCCCGAGACCGACCTGCAGGCGCTGCTGGATGTGCTGCTGTTGCTGGGCGGCTTCGCCAGCATCACCGCCGTGCTGAAGTGGCTGGACATGACGGGCCGGCAGCGCGCTGATGGCAGCCCCTTCGACCACTACAGCGTGCGCGACGGCCTGCAGGCCGTGGTCGCGCGCGGGCAGGCCGAGGCACTGCTCAACAAGGGCACGCGCGCGCATCTCGCCAGGCATGCCGAGCGCCTGCAGGCGCTGCTGACCCTGCCCGAGGCCGAGCACTACTGGCGCCAGCGCCTGTGGCTGCTGGGCCCAGGCCGCGGCCAGTGGCGAGACCCCATCGCCTGGGTCAGCTTTCGCAATGCCGATGACAGGCAGGCGGTGCTGCGGCTGATGCTCTATTCCGGCCTGCCGGCCGCCGAGTTCCGCGAACTGCTCGCCACTTGCCTGACCGAACTGCGCGACCCGCTGCTGCAGGCGCAGGCGTTGATCGAGCCTTGGCTGCCTGGCCTGCTGCCGCAGATCGACCCCGAACTGCGCGAGGGACTGCTGGGCCATCTGCTGGACATACTGCCCGCCGGCCATCCGGTGCGCGCCGACCTGCGCGCCTGGCTGCGGACCGACGCCGCCGGGTCGCTTGGCATTCCGCTGCGCGCGCGCTTGGCCGAGGCCGACCTGCTGGCCCTGGAGCTGGACAGTGCCCAGCGGCATCTGCAAGGCCTTCAAGGCCCTGGCGTCACGCTGCTGGCCGCCACGCACGCGCTCGCCGCCGGCCGCTGGGTCGAGGCCGGCGCCGGCTTCGAGTCCGCCATCAAGGGCATCCACACCGCCACCCGCAGCCGCCGCGACGCGCTGTCGCTGGACACCGCGCGGCTCTACCTGCTCAGCCTGCTGGCCCAGGACGACCCCAAGGCCTGGGCGCAGGCACGCAGGTACGCGGTCGCCGAATCCGGCAGCCGCAACCCCACGGCCTACGAGGCCTGGGGCCTGTGGGCGCACGGCATCGGCGTGCGACTGGGCGAGGACAGCTTCCTCGAAGCCGCCTTCACGCCGCGCGCGCCGGGCGACGCCCATCCCGTGGACCGGCTGCTGCTGTGCGCCTGGCTGGGCAAGCCCGCCCCCGGCTGGACGCCCGAGCTTGGCGCGGACCTGCTCGCCCGGCTGCGGCCCGAGCAGGCGCTGCTGGCCGAGTACGTCGGCGCGGCGCTGCAACGGCTGCAGCTCGGCGGCGCCGAACCCTCGCGCGTCGCCAGCATGCTCAGCCAGCCCCGCCCGGCCTGGCGCGACGCGCTGGCTGCCATCACCAGCCTCAGCGACGACGGCAAGCCAGCCGGCGCCGCTTCCAAGGCCGAACTGGCCTGGCAGCTCAAGCTCGACGCCGTCGGCCGCGTGCACACGCTGGAGCCGCTGGAGATGACCACCGGCGTGCGCGGCGGCGTCAAGTTCAAGCCCGTCACGCTGGCGAAGCTGAAGAAGCAGGGCGCCCAGCGCAGCCGCGACAACCTGGTGCTGCGCCACATCGAGCGCGATGCCTGGGCCGGCGTGCACGACCTGCGGCTGGATGTGAGCCAGGCCCTGGTCGCGCTGATCGGCCATCCGCACCTCATGCTGGCCGACGCGCCGGGCCAATGGGTTGAGCTGACCGAGGGCCTGCCTGAGCTGGAGGTCCGGCGCGTGGGCGGCGACGGCGCGGGCGCGGCCTTCCAGTTCCACCTGCACCCGCCGCTGATCGCCACCGACTCGCCGCATGCCGGCGCGCTGTTCGGCGCCCAGGCCGACGCGGAACGCGAGCGCCGCAACAGCCAGCGCGTGCTGCGCGAAGGCCCGGGCCGTGCGCGGCTGATCCGCATCACGCCGACGCAGCGTCGAGTTGCCGAACTGGTGGCGCAGGGCTGGCAGGTGCCGGCTGACGCCACTGCCGAACTGGGCGCCGCGCTGCAGGTGCTGACCGGCCACTTCCAGCTGCACTCCGACGCCGACGCTGGTCAGCCCGTGGCCGGCGACAGCCGCCTGCACGCCCGCCTGACACCGCAGGGCGACGGCCTTCAACTGCTCCTGGTGGCCCAGCCCTTCGGCGACTTCGGGCCCGCCGTCACGCCGGGCCAGGGCCGCGAGCGGCTGATGTGCCTGCACGAGGGCCTGAGCCTGGCCACCGAGCGCGACCTGCAGGCCGAAGGCCAGCACCGCGCCGCCGTCATCGCCGCCCTGCCCTTCCTCGACCCCGAGCAGCCGCCAGATCAGCCCTGGCTGCTGGCTGACGCCGAGGATGCGCTGGCCGCCGTCGAGCGCCTGCCCGGCCTGCCCGGCATCGCCGCGCTGGCCTGGCCCAAGGGCAAGCCAGTGCGCGTGCTGCCGGTCGACGGCAGCGCGGTGCAGATCTCGGTCAGCAGCGGGCGCGACTGGCTGGCGGTGAACGGCGAGGCCCGCGTCGACGAAGGCCGCGTGCTGGGCCTGCAGGAGCTGCTGGCGCTGAGCCGCACGAGCAAGAGCCGCTTCGTGCGCTTGGCAGAGGGGCACTACCTGGCCTTGTCCGAACAGTTGCGCCAGCAGCTGCGCGACCTGGATTCGCTGGGCCAGACGAAGAAAGGCGAGCTGCAGCTGCCCTTCGCCAGCGCCGCCTGGCTGGAGCAGGGCCTGGCCGGCGTGCAGCTGGCGGGCGATCCAGCCTGGCAGGCCCGCGTGGAGCGGCTGACAGCCGCCGCCGCGCTGCAGCCGCTGCCACCGAAGTCGCTGCGCGCCGAGCTTCGCGGCTACCAGGCCGAAGGCTTCGCGTGGATGAGCCGGCTGGCTGCCGCCGGCTTCGGCGCCTGCCTGGCCGACGACATGGGCCTGGGCAAGACCATCCAGACGCTGGCGCTGCTACTCACCCGCGCCGACGCCGGCCCGGCGCTGGTGCTGGCCCCCACGTCTGTCTGCGGCAATTGGCAGGCCGAGACGCTGAGCTTCGCACCCACATTGAACTGCCGCGTCTACGCCGATGCCGCCGACCGGGACGCGCTGCTGCAGGCTGCCGGCCCGGGTGACGTCATCGTGGCCAGCTACGCACTGGCGCAGATCGACGCTGAACGCTTCGCCGCCCGACGCTGGGCCACGCTGGTGCTGGACGAAGCTCAGGCGCTGAAGAACGCGGCCACCAAGCGGGCCAAGTCCGTGGCCGAGTTCGACGCCGACTTCCGGCTGGCGCTGTCGGGCACACCGGTGGAGAACCGGCTGGCCGACCTGTGGTCAGTCATGAACCTCATCAACCCCGGGCTGCTGGGCACCGCACAGCAGTTCAACGAGCGCTTCGCCGGCCCGATCGAGCGCCAGCAGGACACGGCGGCCCGCGCCCGGCTGCGCCGGCTGGTGTCGCCCTTCCTGCTGCGCCGCACCAAAGCCCAGGTGCTGCAGGACCTGCCACCGCGCACTGAAATCGTCCACCGCGTGGAGCCCAGCGAGCCCGAGCGCCACTTCCTCGAAGCGCTGCGCCGCGACGCCCGTGCGGCCGTGGCCACAGCGGCAGCCGACCCCGAGCGTGGTGCACCCATGCAGGTGCTGGCCGAGCTGATGCGCCTGCGCCGCGCCGCCTGCGACCCCCGACTGGTGTCACCCGAACTGGGCCTGGTGGGCGCCAAGATGGCCGAGTTCGAACGCATCGTGCGCGAGCTGGTGGACGGCGGCCACAAGGCGCTGGTCTTCAGCCAGTTCACCGACTATCTGGACCTGCTGGCCGAGCGCGTCACGCAGATGGACCTGCCCTTCCAGCGACTGGACGGCAGCACGCCGCAGGCCGAGCGCACGAAGCGGGTGGCGGCGTTCCAGCGGGGTGAGGGCGAGATCTTCCTGATCAGCCTGAAGGCCGGCGGCTTCGGCCTCAACCTGACAGCGGCCGACTACGTGCTCATCGTCGATCCCTGGTGGAACCCCGCCGCCGAGGACCAGGCCAGCGGCCGCGCCCACCGCATGGGCCAGCAGCGGCCGGTGACCGTCTACCGGCTGGTGACGGCCGGCTCGGTGGAGGAACGCATCATCGAGCTGCATCGCGACAAGCGCGGGCTGGCCGAAGGCATGCTGGAGGGCGACGGCCGCGCCGCGCCGCTGGATGCCGCGGCGCTGGCCGCGCTGCTGGACGATGAGTAAGACCGTATTGGGTCTATATCCCGACCACCCTCTCCCGAAGGCGCCGACATGCTCACCGCACAAGTCAAACCCATCAGCTGCCTGAAGAGCCATGCGGCCAGCATCGCCAACGACATTGCCGAGTCTGGCGAGCCGCTGCTGATCACCCAGAACGGCGAGGCGCGGCTGGTGGTCATGGACGTGCATGCGTAGGAGCGCCAGCAGGAGACCCTGGCACTGCTGAAGCTGCTATCGCTGGGCCAGCGCGACATCGCCGCCGGGCGTGGGCGCGAGGCCGACGACGTGTTCGCCGATCTTGAGAAGGGCGACGCCGCGTGAGGGTGGTCGTCCTGCCCGGTGCGGAGCAGCATCTGCAAGACATTCGCCGCTACGTGCTGAACAAAGTCGGCGCGCCGGCCTGGGCTGACACGCTGGCCCGGCTGCGGACCACGGTCGATACGCTGAAGGTCTTCCCGCCGTCGGGCGCGGTGCCCGACGAACTCGCCGAACTTGGCAGCGATCGCTACCGCCAGCTCGTCTCCGGCAAGAACCGCGTCATCTACGAGCCGACGGCAGATGTCGTCTACACCCACATCGTCTGCGACCAACGGCGCGACCTGCGCGGCCTGCTGAGCCGGCGCCTGCTGCAAGTGCTGCGCTGATCGGCCCTGAGTTCGTCACAGCAAGCCTTTCATGGCGGCGTCCGTGATGGCGGAGGGGGCGCCGCGGCGCCCCCCGTGCAGCAGCCGCCTTAGCCGTCGCTCATGGTGGCATTCGGATAGAAGGGCAGCGCCCTGACCCGCTTACCGCTGAGCCGCGCCCAGGCGTTTGCCAGCGCCGGTGCCAGCGTGGGCACGCCGAGCTCGCCCACGCCGCCCATCACGGCCGCGCGGTCCAGCACGGCGGGCTGGGGCATCAGCTTGACGACGACCTGCGGCATCTCGCCGAGCCGGATCATGCGGCTGTTGTTGAAGTTCTTCGCCTGGGCAGCGCCGTTGACGAAGGTCTGCCTGCCGTAGAGCGCCGCGTTCAGGCCGTGCACCACGCCGCCGATGAGCTGGGCCTCGACCGAGTTCGGGTTGACGACCCAGCCGCAGTCGATGGCCAGCCAGACCCGCGTGACCTTGGGGCCGGTCGTCGTCGCGCTGACCTCCACCACCTGGGCCACGATAGTGTTGAAGGCCGTGCCGATGGCGATACCCCGCGCCCGGCCCTGGGGCGGCGCGGTGCTCCATCCGGCGGCCTGGGCGGCAGCGTCCAGCACGGACAGCCAGCGTGCATTCGTCAGCCGGGCGCGGCGGTACTGGTAGGGGTCGGCTCCGGCAGCCAGCGCCATCTCGTCAACCATGGACTCCACCGCGAATGTGTTGATGGACGCGCCCACCGAGCGCCAGAAACCCACCGGCACGGGCGCCGTGTGGCTGACCCACTCGGTGAGGCGCGCGCCGAAGTCGTAGGGCAGCGCCTGCGAGGCCTCGTAGCCCTGGCTGTCGCCCGTGGCCGGCAGCGGCACGCCGCGCTGGCCCAGGATGGACGGCGACACGTTGCGGTAGGTCCAGCCCAGCACCTGGCCCGACTTGTTCAGCCCCGCGCGCACCCGCACCAGTGCCATCGGGCGGTACTGGTCGTGGGTGAAGTCTTCCTCGCGCGGCCACATCAGCTTGACCGGCTTGCCAATGGCCATCGCCACCTGCACCGCCTGGCTGATGAAGTCCAGCTCGGCCTTTCGGCCCAGGCCGCCACCCAGCGCCGTGACGTGCACCGCCACCTGGTCGGCTGCCAGCCCCGTGAGCGCAATCACCAGCGCAAGCGCCGACTTGGCCGACTGCGTCGGCGCCCAGACCTCGCAGCGCAGGCCGGCCTGGAAGTCGACCGTGCAGTTCAACACTTCCATGCAGGCATGGGCCACATAGGGCAGGCTGTAGCTGGCCTCCAGCTTCAGGTCGCTGGCGGCGATGGCGGCCTCGGGCGTGCCGCTGCGCTCGACCGTGTAGGCCGTGCCGGGCGGGTTAGCGCCGCCGGTGACGAACGCGGGTGCGCTCACCATCAGCGCCTGCGCGTCGGCCATGAACTGGGTGCTGTTCAGCGCCGCCGCGTTGGCCGGCAGCGTCCACTTCGGGCTCAGGCGACGGGCGGCCTGCCAGGCGTCCCAGGTCGTGCCGGCCACCACGGCCACGGCGTTGACATTGCCCACGGCCTCCAGCCCGCGCCCCGTGCCCGGTGCCACCTTGACGGGCACCAGCGCCAGCGCGCCGCCTGGCCTGGCCGGCGTGGCCGCGAGCACGCCGCCCAGCGTCGGGCAGTGGCGGATGACGGCGTAGACCATGCCCGGCCGGCGCACGTCGATGCCGTAGACCGTGGTGCCGTCCACCTTGGCCGGGATGTCTGCGCGCGGCAGCGGCTTGCCGATGCAGCGCAGCTGGGCGTCAGGCACCAGCGGCGCCGAGGCCGGCACGGGCAGCATCGCGGCGCGCGCGGCCAGTTGGCCGTAGCCCAGCGCCCGGCCCGTCGGCAGATGGGTCACCACCGCATTGGCCACCGCGTAGTTGGCGCGCGTCGCATCGCCCAGCTCCACCATCGCTGCGCTGACCAGCATCTCGCGCGCGATGGCTCCCGCGTCGCGCAGCCGCCAGAAGTTGCTGCGCGTGACGCTGGAGCCCACGGTGTTGATGGCCACGCCCACCGGCGCTGGGCTGGCCAGCGACGGCGCCGCGGGCACGACACGGACCAGCGCCGGGTCCACCATCAGGTCTTCGCAGAGGATCTGCGCCAGACCCGAGAACGAGCCCTGGCCCATGTCGGAGGCGCCGCTGGCGAGCGTGATACTGCCGTCGCTGGCGATGCTCAGCCAGGCGTTGACCTGGGTCGCGGCGGCAGCCTCGGCCTTGCCGGACAGCGTCAGGCCCAGGGTCAGTGCGCCAGTGGTGCCGAGAAACTGGCGGCGGTCCAGCCCGGTCGGGTCGGGAAGTCGTGCATTCATGGTCGCCTCCGTCACAGCCCGGCCACGGCCGTCTTGATCCGCTGGTACGTGCCGCAGACGCACAGGTTGCTGCACTCGCTGGCGATGTCGGTGCCGTGGTGGCCCGCGTTCATCGCGCCAGCCACGCGCATCAGCATGCCGCTCTGGCAGTAGCCGCACTGCGGCACCTGGTGAGCGATCCAGGCCTTCTGCGCCGGGTGGCTGCGATCGGCGGACAGACCCTCGATGGTGGTGATGCGCTTGCCCGCCGCGGAGGACACGTCCATGTCGCAGCTCTTCTGCGGCTCGCCGTCGACCCAGACCGTGCAGGCGCCGCAGATCTCGATGCCGCAGCCGTATTTGGTGCCGGTGAGGCCCAATACGTCCCGTAGCACCCACAGCAGCGGCATGTCCGCCGAGCTCACCGTGACCGGCTGGTCCCGGCCGTTGACGTTCAACGTGTAACTCGGCATGGCAACTCCTTGTCGCTTACGATTTCGAACAAATGCACAAATTGCGCATTTCATGTTGCGCGCCCAGAATTCACCCGTCAAATGGACAAACGTGATGAGTTGTTACTTGAAGCCGTGGAGGCCTTGCTCGTGCCGCTGGCCCGCCTGTGCGTGGCCCACGGGCTGCCGCTCGTGCCAGTCGACGAGTTGCTCAAGCGCGCCTTCGTGCGGGCTGCGCGCGACGCGCGCCAGGCCGGCGGTGCCCCCGGGGGCCGCGACGTGAGCCAGGTCAGCATCGCCACCGGCCTGAGCCGGCGCGAGGTGACGCGCCTCAGCGGTGAACTCGCACCGCTGCAGGCGCAGCGCCCCAGCCCCGCCGGGCGGCTCTACGCCCACTGGATGACCAGCCCCGATTACGCCGGCCCCGACGGCAAGCCACTGGCGCTGCCCCGCAGCGGCACGGCGCCCAGCTTCGAGGCGCTGGCGCAGTCCATCACCCGCCACGTCCACCCGCGCAGCCTGCTGGACGAGATGCTGCGCCTGGGCCTGGCGCGGCTCTCGGATGACGGCCAGGCCGTGTACTTCGAGCCCGACCGCGTGTCACCCACGCAGGACGATGCGCAGATGTTCGGCTTCCTCGGCGCCAACGTCGGCGACCACCTGGCTGCCGCCACCGACAACGTGGTGCACCGCGACCGCCGCCACTTCGAGCAAGCAATCTACGCCGACGAACTGAGCGAAGAGTCCGCCGCCGCCATCGCCGACCTGGCCCGCACACATTGGGCAAGGCTGCGGGCCGAACTCATTCCCGAGCTGGAGCGCCTGATCGCCGCCGACCAGGCGGCCGGCCGCCCCGGCGGCTACCGCGCACGCCTGGGCGTCTTCACCTTCCACGCCCCCGACCCGGAGACACCCCATGACCCACCGCCCTGAAGCCCCGCTGTCGCGCCGCCGGTGGCTGGCCCTTGCCGGCGCCACCAGCCTGACCGCCTGCGGCGGCGGCGGCAACCTGGCCGACGAGCAGCCATCGGCCCATCCGCTGGGCGTCGCCACCGGCGGTACCGGCCGCGTGCAGAGCTTCCTCAGCGCCACCGTCACGGGCACCGCGCCGCTGACCGTTGGCGGCATCAGCCTGGACACGCGCGGCGCCGCGCTGAGCGACGGCGACGGCGAGCCGCTGCGCGGCAACGACCTCGCCCCCGGCATGACGGCCCGTGTGCTGGCCGGCCCCATCGTCGCCACATCGGCGCGGGCCTACTCGGTCATCGTCGACACGCAGATCATCGGCGGCGCCAGCTGGCTGGACAGCCGCACCCTGCTCGCGCTGGGCCAGCGCGTCAGCGTGCCGGCCGGCGCGCTGCGCGGCCCCGGCGCGGCCGGCACACCGCCCGACGTGCAGGTCTGGGGCCAGCTCGACCTGAGCGCGGGCCGCATCGTCGCCACACGGCTAGAACGCGCCCAGCCCAACGATGCGCCCATGCTGCGCGGCCTGCTGGACAACCGCGGCACCGACTGGCTGCAGGTCGGCAGCCTGCTGGCGCGCGCGGCGGACGCATCCATCATCCCCGCCGGCCTCGCGTCCGGCGCCGTCGTGCGCCTCGTGCTCGGAGCGCCGCTACCGGACGGCAGCTGGCAGCTGCTGCAGGCCCGCGACGACGCACTGCGTCCGCCCGACGGACTGGCGGTCGAGCTGGAGGGCCGGGTCACGCAGTTCACGTCGGCGCGCCGATTTGCGCTGGACGGGGTGCCGGTGGACGCCAGCCGCGCGCAGATAGAAGGCCTGGCCCAGCTGCAGGCCGGTGCCTCGGCCGAGGTGCACGGCACGATGCACGACGGCGTGCTGGTCGCCACCGAGGTGGCCGCCCAGGCGCCCGAGCCGCTGGAAATCAGCGGGCGCCTGACCGGCCTTGACATCACCCATCAGCGTTTCATGCTCAAGGGCTGGCAAGTGCAATGGACGGCCAACACCCGCTTCAACGGTGGCGGCAGCCCGGGCCTGCGCAACGGCCGCAAGCTGACCGTGCGCGGCAACTGGCGGCCCGGTGCCGCGGCACTGCAGGCCCTGCAGATCACGCTGGAATAACCCTGACCCAGGAGACCCACCGATGAAACGCTTCAATCCCATCCTCGCCACCCTGTCAGCAGCCACCCTGTTCGTCGCCAGCGCCGCCCAGGCCACGGTCTTCGGCACCCTCGGCAACTTCGACGTCGTCAACGACACTGGCCACGACGCCCACGGTTTCGAGATCGACCTCGAAGGCCTGCAGCTCGCCGACATCACCGACACCTTCGGCGGCGCCGGCCGCGGATTCCCGAGCAGCGTCGAGCGCTACGGCGCGCCGACGCTGAGCGCCTACAACACCGGCAGCAGCTTCGGCGTGCGCGTGACCTACGCGGCCAGCTTCGCCGGCGGCACATGGAGCACTGGCACACCCAGCGGCGTCTTCACGACGCCGGGCGAAAGCTGCTGGACCGGCGGCGGCATCGGCTACGGCGCCGCCACGCCGTGTGACCACTTCGGCGTGGGCCTGCGCGCCAACGCCACGCGCACGACCTACAGCTGGCTGATCGAGAGTAGCCCCGGTTCGGGCACGCTCGCGCCGGTGGCCGCGGCACTGCCCGCACCCAACTGGACGGTCACGCCCAGCCCTGTGGTCAACGCGCCCCCGATCGTCGTCGCGCACATTCAGGCCCCGCCGCCGCCCGAGGCGCCTGAGCCCCAGTTCGGCACGCCGGTCTGGGTCAAGGTCTATGCGACCGAGCTCGAAGGCCCGATCGGCCTGGAGGAACTGGTGGGAGAGAACGCCAAGGTCAAAGCCGCCAGAGAGCACACCGAGATCGAATGGCAGCTTCTGCAGACCGACCCCGGCAACCCCAACGCCGGCGTGCTGGAGAACGGCGGTGGCGGTGCGGTCGGCGCGGGCAAGGAGGCGGTGCTGCGCCGCTACGAGTTCTTCGCCTACACCGGCGCATTCGATCCCCAGAACCACGAGGCCAAGCCACTGTTCGGCGACAGCCGGCCGGACGCCAGCGAGCTCGGCAACTTCCTCGGTGCCCAGAACGCTGCGCTGAACCTCCACGGCAACCCGGTCGCCGCCGTGCCCGAGTTGCCAGCCGCGCCCATGCTGGCCCTGGGCCTGGCCGCACTGTGGCTGGCGCGGCGGCGCGGCGCCAGCCGCTGAGCGCTCTCTAAGATCGGGGGCATGTCCTCCCCCGATCTGACCTGGGTAGCCGGCGGCAGCGGCCTCGTCGGCCGCGAGTTGCTGGCCTTGCTGCGTGACGAGCCCGTGCTCGCCCTCGTGCGCCGCCCGCTGGCCGGCTTGCCTGCCAGCGCCACGCGCCGCGAGGCCATCGTCGACCTGCTCGCGCTGCCGGCCACGCTACCCGCGCCACGGCGCGTGTTCATCGCGCTGGGCACCACCATGGCCCAGGCGGGCTCGCAGGCGGCCTTCCGCGCGGTGGACTTTGACGCCGTACTGGTCGTCGCCCGCGCGGCCAGGGCGGCGGGGGCCACGCAGTGCGCCGTGGTCTCGGCCCTGGGGGCCGACGCCCGCTCCGCGGTGTTCTACAACCGCGTCAAGGGCGAGGCCGAGGAGGCACTGACCGCGCTGGGCTTCGAGCGCCTGGTCATCGCGCGGCCCTCGCTGCTTGACGGCGAACGCGACAGTCTGGCCCAGCCTCGCCGCAGCGGCGAAGCCTGGACGCTGCGCCTCACCCGGCCCGTCGCCGGCCTGATCCCGGCGCGCTGGCGGCCGATCGCGCCGCAGCGCGTGGCCCGCGCCCTGCAGCTTGCGCTGGCGCAACCCGGCCCGGCCGTGCAGGTGCTCGAATCCGGCGCAATGCAATCCCTGGGGGCTCCATGAAGCTGACCTTTCTCGGCGCGGCCGACACCGTCACCGGCTCGCGCCACCTGCTGACGCTGGGCGAGCAGCGCCTGCTGCTCGACGCCGGCCTGTTCCAGGGCTTCAAGGCCCTGCGCGAGCGCAACTGGATGCCGTTGGGTGCCTCGGCCATGCAAGTCGACGCCGTGTTGCTGTCGCACGCCCACCTGGACCACTGCGGCTACCTGCCCGCGCTGCGCCGCCAGGGCTTTCACGGGCCCATCTACGCGACCAGCGCCACGCGCGACCTCTGCGACGTACTGCTGCGCGACAGCGCCCATCTGCAAGAGGAGGACGCCCGCCGCGCCAACCGCGAGGGGGCCACACGCCACGACAAGGCCTTGCCGCTGTACAGCGTGCGCGAGGCCGAGGCGACGCTCAAGCAGTTCGCCCCGCTGCCTCGCGACGGCAAGCTGAGGCTGGGCGCCACCGAGGTGCGCTTCACACCGGCCGGCCACCTGCTGGGCGCCAGCTCCATCCACGTCAGCGACACCCGCCCCGGCGGCCGCTCGCTGCTGTTCTCCGGCGACATCGGCCGTGTGGGTGACCTGCTGATGCCCCAGCCTCAGGTGCCCTCCGCCGCCGACGTGGTGCTGATCGAGTCCACCTACGGCAACCGGCTGCACCCGGCCGAGGACGTGCAGGCCCGGCTGGCCCAAGTGCTCCGCACCACCTTCAAGCGCGGCGGCTCTGTGCTGCTCCCCAGTTTCGCGGTGGGCCGCGCCCAGGCGCTGCTGCTGATCCTGCAGCGCCTGCGCAATGCCGGCGAACTGCCGCTGGACGTGCCCATCTGGCTGGACAGCCCCATGGCCGAGCAGGCCACCGAGATCACGCTCAAGCACGCGCGGCTGCTGCGCATCCCCGCCAGCGAGGCGCGCAGCCTGACCGACCGCGTGCGCTACGTCACCAAGCAGGCGCAAAGCCTCAAGCTCGCCGCCTCGCTGGCCCAGCCACGCGCGCGGCCGGCCATCGTCATCTCGGCCAGCGGCATGGCCACCGGCGGCCGGGTGCTGAACTACATCGAGGCCCTGGCACCCCAAGCCCGCCACCACATCGCCTTCCCCGGCTTCCAGGCCGGCGGCACGCGCGGTGCGCGCATGGTGGCCGGCGAGCGCGAGATCAAGATCCGCGGGCGCTGGGTGCCGGTCAATGCCGAGATCAGCCACCTGGACGGCTTCTCCGGCCACGCAGACGCCGACGGACTGCTGCAATGGTTGCGCGCCCTGCCCCGTCCACCGCAGCAGGTCTACGTCGTGCACGGCGAGCCGGCCGCCGCTGACGCGCTGCGCTGCCGCATTCAGGACGAGCTGGGCCTGCCGGTACGTGTGCCGCAGCACGGGGAAACCGTCGAGCTTTGAAAACCGGCCCCATCGTCCCTGCCGAGGTCGACTTCTCCGACCCCGCCGCACCGGTCTCGCCCCACTTCGGCGACGTCTACCACTCACGGGCCGGTGCACTGCCCCAGGCCCGGCACGTGTTCGTCGCCGGCAACGGCCTGCCGGGCCGCTGGCAAGGGCGCGAGCACTTCGTCGTGCTGGAAACCGGCTTCGGCCTGGGGAATAACTTCCTCGCGACCTGGGACGCCTGGCGGCAAGACCCGGCCCGCTGCGAACGCCTCGTCTTTGTCAGCGTCGAGAAACACCCGCTGAAGCGCGCCGACCTGGCCCGGGTGCATGCGGCCAGCCCGCTGCCCACGCTGGCCGCGCAGCTCATCGAACGCTGGCCGCCGCTGACGCCCGGGCTCCACAGCCTCAGCTTCGAGGGCGGGCGCGTGGCGCTGCTTCTGGGCCTGGGCGACGCGCGCGCGCTGGCGCAACAACTGGTGCTGCAGGCCGACGCCCTCTACCTCGACGGCTTCGCACCCTCGCGCAACCCGGAGCTGTGGGACGCATGGCTGTTGAAGAGCCTGGCCCGCCACGCGGCGCCCGGCACGACGGCAGCGACGTGGAGCATCTCGCGCCCCATGCGCAGGTCGCTTGCCGCGCTGGGCTTCGAGGTCGAGCTGGCGCCGGGGTTTGCCAACAAGCCGGAGATGACCGTCGCCTGCTTCGCGCCTCGCCACACGCCGCAGCGCCCGGCCGGGCGCGAGCCGGTGGCGCCGGGGGCCCGGCGCGCCCTCATCATCGGCGCGGGCCTGGGCGGCGCGGCCTGCGCGTTGGCTTTGTCCCGCCAGGGCGTGGCCTGCACCGTCCTCGACGCCCTACCCGGCCCGGCCCAGGCCAGCTCGGGCAACCCGGCTGGCCTGTTCCACGGCACCGTCAACCCGGACGACGGTCCGCACGCCCGCTTCAATCGCGCCGCGGCGCTGGCCACGCAAACCGCCCTGGCCGAGCTGGGCCTGCCACATCAGCCCGGCCTGCTGAGGCTGGAGACGCGGCTGCCATTGGCAGCGATGCAGGGCGCGGCGGGCTATGTCGAGGCCCTGTCCACCGAGGCCGCTACAGCGCTGGCCGGTACTGCGCTGGCCCACCCGGCCTGGTTCTACCCCGGCGGCGGCGCCATCGATCCGGGCGCCTACACGCGAGCCATGCTGGCCGCGAGTGGAGCAGCGCTGCGACTGAACACGCCCGTCGCCACGCTGCGCGAGGACGGCGACAGCTGGTGCCTGCTGGCCGCCGACGGCAGCGTCATCGACAGCGCGCCGCTGGTCGTGCTGGCCGGCGGGCACGGCCAGCTGCCACTGCTCGGCGACCTGGGCCTGGGCGAAGGCCTGGTCGTCCAGCGCGGCCAGCTCACCCACCTGGCCGACGCGGCCTGGTGCCCGGCGGTGCCCGTCGCCGGCGACGGCTACGCCATCGCCGACGGCCGCGGTGGCGTTTGGTGCGGGGCCACCACGCAGGATGGCGACCTCGACCGCGCGCTGCGCCAGGAAGACCAGACCGACAACCTGGCTCGCTACTCACGCCTGGCCGGCCTGGCTACACCGCCCGATGTGCCGCTGGCGGGCCGCGTTGGCTGGCGCCTCATCGCGCCGGACCGCCTGCCCATGATCGGCGGGCTGGCCGCGCCCGGCGAACCGGCCGACCAGTTGCGCCTGCAGCCGCGCCGGCCCGGCCTGCTCGTCTGCACGGCCTTCGCGTCACGTGGCATCAGCTGGGCGGCGCTGGCCGGGCGGCTGACCGCCGCGCTGGCGCTGGGCTCACCCCGGCCGCTGGAGGCCGAGCTGCTCGACGCCGTCGACCCGCTGCGCTTCTCGATGCGGCGCGCTCGGCGTGCAAAAACAGCGATTTAGCGCCGCTTTCACGCCCCTGCCCTGCTGTTCATCCCGCAGATGGGGGTGGACACTCCTTGGTTGTAACAAGGCTCAAGAGGAGACAACATGTTCAACGGTTTGCTGGGTTCACGCAGCATCGCGCAACGCCTGACCCTCGTGCTCGGGTTGGTGTTGCTGATCTCTTTCATCGGCTCCGGCATCGGCTTCGTGGGCCTGAGCCGGGTCGCTGCGCAGTCGGCCACGATGTATGGCGACTACCTGCAGGCCGAGCGGGACGCTACTGAGTACTACCGCTTCGTCAGCGGTGGCGAGGCGCGGGCCCAGGCCATCGCGCTGTCCGGTGACCTGACGCTGGGCGACCAGTTGGCCCCGACGGCCGCCGCCGCCACCGAGGGCGCCAACGCGATCTTCAAGAAGCTGGAACCGCAGATGGACACCGAGGCCGAGCAAGCCTTGATGAAGGCGCTGGACCAGGCGCGCGGCGGCTACCGGACCGGCCGCGAGGCGCTGATGAAGGCCAAGAAGTCGGGCGACGAAGCCGCTGCCAAGCAAGCCTATACCAGCGAATTCCAACCAGCCGTGGCCAAGCTCACGGCGGTGACGCTGGCCATCGTCAAGTCACAGCGCGACCAGCTAGACGCCTCGGCCAAGACGCTGGACAGCGCCAACGCCAGCGCCCGCACCAGCCTGGTCGTGTTCGCGCTGATCGCGCTGGCGCTGGCCATGTGGCTGGCGCTGGCGCTGGGCCGCTCCATCACCGGCCCGCTGCGCCGCGCCGCCGAGATGGCCGAGGCCATCGCCCATTTCGACCTGACCCAGGACATTCCCGCCGGCGGCAACGACGAGGTCGGCCGGCTGCTGACGGCGCTGCAGAACATGCAGTCCGCGCTGCAGAAGCTCATCGGCGAGGTGCGCGGCGCGGCCGACAGCATCGGCACGGCCAGCTCCGAGATCGCCACCGGCAACTTCGACCTCAGCCAGCGCACCGAGCAGACGGCCAGCAACCTGCAGAACGCGGCGTCGTCCATGTCCGAACTGACCGGCACCGTCAAGCAGACGGCGGACGCGGCCATGACGGCCAACCAGCTCGCCAGCTCGGCCGCCAGCGTGGCCCAGCGGGGCGGCGAGGCAGTCTCCCAGGTCGTCGCGACCATGGACGAGATCAGCCAGAGCTCGCGCAAGATCAACGACATCATCGGCGTCATCGACGGCATCGCCTTTCAGACCAACATCCTGGCGCTGAATGCGGCCGTTGAAGCCGCTCGGGCAGGTGAGCAGGGTCGCGGCTTCGCGGTCGTGGCCGCCGAGGTGCGCTCGCTGGCGCAACGCTCGGCCGGTGCAGCCAAGGAGATCAAGACCCTCATCGGGGCCAGCGTCGAGCGCGTGGACTCCGGCACCCAGCAGGTGCAGGCGGCCGGCGCCACGATGACCGAGATCGTCGACAGCGTGCAACGCGTGACCGACATCATTGCCGAGATCAGCGCGGCGGCCCGCGAGCAAAGCGAGGGCATCGGTGTCGTCAACGGCTCGGTGGTGCAGCTCGACCAGATGACGCAGCAGAACGCGGCGCTGGTGGAGGAATCCGCCGCAGCGGCCGAGAGCCTGCGCGAGCAGTCGGCGCGCATGGCCGAGGCCATCGGCGTGTTCAAGCTCAGCGGCACGGCACAGCGCGCAGCGCCGGCCAGGGCGCCGGCCACCGCCAAGCCTGCTGCCCAAAAGGCGAAGGCACCGGCATCCAAGCCAACAGCGCGCCCCGCGACACCCGCACCCGCCAAGACTGCCGGCGCCAAGCCCGCAGCCCCACTGCGTCAGGCCGCGCCGGCCCCCGCCACAGCCCCCCGGCCGGCCGCCCCGGCGCCCGCGCCCACCAGCGACAGCGACTGGGAAACCTTCTGAGCGCACACGCTTGCCCGGCTTTCGCGGGCTTGTGAATCAGGGACTGCCCGCCGCTGAATCATGGCTGCGGGCCTGCAGGCTCCTGCGTACGGCATGAGACGGCGGCTGTATTGCGGCAAGCGGAATCACCCGCAGCTGTTGTGCCCGGACGCCAACTCGGGATGACCCCGTGCCCCGGCAAGGCCGGGGGTGCGCAAAGTCACTGTCGCGCCACACCGGCGCAGCACAGCGGCCGATCCGCCGCGCAGCCAACAACACAGGAGTCTTCGATGCATTCCATCTTTCGCCTCACGCTGCTGAGCGTGGCGCTTTCGGCCGCCATGGCCCAGGCCCAGACCCAACGCCCCGACTTCGCCCAGGTCCAGAGCCGCGCGGAAGGCCATGTGCGCCAGTTCCCCGGCCTCAGCATGCACGGCGCCGACCACCGCTACCACGTGCGCGACATCGTCGTCGACGCCGATGGCGGCCAGCACGTGCGTATGGACCGCAGCATCGGCGGCCTGCGCGTCATCGGCGGCGACCTGGTCGTGCAGACCGACCGCATGGGCAACCTGCGTGCGATGCACCACACCATGCGCTGGCAGGCCGGCGCCACCGGCAAGCCCACGCTGAACGCACAGCGCGCCGCGATGGTGGTGACCCGTACCCAGGACGGCACCGTCGGCAAGCCAGAGCTGGTGCTCTACGCCCGCGACCAGGTGCCCGCGCTGGCCTGGGACGTGCCGGTGTCCGGCGAGAGCGCCGACGGCACGCCGTTCGAGAAGCATGTCATCGTCGACGCCGCCACCGGCAGCCAGCTCGACCTGTGGGACGACATCCACACGGCCGCCGCCACGGGCACTGGCAAGACGATCTACAGCGGCAACGTCACGCTGACGACCAACAGCGTCAGCGGCGGCTACGAGCTGCGCGACCCGAGCCGCGGCAACACCTACACCATCAACCTGAAGAACCGCACCAGCGGTGGCACCATCTTCACGGACGCCGACAACACCTGGGGCAACAACAGCACCAGCGACACGGCCAGCGCCGGCGCCGATGCGCAGTACGGCACCGCCGTGACCTGGGACTACTACAAGAACGTGCATGGCCGCACCGGCATCGCCAACGACGGCAAGGGCGCCTACAACCGCGTGCACTACAGCCGCAACTACGCCAACGCCTACTGGTCGGACTCGTGCTTCTGCATGACCTACGGCGACGGTGACGGCACCAGCCTGAAGGCGCTGGTGTCTCTGGACGTGGCCGGCCACGAGATGACCCACGGCGTCACCAGCCGTACGGCCAACCTGACCTACTCGGGCGAGTCCGGCGGCCTGAACGAGGCCACGTCGGACATCTTCGGCTCCATGGTCGAGTTCTACGCGGCCAATGCCAACGACCCGGGCGACTACCTGATCGGCGAGAAGATCATGGTCGGTGGCGGCTCGCTGCGCAGCATGGTCAAGCCCAGCTCCGACGGTGGCTCAGCGGACTGCTGGTACTCCGGCGTCGGCAGCCTGGACGTGCACTACAGCTCGGGCGTGGCCAACCACTTCTTCTTCCTGCTCGCCGAAGGCACCAACAGCAGCTACGGCAAGAGCCCGACCTGCGTGAGCGGCAACACCCGCGTCGCCACCGGCACGGGCACGCTGACGGGCATCGGCCGCAACGCCGCCGCCAAGATCTGGTACCGGGCCCTGACGACGAAGATGACGTCCAGCACCAACTACGCGGGCGCCCGCGCTGCGACCATTGCCGCCGCTGCCGAGCTGGTCGGCACCCTGGGGGCCGACTACTCGGCCCAGGTGGCCGCCGCCTGGAGCGCGGTCGGCCGCAACTGAGCCCTGCAGTTCAGTCGACAGGGGTGTCCGGCCGGGTGCCGGACACCCCTTTTTGCGTGTAGCCGGCCTTGCGGCCACGCGCTGGGTACCAGACCTCGCGCTCTACCCACAGCGCCAGGCGGCCGGCGCGGTCGCTGCGCTGCGCACGCAGCCAAGCCAGCGCGGCCTCGTCGAGCAGGTAGACGCCGTCGGGCAGCTCGCGCAGCGACTGCGGCTGGCGCCGCCTGAAGACGGCAGCGGGCATGGGCGCATCGAGCGCCGTGGCGAGGTCGGCCAGCGCGAGCCAGCGCTGCGCGTCAACCTCGTCGTCGACGACGCGGATGCGGTGGCCCTTGAACTGGTAGAAGCGCCCCTGCACCGGCTTGAAGGCCAGGTGGCGCAGGCCCCGCCAGCCCGTTTCGCCCAGGGCCACCAGGTCGGCGGCAAAGGCGCGCGCCCACAGCATGAGGCTAGGCAGCACACCCACCCAGCCGCCAAGCCACCCGAGCAAGCCGCTCACGCCGACGCACAGCACCAAACGGAACAGCAGGCTGCGCCACCAGTGGTGGCGCTCGTGGGACGCCGCGTCGAAGCCCAGCGGCTCACGGGGCATGCGGTCGCGGCTCAGAAGGTCAGCGTCTTCACGCCGTCCGCACCACCCAGCAGGCAGACCTGCGCCTTGTGCCGCGCAAACACGCCGACCGTGACGACGCCGGGCCACTGATTGACCTCGGTCTCGAAGGCCAGCGGGTCGGTGATGGACAGGCCCGTCACGTCGAGGATGTGGCCGCCGTTGTCGGTGACGACGCCGGCGCGCAGCCTGGCAACGCCGCCCAGCTTGGCGAAGCGGCGCGTCAGCTGCGCCGCGGCCATGGGGATGATTTCCACCGGCAACGGGAAGCGGCCGAGGGTCTGCACGAGCTTGGATTCGTCGGCGATGCAGACGAAGCGCTCGGCCAGGTCGGCGACGATCTTCTCGCGCGTCAGCGCGGCACCGCCGCCCTTGATCATGAATCCGTTGCCATCGATTTCGTCGGCGCCGTCGATGTAGACGGTGAGACCGGTGACCTCGGCGGCGTCCAGCACCTTGATGCCGTGCTTGAGCAGCCGCTGCGTGGAACGCTCCGAGCTGGACACGGCGCCCGCGACGGCGATGCCGCTGGTGGCCAGCGCATCGATGAAGCAGTCCACCGTGGAGCCGGTGCCCACGCCGACGATCTGGCCGGGCGTGACGTGGTTGAGCGCGGCGCGGCCGACGAGTTGTTTGAGCTGGTCTTGGTTCATGACCGCGATTTTCGCGGATGCGCGGGGTGGACGCGCGTCCACCCCGTTTTCTCTCGGGCTTGCCTTACTTCAGCACCACCGTCTTGGCGGCGGTGTCGACGGCCACCTGGCCATTCCAGTAGGTGAAGCGGTACTCGACCACGTCGCCCTTCTTCAAGCCACCCGCGGTGTAGCGGCTGCTCTTGCCATCCAGGCGCAGGCGCACGGTCTGGGCGCTGCCGCCATTGACCGAGTAGTGCACGTCGGCCCAGCCGGTGGCGGCCACGGCGAAGTCGAGCGTGCTGGCACCGGACTGCGCAGCGTCGGTCACCACGGCGGGAGCCGGCGCGGCGGCCTTGGCGACGGTCACCTGGGGCGTGCTCGCGACGCCCGAATCCCAGACGATGTCGTCGAAGGCGATCTGGAACTGCGCGCCCGGCAGCGCCCCGTCCACGCTGAAGAACTGGAACAGGTCCAGCATGGACTGCAGCGCGATCTTCGGCCCGGCAATCTCGGCCACCGGGATGGTGGCCGTGCCCCATTCGCCGTTGCGCACCAGGCCGTAGGCGGTGGTGTTGGCTGGGAAGGTCACCGCGCTCTGGTTGGTGTAGGTGTCGTAGATGCCTATGCGGAAGGCCACGTTGGCAGGTGCCTTGATCTTGAGCTTGATGTTGCCGCCCCGGAAACCGCTCATGTCGTGCACCTGGCGCGACTGGATGCTGCCGCCGAACCACTGCCCCGGCGCGAAGTACTTGAAGGCCAGCACGCCCGACCCTTCGTAGGGCGGCGTGTCGCCAGAGGTCATGGAGCCCTGGTTCCAGATGTAGATGTCGGACGAGACGCCGGGCACCTGCTTGTTGTCGACCAGCGTGTTGTCGGTGAAGACCCCGAACTTGCCGACCTCCGGCGTGATGCCCAGCCCCAGCTTGACCTCGCCCTTGCCATCCAGTTCGTAGACGCGCACGTAGTCCACGTAAGTAGTGCCCGGTAGCGGCGCGGTGATCTGCTCCGGCGTGGCGGCGGGCGTGAAGTTGCCGCCAACCGCCATGTTCAGCAACAGGTAGAACGGCGCCTGCAGCGCGGGCGAATTGACCGTGGAGATGGGCGCCTTGTACATGTCGTACTCGCGGCCGTTGTCCAGCACGCTGAAGCGGATCTGCGTGTCGGTCCAATAGAGGCGGTAGGTGACGAAGCGGTTGGCCAGCGAGCGCGACGGCGTGTACCAGTTCTTGGTCTGCCAGGCGGTGGAGGCGGCGCAGCTTTCGTTGCCGGGCACGCAGGCGGCGTCCGCGAAGGTGATGACGTTGGACCCGACGAACTGGTCCGGCGAGATCGCCGGCAGCCCGGCCGGTTGCCGGCCGCCCTGCTCCACGATGTCGATCTCGCCTTTGCGCGGCCAGGACTGTGGACTGGTGCCCAGCATCCATGCGGCGGGCCACAGGCCCACGCCGACCTTGGGCGTGGCCATGCGGACCTCGATCAGCCCGTACTTGACTTGCACCTTGCCCGACGTGTCAATCTTGCCGGAGGTGAACTGGTTGCTGCCGACGGTCTCTCGGCGGGCCGTGATGGCCAGCGCGCGCGTACCCGGCTCGAAGGGCACGTTGGCGATGCTGAGGTTGTTGGGGCTGTAGTACTGCAGCTCCTGGTTGCCGTAGCCGCACAGGCCGATCTGGCAGCCGTTGCCGGTGGTGGCGGTCCACAGCGTGGTGTCCAGGCTTGCGCCGTTGAACTCCTCGGACCAGAGCAGCTTGCCGATGACGGGGCTGGTGACGCTGGCGGACGCGGCGGCGCTGACGGCCACCAGCGCGGCGCCGGCCACCACGCGGCTGAAAGCGCGAACGATGGGTTGACGGGTCATGGCATTCATCCTTGTTGGGCGTTGGACTTGCGGCGGGCGACGGCGGCGAGCAACAGGCCGCCGGCGAACATGAGGCCGTAGGTAGACGGTTCCGGCACGGCGCTGGTGACGGTGATGCGCGCACCCGGCATGCCGAGGAAGGTCGAGCTCTCTTGCGTCCAGACACCCGGCACCGTGGTGTAGGCCCAGTTGCCGGTGTAGTCCTGGGTGGCGCTGATCCACTGCCCGGCAAAGCCGGCGTCGGCCGTGGCGACCAACCAATAGCTGCCGGCCGTCAGCGACCAGCCCTTGGGCGCCACCGTCGTGTTGACGGCCGGGTCGTTGAGGTGGGTGCTGTAGAGCCAACCCGCGCCGGTCGGCAGCGCGCCTTGCCGCGCCGCGATGCCCAGCGTGACACCGCCCGTGCTGGCCCAGTCCGGGTTGCGCTCGATGGCGGTCAGGATGGATTGGACTGTCGTGGCATTGGTGATCTGGAACGGCACGGCGATGCTGTTTCCCGCCGTCAGCGGGTTGGGCCAGCCGTCCAGGAAGGTGATATCAGGGCCATAGGAATCCAGCACGACGGTCTGCGCGCTGGCGTGGACGGCGAGGCAGCACAGCAGCAGCGCAGCGGCGACCTTCGGGAGGGTGTGGATCTGGGTGTTCATGGGCTTGTCTCCTGGGGTCTCAGGCGCGGCGGCGGCGAGCGACTGCGCCGACCAGCGCCAGACCGGCGATCAGCAGCGCATAGCTCTCGGGCTCGGGCACGGCTGCGGTGGTCAGCGTGAGCTGGATGTCGTCGATGTAGACCGCGTTGGCGCGGCCATCCAGCAGCGGCCCGACGGCTGTGTTCATCAGCAGGTAGACCGACTTGGTGCCGGCCGGGATGGCGGCAGCCTGGAAGCTGATCCGTGTCCAGCCGCTGCCGTTGATGTCGTTCTGGAAGAACTGCAGGCCGCTGTCGTACAGGACGCCGCCGCCGTCACCCATGTAGCTCAGGGCGAACTTGGCGTTGCCGGTGGTGCTGGCATCGCCCTTGGCCCAGAAGCTCAGTACCGGCGTGTCGCCCACATTGGCCCCCGTCAACGCCGGCAGGCCGCCGTGAGCGACGGAGTCCTGCAGCAGCCCGGAACCGCCGAAGCCGCCGGGTGCGCTCAGCAGCATGGAATGCGCGCCCGAGTGGGCGTCGTTGGACAGCACCGCGGGGGACGAGTCCGCCCCTACCCAGCCGACAGGCTGGTTGGCGCTGTTGACGGTCTCAAACCCGCCATTGGCAATGCCGTTGCTCGTGGCCGCGCCGGCAGCGCCGGCAAGCAAAAGGGTGGCGATGGCCACAGGGGTCTTCAGATTCAGCATGTCGTCTCCTTGGTTTTTGGTACGGGGTGATCCCGTGACGAGGCGACGACGAACTGCTGTCAATCGCCGAAAGTGAAAGCGCTTTCTGAAAGCGCTTTCACAAACGGCGCGACCATATGGGCCTTGCAGCAGACTGTCAATGCGGAGTCCCCTGTCCCCGCAAGGATCAGGGGACCGTCAGCCCAGGCGACTCAGGCTGCGTAGAAGCGGCCGTGAAAGCCGTACGGCACCCAGTACGGCAGCCAGGCCCGGGCCAGCGGGCCAGCGGCCAGGCGCATGGCGTCGAACACGCTGAGGAAGCTGCGCTGGCGCCTGACGTCATACCCCATGCCGACCAGCCAGCCCTCGCCTTCGCGGGTGCTGCCAGGCCTGGGCACCAGCACATGCTCCTCGACGACCACGTCGTTGCCGAAGCTGAAGCGCTCCCGCGCACCACTGTCGATGTCCAGCCGCATCAGCCCGTTGAAGCCCCAACGCGCACCGGTGTCGACCGCCGTGGGGTACCAGACAAAGCGATGCCGCTGCGCGACGACACGCGGGTCGACGACGGGGAACTCGACCGCCTCGTCACGGGACGCGACGCGCAGCACCCCGGTCTGCAGGTCGACCTCCAGCACACGCGGCGTCGACACGTCCCGCGTGGAGCGCTCGCCGCGCATGATCTGCTGGGCCGCCGCGTTGAACTCGGGCAGCGGCGTGCTCTGCACATAGTCCAACCGCAGCAGGCGGCCGTCGTCCCAGGCGTTGCCGAAATGGAAGACGTGGGCAGCGGGCATCTCGAAGATGCGCTGCCGGGTGAAGTCGGCCTTGTCGACCACCAGCACGCGGGTGGGCTGCTCGCCGGCCCAGCGCATCGCGTCAAGCATGGACGTGCCGGCACGCACCGCCGCGATGTCCAGCGTGATGGGCGCGAGCAGGAACACGAGGTGGTGCTGCGACACGGCGAAGTCGTGCAGCATGGCCGGGGCGCCCACGTCCAACAGCGCATGGCGGCGCACGCTACCGTCGGCGTCGAGCTGGTAGACCGCGAGCCGGCCGTTGGCGGTGCCGAAGTTCCACACCGTGCCATCCGGCTCGACCTTGGGGTGGGCGGAGAACGGCATGCCGCGCAGCTCGGGCGACCAGGTCTTGACGCCGCGCGTGGCCAGCGTGGCCGGGTCCAGCTCGTAGGCACTGCCGCCCTCCCACAGCGCATAGAGGTGATCGCCCTGCATCAGCACGCTGGTGTTGGCCGCGTTGACGCTGTCGGGCCCGCGCACCGGGCGCTCGGGCTTGATGGCCGTGCCGAAGGCGGGCAGCAGGAAGCGGCCGGCGTCCTGCTCGGCGCGGAACTTGGTCGTTTGCACGAAGCGCGCCTTGTGGCTGACGCGGCCGTCGTGCAGCGTCCAGCTCTGCACCAGGCCGTCGCCGTCGAACCAGTGGCGGTAGCGCTGGCCGGCGCGCTGCATCAGTCCGGGGCCGTTGCGGAAGTAGCGGCCGCGCAGTGCAGCCGGCAGCCGGCCTTCGATGACGGCGGCGCCGTCTAGCCCCTGGCCGTCCAGGCCAAGCAAGGGCGCCAGCTCCGGCGCGTCGGCCGCAAAACCATCGCGCGGCAGGCCCAGCGCCAGCAGCTCGGGGCTGAAGCCGCTGGTGAACAAGGCGCCCAGGCTGCCGAGGGCGGAACGGCGGGTCAGCATGCGGTTCATGGCCCTCTCCCTCAGTTCAGCTTGACCTTGACGGGCACGCCGACCACGGGCGTGAGCACCGCCTGCTCGAACTGCGGCGGGCCGAAGTTGCCGGCGGCGTTGTTGGAGAAGCCGTAGGGCTCGGTGGGCAGGCCCATGGCGTTCATGTCCAGCCGGCCGTTGGCGTTGGCGTCCTGGAACAGGCTGAAAGCCAGCGGGCCGTCGGGAAGGTCCTTCAGCACGACGGTCACCTTGCCGCCTGACGCCTCGGCACCGAGGGAAAAGCGACGGCCGGCCTGCGGCTGGCGCAGCCAGCTCGCCGGCTCGGTGAACACGGCGACCATCAGCGTGGCGCCCTGCAGCCGGCTGGCGTCCAGGCCTTCGACTTCCAGCGTGACGTCGGCCGCGTGGCCGCGCAGCGGCAGCAGCGCGGACAGGGCGAACAAGGCGGTGGCAAGGGCTTGTTTCATCATGGTCTCCAGGATTCAGCGGTGGGGATGGCTGAATTCTGCAAACCGCCCCGCCGCGGCGCGAGCGCGCTGCGACGGGTGGGCGCCTGCGGGCGCGAACGGTTTAACTGCGGCGCTGTTGGACAGCCGCCGCCAGCTCGCGCAGCAGCGGCTCGGTCTGCGCCCAGCCCAGACAGGCGTCGGTGATGGACACGCCGGGCTTGAGGTCAGCCTTGGTCTGGCCCTCGGCCAGCTCTTGCCGGCCCGGCTGCAGGTGGCTCTCAATCATCACACCGGTGATGCGCTGATCGCCGCCGGCGATCTGGCCCGCCACGTCACGGCCCACGTCGACCTGGCGCTCGTACTTCTTGCTGGAGTTGGCGTGTGAGAAGTCGATCATGACCTGCTCGCGCAGCTTGGAGGCCTTCAGCGCCTCGCAGGCGGCCTGCACCGAGGCCGCGTCGTAGTTCGGTGCCTTGCCACCGCGCAGGATGACGTGGCAGTCGGCGTTGCCGCGGGTCTCGAAGATCGCCGCAGTGCCCATCTTGGTCATGCCCATGAAGGCATGCGGCGAGCTGGCGGCCAGCACGGCGTCGCTGGCGACCTTGATGCCGCCGTCCGTGCCGTTCTTGAAGCCGACCGGGCAGCTCAGGCCCGACGCCAGTTGGCGGTGGCTCTGGCTCTCGGTCGTGCGCGCGCCGATGGCGCCCCAAGCGATCAGGTCGGAGATGTACTGCGGCGACAGCAGGTCCAGGAACTCGGTGCCGGCCGGCAGGCCCAGGCCGTTGACGTCCAGCAGCAGCTGGCGCGCCAAGCGCAGGCCCTCGTTCATGTGGAAGCTGCCGTCCAGGCGCGGGTCGTTGATGTAGCCCTTCCAACCCACCGTCGTGCGCGGCTTCTCGAAATAGACGCGCATGACCACCAGCAGGTCGCGGCTGAGCTCTTCGCGGGCGGTCTTCAGCAGCCGCGCGTAGTCCATCGCCTGGTCGTGGTCGTGGATGGAGCAGGGGCCCACGACGACCAGCAGCCGGTCGTCCTGGCCGTGCAGGATCGCGCTGATCTCCTGCCGGGCGCGCTCCACCAGCTCCAGCGTCGCATCGGGGATGGGCAGCTCTTCCAGCAGCAGCGCCGGGCTGATCAGCGCGCGCACGGCGCCGATGCGGGTGTCGTCGGTGCGCGTGGTGTCGCGCGTTTCGTCGCGGGAGCCCGCTTCGTGGTCGTGTTGGGGGTCGTCGAGGGGTTTCATGTTAAAGGCTCCCGGGTGAGCCTCACATTTTCACCGCTTGGCGGCAGCCGCGCACACGGCCAGCGCAGAGAGCGCGAAACCGGCCAGCGCCAGTGGCTCCATCCGCTCGCCCAGCAGCACGAAACCCATCAGCGCCGACACGCCCGGGATCAGGAAGAACAGCCGCGCCACCTGCCCCGCCTGGCCGCGGCGGATCATGATGAACATCAGGCTGAAGGCACCAATCGAGTTGACCAGGCCCAGCCACAGCGTCGACGCGACGAGCTCGGGCGCCCAGGCGATCGCAAAGCCTTCCGTCGGCCCGGCCACAGCGGCCACGGCCAGCGCCGACACGGCCATCTGGATGCCGCTGCCGCTGCGCAAGTCCATGTGGGCGCAGAAGCGTTTTTGGTACAGCGTGCCGGCCACCAGGCCCAGCAGCCCGATGCCGGCCATGCCGTAGGCAGCCCAGGCACCGCCCAGCGGCTTGTCGGCAATGACCAGTGCAACACCGGCCAGGCCGCCGGCAAGACCCAGCATCTGCCGCCGGCCGATGTGCTCGGCCAGCCACAAGTGGGCCCCCAGCGCCGTGGCCAGCGGCATCAGCCCGATCAGCAGCCCGGCCACGCCGGCCGTCAGGCCCCACTGCAATGCGAAGTAAATGCACGAGAAGTGCAGCACCTGCATCAGCAGGCCCACGACGGCCAGATGGCCCCAGTCCGCCCGCCGCCGCGGCCACGGCGCGCGGGTGGTCAGCGCCGCGGCCAGCAGCACGATGGCCGCGAGGCCGAAGCGCAGCGTCAGCAGGGTCAGCGGCCCGGTGTGAGGCAAGGCCAGCTTGCCGGCCACGTAGCCGCTGCTCCACAGCAGGATGAACAGCATCGGCAGGCTCAGCGCAGCCAGGCCGGACACCAGCCGGTCCAGCAGGCTGGGGCGGAATGAGCGGGCCGGCAGGCAGGGTGACAAGGTGCTCATGGCAACTCCTGGAGGGGATGGCCGGACTGTAGAAATCGGCTTGAAAAGACACAATCCAGCAAAATTTCCATTCAGAGTTTCCAAATAGAGGACAGTTCCATGGGACGTCTCGAAGACCTGCAAGCGTTTGCCCGCGTCGTGGACGCTCGCGGGTTCTCCGGTGCCGCTCGGCTGCTGGGCACGACCAAGTCGGCCGTCAGCAAGCAGGTGGTGCGGCTGGAGGACCAACTCGGCACGCGGCTGCTGCATCGCACGACCCGCAGCGTCAGCCCCACGGCCGAGGGCCGCGCCGTCTACGAGCGGGCGCTGCGGCTGCTGGACGAGTCCCAGGCGCTAGAGGCTGACCTGGCCGGCCGCCACGACGAGCCGCGCGGCGTGCTGCGCCTGTCCACCTCCACCGCTTTCGGCAACCTGCAGTTCACCGCGCTGATGGCCGAGTTCTGCGCCCGCCACCCGCAGTTGGACGTCGTGCTGGGGCTGAACGACCGCTACGTAGACCTGGCCGAGGAAGGCTTCGACGTAGTGCTGCGGCTGACGAACAAGCCGTCCGAAGGGCTGGTGGCCAGGCGGCTGGCCGCCATGCGCTTCGTGCTGTGCGCCTCGCCCGCCTACCTGCAGGCGCATGGCGAACCGCAGGCGGTGGCAGACATCGCCAGCCACCGGTGCCTGCGCTTCGGCTATCTGCAATCGCCCGACCGCTGGCGCTTTCGCCACGCCGAAAAGGGCGAGGCGGAGGTCGAGACCCGCGGCGCGCTGCGCTTCGAGAGCGGACTGACGGCCAACAGCAGCGAGTCACTGCGCGTCGCCGCGCTGGCCGGCATGGGCCTGGCCGTGCTGCCCACCTATGCCGTCGGCGCTGACCTGCGCGCGGGCCGGCTGCGCGCTGTGCTGCCCGGCTGGGTACCCACTGGCGGCCTGGCCGATGCCAACACGCTCTACGCCGTCTACCTGCCCAGCCGCCACCCGGCGCCCAAGGTGCGCGCGCTGATCGACTTCATGCTGGAGAAGATGGGCGACGTGCCGCCCTGGGACCGCGAGAACGAGCCCGGCTGAGACAATCACGGGCTATGCCGCTGATCCCCTACGCCCTCACCCGCCCCTTCCTGTTCGGCCTGGACCCCGAACACGCCCACGAGCTGACACTGGGCAGCATTGCCAGGTTGCAGAACACGCCTGCACAACTGCTGTGGTGCGGCGAGCGCATCAGCGACCCAGTGAACATCGCCGGCCTGCGCTTCCCCAACCGCATCGGCCTGGCCGCCGGCCTGGACAAGAACGGCCGCTGCATCGACGGCCTGGGCGCGATGGGCTTCGGCTTCATCGAGGTGGGCACCGTGACGCCCAAGGGCCAACCCGGCAACGACAAGCCGCGCATGTTTCGCCTGCCGGAGGCCAACGCGCTAATCAACCGCCTGGGCTTCAACAACGAGGGCCTGGCCAGCTTCATCGGCAACGTGCGGCGCGCCTATAGCTTCCGCAAGGCCGGCGGCATCCTGGGCTTGAACATCGGCAAGAACGCCGCCACGCCCATCGAGAACGCGGCGGACGACTACCTGCTGGGGCTGGACGGCGTGTTCCCGCATGCTGACTACGTCACCGTGAACATCTCCAGCCCCAACACCAAGAACCTGCGCGCGCTGCAGAGCGACGAAGCACTTGACGCGCTGCTGTCCCGCCTGCAGCAACGCAAGCTGCAGTTGGAGAGCCAGAGCGGCCGCAAGGTGCCGATGTTCGTCAAGATCGCACCGGACCTGGAGGAAGACCAGGTCGCCGTCATCGCCAACACGCTGACCGCCAACGGCATCGACGGCGTCATCGCGACCAACACGACCATCGCCCGCGACAAGGTGCAGGGGCTGGCACATGCCAACGAGATAGGCGGCCTGTCCGGTGCGCCGGTCTTCGATGCCAGCAACCGCATCATCCGCCTGCTGCGTACCGCCCTGCCGGCGGGCTATCCCATCATCGGCGTGGGCGGCGTCTTGAGCGGCGAGGACGCCCGAGCGAAGATCGCGGCCGGCGCCGATCTCGTGCAGCTCTACACCGGCCTGATCTACAAGGGGCCGGCCCTGGTCACCGACTGCGCCAAGGCCCTGGCCCGACGCTGAACACCACCCAAGCCATGCGACTGACCGCCCTTGCCCTGTGTGCCGCGCTGCTGGCCGGCTGCGCCACGCAGGACCGCGACGCGCGGCTTCAGCCCGGCAGCAGCCGCGAGGCCGACGTCGTCACGTTGTACGGCCAGCCCCGGCGCGTCTGGCCCGAAGCCGATGGCGGCAGGACGCTGGAGTACTCGACCCAGCCCATGGGCCGGCACTGCTACCTGGTGCGCCTGACGGCGGACGGTCGGCTCGTGGGCATAGAGGATGGTCTGTCCCCCGCCAACCGCGCGCGCATCGAGCCGGGCATGACGCCCGAACAGGTCAGCCGCCTGCTGGGGATCGAGCGCAGCCGTGTGTTCTTCCAGCTGAGCGGCGAAGACGTCTGGGACTGGACCATCGAGCCCGACCAGACCGGCTACGGCATGCGTTTCAACGTCCACTTCAAGGACGGCGTCGTGCTGCGGACCAGCCAGAGCATGGTGTTTCCGAGCCGGCTGTTCCCGTTCGGCGACTGAGCCTCCATAAAAAAAGCCCTGGCGCTCTAAGCAGCCAGGGCTGTGGACCCAATCAGCGCCGGCACATCCTCGCGGGTGTGCCAAAGCTCAATGTGGATCAGTAGTCGCGACGACGGCGCGAAGCCACGAAACCGATCACGCCGAGGCCGGCGGCCAGCAGCGCGTAGGTTTCGGGTTCCGGCACCGGCAGCGCGGTGGCCGAAGCGGCGATCGCGTACACGGACACCGGTGCGGCGTTCAGGCCGAACAGCTTGAAAGAGTAGTTGCCGGCAGCCAGGGTGTCGAACTGCGGCGAGGACACGCCACTGAACGTGTGGCCCACAACCGGGATGTCGTCCGGCGTGCCGAAGGTGGCGTCGGGACCAGCCTTGTAGATGCCGTAGAAAGCCGGCGTGATGCTGCCGTAGGCGGTCACCACGTTGCTTTGCACGGTCGACGCAGCCGACAGGGAGAAGGTGAAGTCGTCGTTCACCAGGAAGGTCGGCAGCGACACGGAGCCGTACTTGAGCGCCGTGGTGGCCGTCAAGGTGCCAAAGGTGTCAACGACGACGGCTTGTGCAGCACCGCCGGCCAGCGCTAGTGCGGCCAATACTGCAGCGGACTTCTTCAAACTCATGACTTACTCCTCGAATCGCATTGAGCGGACGAATCCATTGTGCAGTGCAGCGAAATTCTGTGAAGTCCCGCACACCCTCCGAGCTAGGGGGGAACACCGAGTTACTTGTAGCCGTCTGTAAACACGTACCGCTGAACTTGTCACATCGTGAGAAATCAAGGCCTTGGGTGACTATTCACTGCCAAGACGCAGCACCTTCTGCAGCCCCTCCACGGCCTTGCCCTTGCGGGCACGCTTGCCGGCGTGGGCGGCCAGTGACTGGTTCTTGAGCACTTCCTCGCGCGGCTTGCCGCCCCGGCCGCTGCCTTCGACGCGCAACAGCAGGGCGAAGCAGGCCAGCGACAGCACGCTGTCCTTGGCCTCCAGATCCATCAGCATCAGGCCCTTGCCGCCCTTGGGCTGGTGCTTGAGCTCATCCAGCGGAAAGGTCAGCAGACGCCCCTGGGCGCTCAGGACGCCGAGCTGCAAGGCCACGGCGTCGCCGGGCACGGTCGCCAGCAGCGGCACCTCGCCCTCGTCCAGCGCGAGGAAGGTCTTGCCGGCCTTCTGACGGCCGACCAGGTCGCCGACCTGGGCGATCAGGCCGTAGCCGGTCGATCCCGCCATGACCAGGCGCTGGCCCGGCGCAGCGGCCAGGTAGTGCGCGATCTGCGTGCCGCTTTCCAGCTCGATCAGCGTCGTGATGGGCTGACCGTCGCCGCGGCCACCCGGCAAGGCGGACACGGGCACGGAATAGACGCGGCCGTTGCTGCCGATGACGATGAGCGGGTCCACGCTGCGGCAGCGGAATGCTCCCCACAGCGCATCGCCCGCCTTGAAGGTCTGCGCCGCCACGTCCACCTCGTGGCCCTTGAGCGCCCTCGCCCAGCCCTTCTGGCTGACGATGACGGTGACCGGCTCGTCGACGACCTTGACCTCGGCGGTGACGCGCTTCTCGGCCTGGATCAGCGTGCGACGGTCGTCGCCATACTGCTTGGCGTCGGCCTCGATTTCCTTGATGACGGTCCGGCGCAGCGCGGCGGCCGAGCCCAGGATGTCTTCCAGCTTGGCGCGCTCGTCGCGCAGCTTGGACAGCTCCTGCTCAATCTTGATCGCCTCCAGCCGCGCCAACTGGCGCAGCCGAATTTCAAGGATGTCTTCGGCTTGCCGGTCGCTGAGCTTGAAGTGCGCGATCAGCGCCGGCTTGGGCTCGTCCGACTCGCGGATGATGCGGATCACCTCGTCGATGTTCAGCAGCACCAGCTGCCGGCCTTCGAGCACATGGATGCGGTCGTTGACGTGGGCCAGGCGGTGCTCGGTGCGGCGGCGCACCGTCGTCTGGCGAAAGCCCACCCACTCGGTCAGCACCGCACGCAGGCTCTTCTGCGTCGGCCGGCCGTCGTCGCCGATCATCGTCAGGTTGACGGGCGCGCTGCTCTCCAGGCTGGTGTGGGCCAGCAGCGTGTTGATGAGGTCCTGCTGCTCGACGGTACGGCTCTTGGGCTCGAAGACGATGCGCACGGCCGCGTCCTTGCTGGACTCGTCGCGGACACCGTCCAGCACGGCCAGCAGGCTGGCCTTGAGCTGCAACTGCTCGGCAGACAGCGTCTTCTTTCCGGCCTTGACCTTGGGGTTGGACAGCTCCTCGATCTCTTCCAGCACCTTCTGCGCGCTGGTGCCGTGGGGCAGCTCGGTGACGACGAGCTGCCATTGGCCGCGGGCCAGGTCCTCAATCTTCCAGCGGGCGCGCACCTTCAGGCTGCCACGACCGGACAGGTAGGCCGTACGGATCTCCTCCGGCGCGCTGATGAGCTGGCCGCCGCCGGGGAAATCCGGGCCGGGAATCAGCTCGAACAGCGCGTCATCGGCGAGCTTGTCGTCTTTGAGCAGCGCGACCGCCGCGGCGGCCACTTCGCGCAGGTTGTGGCTGGGGATCTCGGTCGCCAGGCCCACGGCAATGCCGCTGGCGCCGTTCAGCAGCACGAAGGGCAGCCGCGCCGGCAGCTCCACCGGCTCCTGCGTCGTGCCGTCGTAGTTGGGGCGGAAGTCCACCGTGCCTTCGTCGATCTCGTCCAGCACGAGCCGGGCGATGGGCGCCAGGCGCGCTTCCGTGTAGCGCATCGCCGCCGCGCCGTCGCCGTCACGGCTGCCGAAGTTGCCGTGGCCGTCGATCAGCGGGTAGCGCAGCGAGAAGTCCTGCGCCATGCGCACCAGCGCGTCGTAGACCGACTGGTCACCGTGCGGGTGGAAGCTGCCCAGAACGTCGCCGACGACCTTGGCGCCCTTGACGGGCTTGGCGCCGGAGTTGCCACTCCAGCCCAGGCCCAGCCGGTGCATGGAATAAAGGATGCGGCGCTGCACGGGCTTCTGGCCGTCGGCATAGGACGGCAGGGCGCGGCCCTTGACGACGCTGAGCGCGTATTCGAGGTAGGCCTGCTGGGCGTAGTTGGCCAGCGTAAGTGCGCTGTCGTCACCGCCACCGCCATCGGTGGGGCCGCTGAAATCGATCGTGGTCTGGGAGGTCATGGATGCAGGGTCAGTCGCTGCGCGCGGGCCGGTTGGCTCTGTTGCAGCAGGGCCCAGTACAGCTCGAGCACGAGATGCACATGGGCCTGGGTTTCGTCGATGTCGGGCACGCGGTTGCCGGCGCGGCGCACGGCGCCCTCGCCGCAGTTCCAGGCCGCCAGCGCCGCGTCGATGCGGCCGAAGCGGCGGATCAGGTCGGCCAGCATGCGTGCGCCTGTGTGGATGTTGATGCGCGGCTCGATGAGCCGTGCGGCGTCGGCAGCCGTCGCGTAGCGGCTGGCCGTCTCGGGCGTGATCTGCATCAGACCCATCGCGCCACGGGGCGACACGGCACCGCGCTGGTAGCCGGATTCAACCGCGATGACGGCCTTCAGCAGCTCGGCGTCCACGCCATGCTGGGCGGCGGCCTCGCGCACCCAGGGCTGCACGGCCTTAACCTCGGGCGCGATGTCCAGCCAGTTCAGCAGGGCCAGGCCGGCGTCGGTCTTGCCCGGCACGCGCTGCATGCCGACGCCACCCAGCACGGGCGCGTAGCGGGCGTTGATCTGTCGCGGCGCGAAGTGCGCCACGCCTGCCGCGTCGACGTAGCCCCACAGCTCCGCATGGGCAGGCAGCGCAACACAGGCGAAGGACAGCAGCCAGGCTTTCATGCCGCCTCCAGCCCCAGCGCCACGCGGGCCTGGTACTCGCGGTCCAGCAGCGACATGACGATCAGCGAGTCGTAGCCGTCGGCGCCGTCGATGGTCACGCGCACGCTCTCGCGCAGGCGCCCCTCCTCGACGAAGCCTTCGCTCTGGTACAGCTTCAGCGCACGGGTGTTCAGCGCCTTCACGTCCAGCCAGAAGCGGTGCGCCTTCAGCTGCGTGAAGGCCATCGCCTTGAGCTGCCGCACGGCCGAGCGCCCCAGGCCACGGCCCTTCGGCTGCAGCACCAGGCGCTTGAGCTCGACGGAGCCGTTGGGGTTGCGGCAGCCCTGCAGGATGACAAAGCCGATGCGGTCGAGTCGATCGCCCTCCTCCAGAATGAAGTGGCGCGAGTCCGGGAAGCGGATGGCGCCCTCATGCTGAGTCCGCTCCCAGGACGTGAAGACGTCGATCTCGACCGTGTCGCCGTGCAGTTCCATCAGCTCGCGGCGCGACGCAGCCTCGCCCTTGCCCATCAGCTTGTTGAACGACTCCACCGTCGCGGCGAAGTCGAGCAGGCCGTACTCCACGCGCGACAGCCGGCGGGTTTCGGGGTTCAGCGTGGTGTCCCACAGCTGCTCGGCGTTCATCTCGCCCAGGCCCTTGAAGCGGCTGATGCTCCACGAGCCCTCGCGGGCGCCTTCCTTGCGAAGCTTGTCCAGCGTGGCGGTCAGCTCGCCATCGTCCAGCGCGTAGAGCTTGACGGCCGGCTTCTTGCCGCGCGCCGGCGCATCCACGCGGTACAGCGGCGGGCGGGCGACGAAGACGTGGCCGGTCTCCACCAACTTGGGGAAGTGGCGGAAGAACAGCGTCAGCAGCAGGACCTGGATGTGCGAGCCGTCCACGTCGGCGTCCGACAGGATGCACACCTTGCCGTAGCGCAGGCCGGACAGGTCCGGCGTGTCGTTGGGGCCGTGCGGGTCCACACCCAAGGCCACCGAGATGTCGTGGATCTCGTTGTTCTTGAACAGCAGGTCGCGCTCGACCTCCCAGGAGTTCAGCACCTTGCCGCGCAGCGGCAGGATGGCCTGGGTCTCCTTGTCGCGGCCCATCTTGGCGCTGCCACCGGCGGAGTCACCCTCGACGAGGAAGACCTCGTTGTGCAGCAGATCTCGGCTTTCGCAGTCGGTCAGCTTGCCGGGCAGCACGGCCACGCCGGAGCCCTTGCGCTTCTCGACCTTCTGACTGGCGCGTTGCCGGGTCTGCGCCTGTTTGATGACCAGCTCGGCCAGCTTTTTGCCGAAGTCAACGTGCTGGTTGAGCCACAGCTCCAGCGCCGGCTTCACGTAGGCCGACACCAGCCGCAGCGCGTCGCGCGAGTTCAGTCGCTCCTTGGTCTGGCCCTGGAACTGCGGGTCCAGCACCTTGGCGCTCAGCACGAAGCTGGCACGCGAAAACACGTCGTCCGGCATCAGCTTGACGCCCTTGGGCAGCAGCGAGTGCATCTCGATGAAGCCCTTGACGGCGCCGAACAGACCGTCCTTTAGGCCCGACTCGTGCGTGCCGCCGGCCACCGTCGGGATCAGGTTCACGTAGCTCTCGCGCAGCGGCGCGCCGTCTTCCGTGAAGGCCACGCACCAGGCGGCGCCCTCGCCTTCGGCGAAGTTCTCGCTCTCGCCGGCGGTGGCAAAGCCCTCGCCCTCGAACAGCGGGATCAGCGGGTCGCTGTTGAGCGACTGCGCTAGGTAGTCGCGCAGGCCGGCCTTGTAGAGCCAGGTCGTCAGCTCGCCGGTCTTCTCGACCTTCAGCGTGACCGTCACGCCCGGCATCAGCACGGCCTTGGAGCGCAGCAGGTGCACCAGCTCATGCTTGGGCAGCTCGGCGCTCTCGAAATACTTGGCCTCGGGCCACACACGCACCGTCGTGCCCTGCTTGCGGTCCCCGCTGGCGGCGGGCCGCGTGGCGACCTGCTGCACCACGTCGCCGTGCTCGAAGGCGATGCCGGCCACCTGCTTGTCGCGCCACACGGCCACCTCCAGCCGCTTGGCCAGCGCGTTGGTCACCGACACGCCCACACCGTGCAGTCCCCCCGAAAAGCTGTAGGCGCCGCCGGAGCCCTTGTCGAACTTGCCGCCGGCGTGCAGCCGCGTGAAGACGATCTCGACGACCGGCACGCCCTCTTCCGGGTGCAGGCCGAAAGGGATGCCGCGCCCGTCGTCGGCGCAGGACACCGAGCCGTCGGCGTGCAGGGTCACGTCGATGCGCTTGCCAAAACCGCCCAGCGCCTCGTCGGCCGCGTTGTCGATGACTTCCTGGATGCAGTGCAGCGGGTTCTCGGTGCGGGTGTACATGCCCGGGCGCTGTTTGACGGGCTCCAGACCCTTGAGCACGCGGATGGACGCTTCGCCATAGCTGGCAGGAGAGGAGGCAGGGGGACGGCTGGACATAGGGGCGGGATTCTATGCAGGGGGTCTTGCACCCCCCCGGGCGGTCCCGATCGGCAAAACCGGACATTCGCCTCTCATCCCGTCACGGGATGGACTGGCCCGCAGGTGCCCCGTCCAATCCGCCCACTGCACCATTGCCCACCCCAGACATGCCCACCCTCATCTCCCACCTGGCCCTGCTGACGCTGGCCGCGGCCGGCGGCCTCGCCCAGGCCGCCGACTTCGCCCCCAAGGGCGGCCGGGCCCTGCTGAGCGTGGACTTCAGCTACGAGGCCGCCGGCCGCAAGGCCGACAAATACGACCTGCGCGAATGGAAGCTGCTGCGCACCCTGCACATCGACGCCCAGTTGAGCGCCGCGGCGCCGGCGCCCACGCCGGCCCTGCAGCCGCTTGAGGCCGGCCAGCAAGCCCGCCTCCAGCAACAGGCGACCCAGGCCGGCAAGTTCGCCGAACAGGCCGCGCCGATGATGGCCAGCGCAGAGGCCATCGTGGCCAAGTGCGGCAACGACGAGAAATGCATGGAGCGCGAGGCGATGCGAATGGGCCAGGGCATGGCCGGCACCCCGCAGCTGGATGCCACGCTCAAGTCCGGCCGGCAGACGGCCGCCGCCCTGCAGCCCGATGCAGCCCGCTACCAAGCCTGGCAGGGCTAATCCCAGACCGGCAGCTATCGCATCGACGAGAAGCTGCACATCGTTCACGCCGACCCGATCTGCATGAGCCTGCCCCGCCAGCGCTGCACCCGCGACGAAGTACGCCAGGGCAGCGGCCCGCTGGCGGCCATCAAGGGCAGCGCGGCGATGGCCGAGGTCGACACCGGAAAATCCACCCTCAGCCTGCAGCTGCCCATGGCGGCCGAGGCGTTGGCCTACACCGAGACCATCACCACTGACGAGCCCGAGGGCACCCACTCCGTGCCCACGCCCAAGGGCCCGCAGCAGCGGCAGCGGGTTTTCCTGCAGGCCGACGGCCAGCCCATGGCGCCCGCCTTCATCGTGCCGCTGACGGGCGGCTGGCGCAGCCAGAGCGGCGTGCAGACGCGTAAGTTCGGCGGCGCCAACGAGGACGGCGGCACGCTGACCGTGCGCTGGCGGTTCCAGGTGCAATGAGCCGGCCGGGGCGGGACACAAAGTCTGACAACGCCCAGCCGGGGCGCGGGCCCGGCATTGGCTAGGATGCCCGCCCTGACGTCCGCCGCCGTGGCGGCGCCCCTGCCCCGTCCATGCCCCTGCTCCTGCTCCGTGCCCTGATTGCCGCGACGTCCGCCCTGCTGTCCACCGCCTGCCTGGCCCAGCCCTTCGAGGCCAGCGCGCCGCTGAGCTGGGAGTTGAAGAACGCCCGCTGGTTCGACGGCCAGAAGATCCAACGCGGGAACCTCTACGTCGAGAACGGCGTCTTCGTCGCCAGGAAGCCGGCCAAGGTCAACCGCAAGATGGACATGCGCGGCCAGCAAGTGCTCATCAACCCGCTGGGCGAGGCGCACAACCACAACCTGCAGACCGCCTGGGGCTGGGGCCAGTACGCCCAGACCTACCTGGACGAAGGCGTCTTCTACGCGGCCATGCTGTGCGGCGACCCCAAGAGCGTCGCCGAGGTCCGGCCGCTGGCGGCCACGCCTGCGGCGCCGGACGTCAGCTTCGTGACCGCCTGCATCACCTCGCCCGATGGCTACCCGCTGGCCGCCGTGCTGCCCGACCCCAGCCCCGAGGCGGCCGCGGCGCAGCAGCAGATCGTCCTCGTCGACAGCCCCGAGCAGGCCGTGGCGCAATGGCCATCCATCAAGGCCCGGGGCCCGGGCTGGCTGCGCATCGTGCTGGCGCACAGCGAACGGACCGAGCTGCGCGGCCAACCGGCATATTTCGGCCGCCTGGGCCTGCGCCCGGACACGGCCAGCGCGCTGACCCGGCTGGCCCATGCCGACGGCCGGCGCGTCGTGGCCCACGTGGAGAGCGCGGCCGACTTCGACGCGGCGCTGGCCGCCGGTGTCGATGCCATCGCCCACCTGCCCGGCTATGCCAACACGCTGGACGAGGCGCCGGAGCATTTCGCCATCAGCGACGCCGCAGCGGCACAGGCGGCTCGCCAGCACACCGCCGTCATCACGACCTCGGCGGCAACCGCGCTGTTCAAGCTGGATGACGCCGCACTGGCCGCGCTCAGGGACGTGCAGCGCGCCAACCTGGCCCGGCTGCAGGCGGCGGGCGTGCAGTTGCTGATCGGCTCGGACGTTTTCGTAGGCACCGCCCGCGCTGAACTGCGCGCGCTGGATGCCCTGGGACTGGACCGCACCACGCTGCTGCGCCTGGCCACGCAGGACACGCCGCGCGCGCTGTTCCCGGGCCGCAGGCTGGGCTGCTTCGAGCCCGGTTGCGAAGCCAGCTTCCTGGTGCTGGGCGGCGACCCGCTGGCCGACCCCGCCCTGCTCGACATGCCGCTGCTGCGCGTCAAGCAAGGCCGGCTGCTGACGCGGCTGGCCGAGGTGGCCGCCGCCAGCTCCCAGGTCAGCACCTCCACCGCCGACGCGCCGAAGAAGGCCGCGGCCAAGAAGAAGTCCGCGAAAGCCAAGACCTCCAGCAAGGCCAAACGGCGCTGATTACAGTCGCTGGATGAACACCCCACGCCCCGCGTCCCCCGGCCTGTCCGTGCAACAGGTGCTGCTGTGCGGCGCCATGATCGTCACGCTGTCCATGGGCATACGCCACGGCTTTGGCTTCTGGCTGCAGCCTGTCATCACGGAGCGCGGCTGGACCCGCGAGACCTTCTCCTTCGCGATGGCAGTGCAGAACCTGTCCTGGGGCATTGCCGGGCCCATCGCCGGCATGCTGGCCGACCGCTTCGGCGCCTGGAAGGTGTTGATCGCCGGCGGCCTGCTCTACGCGGGCGGCCTGCTGCTGATGGCCGTGACCAGCCACCCGTTGAGCTTCACGCTCGGTGCCGGCGTCCTGATCGGCATCGCCCAGTCTGGTTCGACCTACGCCGTCATCTACGGTGTGCTGGGCCGCACCGTGTCGGCCGAGAAGCGCTCCTGGGCCTTCGGCGTCGCGGCGGCGGCCGGCTCCTTCGGCCAGTTCGTCATGATCCCCATCGAGACCTGGCTGATCAGCCACTTCGGCTGGCAGGGAGCGCTGTACCTGCTGGCTGCCGCTGCGCTGCTGATCCTGCCGCTGGCGCTGGGCGTGCGCGAGCGCAGCGTCACTGCCTTCAGCGGCGCCCACCAGAGCATCAGCCAGGCGCTGCGCGAGGCCTTCGGCTACCGCAGCTTTCAGCTGCTGATGCTGGGCTATTTCGTCTGCGGCTTCCAGGTGGTCTTCATCGGCGTGCACCTGCCCAGCTACCTGAAGGACCACGGGCTGGGCATCGAGGTGTCGACCGGTGCACTGATGCTGATCGGCCTGTTTAACATCTTCGGCACCTATGCCGCCGGCATGCTGGGCCAGCGCTTCCCCAAGCGCTACCTGTTGTCGGCCATCTACGGGCTGCGCGCGGTGACCATCGTCATCTTCATTTCCGTGCCGCTGACGCCGATCAGCGTCTACCTCTTCGCCGCCGTCATTGGCTTCCTGTGGCTGTCCACGGTCCCGCCAACCAACGCCGTCGTGGCGCAGATCTTCGGCGCTCAGCACCTGTCCATGCTGGGCGGCTTCGTGTTCTTCAGCCACCAGATCGGAAGCTTCCTGGGCGTCTGGCTGGGCGGCAAGCTCTACGACAAGACCGGAAGCTACGACGTTGTCTGGTGGCTCGCCATCGCACTGGGCGTGATGGCCATGTTGGCCAACCTGCCGGTGCGCGAAACGCCCATCCTGCGGGCGGCGAAGGCGCAGCCCGCATGAAGCCGCGCCGCTGGATCGCACCGGCCCTGGTGGCGGCGGTGTTGGCGGCCACGGTGATGGCCTACCGCCACCCAGCGGTCATGATCCAGCTCAGCGAGCAGGTCTGGGCCTGCTTCGGATGAGCGAGCCTTCGGCCTGGCTGCAGCGCTTCGCGCCCCGGCCGCCTGGCACGGCGCTGGACGTCGCTTGCGGCTCGGGCCGCAACCTGCGCTGGCTGGCCCAGGCGGGCTGGCAGGTCACCGGCGTCGACTGCGACACCGCGGCCACCGCGCCGCTGCGGCCTCTGGCGGAGATCGTCGAAGCCGACATCGAGCACGAACCGTGGCCCCTCGCCGGCCGCGGGTTCGACCTGGTCGTGGTCTGCAACTACCTTTGGCGCCCGCTGTTCGACACGATCAAGTCGACCGTTCAGCCCGGCGGCTGGCTGGTCTGGGAGACCTTTGCCGACGGCCAGCAGACCCTAGGCCGGCCTTCACGGCCGGATTTCCTGCTGCGGCGCGGTGAATTGCTGCAGGTCTGCCGCGACTGGCACATCGTGGCTTACGAAGACCTGATCGAAGGTGGCGTCAACCCTCGCTTCGTCCAGCGCGTTGCCGCCATTCGACCGCCGTCAGCGGCCTAAAATGACCAAAACCCTCAAGACATTCCCACCATGAAGCCCATCCTCGGCAGCATCGTCGCCCTCGTCACGCCCATGAACGAGGACGGCAGCATCGACTACCCGGCCCTGCGCCGCCTGATCGACTGGCATGTCGAGGAAGGCACGGCCTGCGTCGGCGTCGTCGGCACCACGGGCGAGTCGCCCACGGTCAGCATGGCCGAGAACCGCGAGATCATCCGGGTCGCGGTGGAGCATGCCAGGGGCCGCGTACCCATCCTGGCCGGCACCGGCGCCAACTCCACGGCCGAGGCCATCGAGCTGAGCCGCTACGCGAAGGAAGTCGGCGCGGACTGCACGCTGTCCGTCGTGCCCTACTACAACAAGCCGTCTCAGGAAGGCATCTACCAGCACTTCAAGGCCATCGCCGAGGCCGTGGACATCCCCATGATGCTCTACAACGTGCCCGGCCGGACCGTTGCGGACATGGCGCCCGAGACCGCGCTTCGCTGCGCCAGCCTGCCCGGCGTCTTCGGCATCAAGGAAGCGACCGGCAACATCGAGCGTGCCGCCACCCTCATCAAGCACGCGCCGGAGGGCTTCCACATCTACTCGGGTGACGACGGCACCGCCGTGGCGCTGATGCTGCTGGGCGGCCATGGCAACGTCAGCGTGACGGCCAACGTCGCCCCGCGCCAGATGGCCGAGCTGTGCCGCCTGGCCCTCGAAGGCAACGCCATCGAGGCCCGCAAAGTCCACCTGAAGCTGCTGGGCCTGCATAAGCAGCTGTTCTGCGAACCCAGCCCCGGCCCGGCCAAGTGGGCCCTGTCCCGCCTGGGCCGCTGCGGTGCGGCATTGCGCCTGCCGATCACGCCGCTGACGGCCGCCGGTCAGGCCAGCGTCGGGCAGGCCTTGATCGAAGCCGGCCTGCTCTGAGTCCTCTGGTCTAATGCGCGGCTGCGCCGGCCAAGACCGGCGTCTTTGTTCCCCGGAGATTTCCAGCGTGATGTCTGTTTCCTCGCTTCGCCCCACGGCGACCCGCCTGGCCTGCACGGCCTTCGTCCTGTCGCTCGCCGGCTGCAGCTCCATCGACATCTTCTCGTCGGACAAGGTCGACTACAAGGCGGCCTCGCGCCAGACCCAGGGCCTGGAAGTCCCGCCCGACCTGACCCAGCTCGCCAAGGACAACCGCGCGCAGGTGCAAGGCGGCTCCATCACTGCGTCGGCCCTGTCTGCGGCCAAGCCCAACGTGGGCAGCACGAGCCCCGGCATGTCAGCCAACAGCGTCGCGCCCAACGCCGCCGGCGACGTGCGCATCGAGCGCGCCGGCACCGAGCGCTGGCTGCACACCTCGGCCACGCCCGAGCAGCTCTGGCCCCAACTGCGCACGTTCTGGCAGGAGCGTGGCCTGGAGGTCACCAAGGAACAGCCCGAGGTCGGCGTCATGGAGACCAACTGGGCCGAGAACCGCGCCAAGCTGCCGCAGGACTTCATCCGCCAGACCATCGGCAAGGTCTTCGACGGCCTGTACTCGACCGGGGAGCGCGACATGTACCGTACCCGCATCGAGCGCAGCGCCAGCGGCACCGACATCTTCATCAGCCACCGCGGCCTGCAGGAGGTCTACACCTCGCAAAGCCGTGACTCCACCTCGTGGCAGAACCGCCCCAGCGATCCGTCGCTGGAAGCTGAGATGCTGTCGCGCCTGATGCTCAAGCTCGGCGGCCAAGAGACGGCGGCCAAGGCCGTCGTGGCCGAGACGCCCGCAGCGGCGGCCACCACCAAGCCGTCGTCGTTGGCCGTGGGTGGCGACGCGCAACGCGCCCGCCGCCCGCTGTCCGAAGTGCCCGACAGCCTCAGCGTCGCCGACGGCTTCGACCGCGCCTGGCGCCGTGTGGGCCTGTCGCTGGACCGCCACGGCTTCACGATCGAGGACCGCGACCGCGCAGCCGGCCTGTTCTACCTGCGCTACGCCGACCCCGAGCAAGCCGGTAAGGACGAGCCCAACTTCTTCCAGCGCCTGTTCGGCGCCAAGGCTGCGACGCCGGTGCGCTACCGCGTCTCCGTCAAGGCCGAGGGCGACAAGAGCACGGTCCGCGTGCTGGACGAACGCGGCCAGGCCATCACCGACGACAACGCCAAGCGCATCCTCAGCCTGCTGATGGACGATCTGCGCTGAGGCGCGGCGTCACGCACCCCTGCCGTGATGCGCTTTTGCAGCCTCGGCAGCGGCAGCGCTGGCAATGCCACGTTGGTCGAGGCCAGCCAGGGCATCACGACCACCCGCGTCCTCATCGACGCGGGCTTCAGCGAGCGTGAACTGACGCGGCGGCTGGCCCGTGCCGGCTGTACGCCGGCCGACGTCGACGCCGTCTTCATCACCCACGAACATGGCGACCACGTCGGCTGCTCGCTCGCGTTCGCGCGTCGGCATCGCAAGCCGCTGATCACCAGCCGCGGCACCTGGCGCGCGATCGCGCGCGAGGAATGCGACGCCGGCTTACTGCGCCTGGCCCATGACGGCGAGACGATCGCGCTGGGGGACCTGGAACTGCAGCCCTTCGCCGTGCCGCATGACGCGCAGGAGCCGCTGCAGCTGTGTCTGAGTGATGGCGCGGTGCGCCTGGGCGTGGTGACCGATCTCGGCAGCGCACCGGGCACCGTGGCCCAAGCCCTGCAGCATTGCCAGGCCTTGCTGCTGGAATGCAACCATGACGAGGCGATGCTGCGGTCCGGGCCCTACCCGCCCATGCTCAAGCGTCGCATCCTGGGCACGCATGGACATCTGTCCAACGAGGCTGCCGCGGACCTGCTGGCGCGCTGCCGGCATGACGCGCTTGGCGCCGTCGTGGCGGCCCACCTGAGCGAGCGAAACAACTCGCCCACCTTGGCGCGCGAAGCGCTGGCTGCAGCACTGGATTGCACCCCCGGAGATATTCGGGTGGCCGACCCGGTGCTGGGTTGCGACTGGCTGGTCATCGGCTGACCCAAACCATCGAGCGCAAAGTTTTGTAATTCGATCCGCTGAACGTCATTCAGCGTCGCACAAAGGAAAAAAGCCGCCGCTGCGTGAGCAGCGACGGCTTTTCCCGTGGGGACGAAGTGATTACTTCGAAGCGGCCGAGGCAGCGGCGTCGACGACGGCCGAAGCGGCAGCATCAGCAGCGCTGGCAGCGGCCGAAGCAGCTTCCGAAGCGGCCGGGGCCGGGGCGGTCACAGCGGGGGCCTCAACCTTGGGTTCTTCCTTCTTGCTGCAGGCGGTCAGAGCAACAGCAGCCAGCAGGGAAGCCAACAGGATCGACTTATTCATACTTGTCCTCAAACGTTTAAACGACGGTGCACACCATAACTTTGGGGTCGAGCGCCAGTGCTTTCCTGCACCAACGGGCGACCCCGACAGAACAAGACGCGGAAAACCTCGAGCGCTTCCCTCGCCTAGCCAACGATTATAGGGCTACCGATGTCACAAAGTTTCAGAGGCCCAAAGTTGTCGGCGCAAATGATTCGCTGGAACGTTGCGCCAGGGCATCAAACCACTCCAGGCCACGCAGGCGCTGGGCCATATCCAGACTCAGTTCACCGCGCCACAGGTGACGGTCGAACAGTCGCAGGCTCAGGCACGCCTGCGGCCCGACAGCCAGCAGCAAGCTTTCCGGCGCGGCCTCCAGCCTGAGTTCGGGCTCCACGGCACGTGCCGTCACGCAATGCGCATAGTCCCGGCGCCAGCGCACGAAGCGCGGGTGACGGCGCGCGAGGTCGTCGTACTGCAGCGCAAGCAGGTGCAACTGGCGCCCCGGGCCGGCCCAGGCCGTCAGGCCTTGCAACAGCGACAACTCGGACAAGGGCCAGTCGACGAAGCTCGCATCCCAAGCATGCAGCTCGCGGCAGCCCTGTGCACTGGCCCAGGCCATCGCCTCGACGGTCAGGCGCTGGAAGTCCGCGCGGCTTGCAAAGGACTGCGGCGTCATGACCCCAGCGGCTGCACCCAGCCGTCCTCGGTCCACTGGTCGAGCAGCTCGCGCGCACCCGCCGATAGCCGCAACACCTCGGCGGCGGACAGCTGCCGGCTGTCCGCCAGGCCACGCATCAGGGCGGCATCACGGCCCGCCGCGCGGAAACTCTCGCCGTTCAGGAAGACATGGGCCGCGTCGTAAAGCATGCGGCTGCGACGATCCAGCACGGCGCCCTGCCCCGGCGGCAGCGGCTCGCCCGGCTCGAACCAGACCTTGGCCTTGGGCTCGGTCAGCGCCTCGCCCAGCGCACGCTCCAGCGCCAAGGGCCGCTGCATGGCGGCCTCGACGGCGCGGCGGGCGAAATCCAGCAGCGCGGTGGGCACCCGGGCAGGGTCGGTGACGGCCTCCTGGCGCGGGTCGGCGTAGAGCTTGCCGGCGCTGTCGACCTCGTCGAGCAGTCGCGGCAGCAGTTCGGCCGCCAGTCCCTCCACCGTCGACGCGCGAAAGCCCACCGAGGCTGTCACGCAGCCGGGGCCGACGGCGATGCCGTCATGCGCCCAGCCCGGGGGCAGGTACAACATGTCGCCAGCCTCCAGCACGAAGTCCTGCTCGGGCTTGAAGTTGGCAATGATCTTCAGCGGCACGTCGTCCCGCAGCACAGCGTCTCGCTGGGGCGCGATACGCCAGCGCCGGCGCCCGGCCAGCTGGATGAGAAAGACGTCGTAGGAGTCGAAATGCGGGCCGACGCCGCCGCCGTCGCTCGCGATGGACAGCATCAGGTCGTCCAGCCGCGCATCGGGCACGAAGCGGAACAGGTCCAGCAGTGCCCGGGCCTCGGCGAGGTGCTGGTCCAGGCCTTGCACGAGCAGGGTCCAGCCCGGCTTGCTCATGGCCGGCAGGCGCGCGATCGGGCCGTGCTTGAGCCTCCACTGGCCGTCGAAGGCCGTGACAAGGCGCGATTCGACGTCGTCGCGGGCGGCCAGCAAGGCCAGGTCCTTCAATGAAGCCGGCGGCGCTGCACCGGCAAAAGCCTGTCGCACAAGCAGCGGCTTCTTCTGCCAGTGCTTGCGCATGAACTGCGCCGGGCTCAGGCCGGCGAGCATCGGGGTGGGGAGGGCGATCTGCATACGGCCATTGTGCCGAGGGCTGCGTGCGAAAATCTCGGTCATGCAAGCGACCCGCCCCTGTGTCGTCTCCCTGCGCTGGAGACTCGAAGATGCCCAAGGCCAACTCATCGACGAGTTGACCGAGCCCATGGAATTCCTGCTTGGGGGTGACGACCTGTTCGCCAAGGTCGAGGAAGCGCTGGACGGCCAGGAAGTCGGCTTCGAAACCAGCCTGGCGCTGCAGCCCGAGGAAGCCTTCGGCGACTACGACTCCAGCCTGGTCTGCTTCGAGGCGAGCAGCCTGTTCCCCGATGGCGTGGAACCCGGCCTGCAGATCGAAGGGCTGCCTGAAGGCGCGGCCACCGAAGGCATGCCTGCAGACGTGGTCTACACGGTTACGGAGGTCTATCCCCAGCACGTCGTGCTGGACGGCAACCACCCGCTGGCCGGCATCGGGCTGCGCATGCACCTGACGCTGCTGGACGTGCGCGCGGCAACCGAGCAGGAGGTGGAAGCCGGCTCGGTGGGCGAGCCCATCTTCATGGTGCAGACCAGCGCGCCCCCGGACGAACCGCTTCACTGAAGGACAGGCGCCTCACGGCGCCTTCTTTACGCCTTGCCCGTGGAGCCGAAGCCGCCCTCGCCACGGCTGGACGCGTTGAAGCTGTCCACGCGGCGGAAAGTCGCCTGAACGACCGGCACGATGACGAGCTGCGCGATGCGCTCGAAGGGCTGGACGGTGAACTCGGTCTGACCGCGGTTCCAGCAACTGACCATCAGCTGGCCCTGGTAGTCGCTGTCGATCAGGCCGACCAGGTTGCCCAGCACGATGCCGTGTTTGTGGCCCAGGCCAGAGCGCGGCAGGATGATGGCCGCCAGGCCGGGGTCGGCGATGTGGATGGCCAGGCCGGTCGGGATCAGCGTCGTCTGGCCGGGAACCAGCGTGATCGCTTCGTCCAGGCAGGCGCGCAGGTCGAGGCCGGCGCTGCCGGGCGTGGCGTAGGCGGGGATCTGCTCGGCCATGCGGGCGTCGAGCACTTGCAGGTCAATCGGGGTCATCAGAGTCGTTTCGAGAGTTCGGCGATCAGCTCGCGCGCGAGGCTGAGCTTGTCGGCCCGACCTCCCATTTCAGGCAGTTCACGCTGGCCCTGCTCGTCGATGAGCAGCAGCGCGTTGTCGTCACGGCCGAAGGTGGCCGGGCCTAGGTTGGCGACGATGAGCGGGATGCCCTTGCGGCGGCGCTTGGCGTCGGCGTGCTCGGCGAGCTTCTCGCTTTCGGCGGCGAAGCCGACGCAGTAGGGCGGCTTGGGCAGCCTGGCGACCGCGGCCAGGATGTCGGGGTTCTCGGCCATCGCGATGGTGGGTGCCGTCGCCCCGCCTTCGGCCTTCTTCAGCTTGTGCTCGTGCGTCTGCGCGGGGCGCCAGTCGGCAACGGCGGCGGTGGCGATGAAGGCGTGCTGGTGGCTGGCGAGCGGCAGCACGGCGTCGAACATCTGCTGCGCGCTCTGTACGTTGAGGCGCTGCACGCCACGCGGCGTGGCCAGGTGAACCGGGCCAGCCACCAGGGTCACGTCGGCGCCAGCTTCAGCCGCCGCACGGGCGATGGCAAAGCCCATCTTGCCGCTGCTGTGGTTGGTGATGCCGCGCACCGGATCGATGGGCTCGAAGGTGGGGCCGGCGGTGATGAGCAGCTTCTTGCCGCGCAGCGGTTTAGGGGCCAGGAAGGCCTCGACGTCGTCGAAGATTTCCTGCGCCTCCAGCATGCGGCCGTCACCGATCTCGCCACAGGCCTGGTCGCCGTTGGCCGGGCCGATGACGGTGGCGCCGTCCGCAGTGATCTGCGCGACGTTGCGCTGCGTGGCCGGATGGGCCCACATCTCGCGGTTCATGGCCGGCACGACCAGCAGCGGGCACTCGTGGATGCGGCGCGCCAGCGCGGTCAGGCCGACGAGGTCGTCCGCCCTGCCCTGCGCCAGCGCGGCGATCGCGTCGGCGCTGGCGGGCGCCACCACCATCACGTCGGCGTCACGACTGAGGTTGATGTGTGCCATGTTGTTGTCGGGCCGCGCATCCCACTGGCTGGTGTAAACCGGGCGACCGGACAGCGCATGCATGGTCACCGCGGTGATGAAGGCTTCGGCGCCCTCGGTCATCATGACCTGCACGGTGGCGCCGCCCTTCACGAAGAGCCGCGTCAGCTCGGCGATCTTGTAGCCGGCGATGCCGCCGGTCATGGCGAGGAGGATGTGTTTGCCGTGAAGGGGTGAAGTCATCAACGCTTCCTAAACACCAGGTCCCAGACCCCGTGGCCAAGGCGCAGGCCTCGGGCCTCGAACTTGGTCAGCGGGCGGTAGGCGGGCTTGTCAGCGTAACCCGATGCAGCCGCCGCGGTGTTCAGGAGGGCTGCTTCGGCCGACAGAACTTCCAGCATCTGCTCGGCATAGGGCTGCCAGTCGGTCGCGCAGTGCAGGTAGCCACCGGGCTTGATGTGCTGCACCAGGTTGGCGACGAAGCCGGGCTGTATCAGGCGGCGCTTGTTGTGACGCTTCTTGTGCCAGGGATCGGGAAAGAAGATGTGCACGCCGGCCAGCAGGTCGGGGCCGATCATGTCGCGCAGCACCTCGACCGCATCGTGCTGGACGATGCGGATGTTGGTCAGCTCGCGCTCGCCGATCAGTTTCAGCAATGCGCCGACACCGGGTTCGTGCACCTCACAGCCGATGAAATCATGGTCGGGCAAGGTGGCCGCAATGTCGGCCGTGGCCGCGCCCATGCCGAAGCCGATCTCCAGCACCAGCGGCGCGCTGCGGCCAAAGATGGCAGCAGCGTCCAGCCGCTGTGTGCTGTAGGGCAGCACGAACTTGGGGCCGAGCTCGGTCAAGGCCTTGATCTGCCCCGTGCCCATGCGGCCGGGTCGGGTCACAAAGCTCTTGATGGCGCGGCGCTTGAGTGCGGCGTCGGCCTCGGGCTTGGGAGTGGACTCGGGCACAGTGTCCTCCGACATCAGCCCACCTCGGCCAGCACCAGGGGCGCCGCTGCCGGCGCTGCGTCGGTGATGCGGCAGGCGGACAGATAGGCCGCCACGGCACGGTCGGCGGCAGCGTCGTCGGCAGCGTGGATGAAGGCCAGCGGCTCACCGGCCTTGAACACGGTACCGACCGGCTTCACGGCCGAGTAACCGACACGCATGTCGATGGCATCACCGGCCTTGCGGCGGCCGCCGCCCAGCTCGACGATGAGCACGCCAAGGTCGCGCGTCGCCATGCCGGCCAGATGACCGTCGCGCGGCGCAGGCACTGGCTTGGTGACGGGTGCCGCCGCGAGGTAGGCCTCGGGCCGCTCCAGCAGGTCGGCCGGGCCGCCCAGGGCCGCCACCATCTTGGCGAACTTCTCGGCTGCGAGGCCGCTGTCCAGGCCGGCCTGCAGCTTGATGCGCGCAGCGGCGGTGTCTGCGGCCAGGCCACCGAGGACCAGCATCTCGGCGCACAGCGCCAGCGTGATCTCGTGCAGCCGCGGCTCACGCCATTCACCCGTCAGGTAACGCACCGTCTCGGCGATCTCCAGCGCATTGCCCACCTCGCTGCCGAGGATCTGGTTCATGTCGGTGATCAGTGCGCGCGTCTTCAGGCCCGCGCCACCGGCCACGGCGACGATGCTCTCGGCCAGTTCCCTGGCGAACTCGGGCGTGGACGCGAAAGCGCCGTTGCCGCACTTGATGTCCATGGCCAGGCCTTCGAGGCCTGCGGCCAGCTTCTTTGAGAGGATGCTGGCGGTGATCAGCGGCACGCTTTCCACCGTGGCCGTCACGTCGCGCGTCGCATAGAAACGTTTGTCGGCGGGCGCCAGGTCGGCCGTCTGGCCGATGATGGCGCATCCCAGCGTGCGCACGATCTGGTCGAACTTAGCAGGGTCGGGCGTGGTCGTGTAGCCGGGGATGGCTTCCAGCTTGTCGACAGTGCCACCGGTGTGGCCCAGGCCGCGGCCGGCGATCATCGGCACATAGCCGCCGCAGGCGGCCACCATAGGCGCCAGCATCAGGCTGACCTTGTCGCCCACGCCGCCGCTGCTGTGCTTGTCCAGTACGGGGCCGGGCATGTCGGGCCAGCGCATGACGCGCCCGGAGTTCATCATCGCGCGGGTCAGCAGCACGGCTTCGTCGCGGCCCATGCCCTTCAGGAACACGGCCATGCCGAGCGCGGCGACCTGGCCTTCGCTCCACGAGTTGTCGACCAGGCCGCGGACGAAGTGGTTGATCTGCGCTTCGTCGAGCGCCTGACCGTCGCGCTTGGCGCGGATGATTTCTTGGGCAAGCATGGTTCAGTAGGCCGAGTTCGTGGCAGCCGACTCGGCGCCAGTAAGAACGGATTCGATGTCGGTCAGCAGGCCGCTCGCGCCGAAGCGCAGGCGTTGCGGGTTGAGGGCTGCGGCGCCGAGAGCAGCTTCGACCTGGGCGATGTAGCCGGCGGCATCCGCCACCGAGCGCACACCACCCGAGGCCTTGAAGCCGGCGGCGGAGAGGCCGCTGGCCTTGATTTCCTTCAGCATCGTGGCGGCCGCGGCGGGAGTCGCGCCGATCTGGGTCTTGCCGGTGCTGGTCTTGACGAAGTCGGCGCCGGCCGCCAGCGCCAGGCGAGTCGCCTGAGCGATGCGGTCAGCGCTGCCGAGTTCGCCGGATTCGATGATGACCTTCAGCGTCAGCGGGCGGCTGGCGAAGCGGACTTCGGACATGAACTCCGCGACCTCAGTCGTCTGGCCGGCAATCAAAGCGCGGTACGGCAGGACCACGTCGACTTCGTCGCCACCGGCCTGCGCGATCTCGGCCACGTCGGCCAGCGCGCGTTGCACGTCGAGCGCGCCGCCGGGGAAGTTGGCAACGGCGGCGACCTTGATGGACGAGGGCAGCGCTGCACGCGCCTGGGCGACGAAGCGCGGCCAGACGCAGACAGCCGCCACGGGTCCGTTGGCGGTCTGCGCACGCTGGCACAACGCCGCGATGTCAGCGGCGGTGTCGGCGTCGTTCAGGCTGGTCAGGTCCAGACAGGCCAGCGCGGTACGGGCCGCGGCCCTCAGGTCGGTGATCATGGTGCACCCTTAGCGCTGCACGCTGTCCCGCCCAGCGGGAGCTGAGCCCTCTCGGGCGGCCGTGCGGGGCTCACAGCGCCAGGTCCGCAAAGCTGGCGACCAGCGCCGCCAGGAAGGCCGACGCGCGCTCGCCCGACATCTGCGCCTGCTTCAGCGTCAGGTCGTGCGTCAGCGCCTCGGCGGACAGGCCGGCAGCCATGTTGGTCATCAGCGCCACCCCCATGACCTTGAGGCCGGCATGGCGGGCCAGGATGGTCTCGGGCACGGTGCTCATGCCGACGGCGTCGGCGCCCCAGGCGGCGAACATGCGGATCTCGGCCGGCGTCTCGAACTGCGGGCCCAGCGCCCAGCAATAGGTGCCCTCGCCCAGCATCAGGTTCTCGCGCTTGGCCAGCGCCAGCGCGTGCTTGCGCAGGTCGGCGTCGTAGGCGTTGACCATGTCGACGAAGCGGTGGCTGCCCTGCTCGCCGACCAACGGGCTGCGTTGCGGCGCATTGATGTGGTCGGCGATCAGCATCAGGCTACCGGGCGGCATGTGGCCGCGCAGCGAGCCGGAGGCGTTGGTCTGCACGACCAGCTTCACGCCCCAGCGCTTGAGCGTACGCAGCGCACCGGCCATGCCGGTGCAGTCACCGCTCTCGTAGGTGTGGGCGCGGCCGCGCAGGAAGATGACGCGCTGGTTGCCAATGTTGCCGACGACGATCTCGTTGACGTGGCCTTCGACCTTGGGCTGCGGGAAGGCCGGCAGTTCGGTGTACGGCAGGTTCTTGGCGTCCTGCACATGGCTGACCGCACCGGCCCAGCCGGAGCCGAGCACGACGGCAACTTCAGGGGCGTTGCCGAACAGGGATTGCAGCTTCTCGACGCTCGCGGTGATCGCGACGTCGAGCTGGGTGTTGTTGATCATGGGGAACCTCAGATGTTCAGGTGAGCCGGCCCGAAGCTGTGGGGCAGCAGTTCGGCCAGGGTCCAGCGTTGGCGGATGCCGCCAGGATCGCCAGCAATGATGACAAGTTCTTCCGGAACGGAGAACTCCCGCAGCTTCTGGCGGCAGCCGCCGCAGGGGGTGATGACGTCGGGGCCCGGGCCGGTCACCAGGACCGCAACGGCCCGTTTGCCGCCGGCCATGATCATGGCCGTCAGCGCGGAGGGCTCAGCGCACCACCCTTGTGGATAGGACGCGTTCTCCATGTTGGCGCCGAGGTGGATGCGGCCCTGCTCGTCGAGGATGGCGGCGCCGACCTTGTACTTGGAGTAAGGGGAATGCGAGAACTCGCGGGCGCGCAGCGACTCGGCGAGCAGGCGGTTCAGCAGGTCCGGGGAAAGTTCCATCTCAGCGCTCCTTCACGTAGGGCTTGCCCAAAGCCTTGGGGGCAATTGCCGAACCAATGAAACCGGCCAACAGCACGACGGTCAGGATGTAGGGCAGCGCCTGGATCAGCTGCACCGGCACTTCCCCGATGCCCGGGAGCTGCACGCCCTGCATCCGGATGGCCACTGCGTCCAGGAAGCCGAACAGCAGGCAGGCGCCCATGGTCGGCAGCGGTTTCCACTTGCCGAAGATCATCGCGGCCAGCGCGATGAAGCCGCGGCCGGCCGTCATGTTGGGCGAGAAGGACGCGTTCTGCGCCAGCGTCAGGTAGGAGCCTGCCAGGCCACAGAGCACGCCATTCATCAGCAGCGCCTGGTAGCGCAGGCCCTGGACAGACATGCCGGCGGCTTCGACCATGGCTGGGTTCTCGCCCACCGCGCGCAGGCGCAGGCCCGGCCGTGTGCGCTCCAGGAAGAACCAGACGGCCGCCACCATCAGGAAGGCGACGTAGACCAGCACGTTGTGGCTCAGCAATCCATGGCCGATGACGGACGCGAACCAGTTGCCCGGCTGCGGCTCGGCGAAACCCTTGGCGAGCGCCGTCAGGCGCACGTCGGGCTCAATGGGCGGCGTCTGGCCGCCCTGCTGGAACCAGGCAATGCCCAGCACGACCGTGAGGCCTGCAGCGATCATGTTCAGCGCGACGCCGGAGACGACCTGGTCGCCGCGGTTGGTCACGCAGGCAAAGCCGTGCAGCATGGACGCCAGGCTGGCCACGGCGATGGCGGCCAGCAAGCCCAGCCCCGTGGAATGCGTGACCGAGGCGATCGCCGCGGCAGCAAACGCCGCGAACAGCATCTTGCCTTCCAGGCCCAGGTCGACGACGCCGGCGCGCTCGGACAGCACGCCCGCCATCGCGCACAGCAGCAGCGGCGCGCTGACGCGCAACGTGGACGCCAGCACTGAGGCGATCAGGACCTCATCCATCAGCGGCCTCCCTTGACTGCCGCGTAAATGCGCGCGAACAGCGGCGCACTGACCGTGGCCATCGCGCCCGAGAACAGCACGATCAGGCCCTGGGCCGTGACGACCATCTCGCGGCTGAAGCCCTGCAGCTCGAACGACACCTCGACGCCGCCCTGGTAGAGCACGCCGAACAGCAGCGACGCCAACACGATGCCGACCGGATGGTTGCGGCCCATCAGCGACACGGCAATGCCAGTGAAACCGGCACCGGCGACGAAGTCCAGCGTCAGCTTGCCCTGCACGCCTGAGATCTCGTTGATGCCCACCATGCCAGCCAGTGCGCCGGAGATGGCCATCGCGATCATGACCTGCGCCCGCGGGCGGATGCCGGCGTAGTGCGCGGCGCGCGGTGCGCTGCCGACCGAGCGGACCGCGTAGCCGGCCGCGCTCTTCCACAGGAACCAGCCCACCGCCACGCAGGCAATCAACGCGATGACCAGGCTGAGGTTGAGCGGTGACGACGGCAGTTCGTAGCCCAGCGCAGCCGCCATCTGGTGCAGCGCCGGCATGCGGGCGCTCTCGGCAAACTCGGCCGACTCAACCGACATGCTGCCGGCCGGGCGCAGCCAGTTCACCAGTAGATAGGCGTTCAGCGCGGCGCCTAGGAAGTTAAACATGATGGTCGTGATGACGATGTGGCTGCCGCGCCAGGCCTGCAGATATGCAGGCAGGGCTGCCCACAGCATGCCGAACAATGCGGCGGCGACGACCAGCAGCGGCAACATGACGATGGCCGGCAATTTGGCGCCCAGCCACAGTGCGACCAGCGCCACGCCCACGCCGCCGAGCGTGGCCTGGCCTTCGCCACCGATGTTGAACAGGCCGGCATGGATGGCCACGGCGACGGCGAGGCCCGTAAAGATGAAGGTGGTCGCGTAGTACAGCGAATAACCCAGGCCGCGCACGCTGCCCAGGGCGCCATTCAGCAGCACGGTCAGCGCCTGCAGCGGGCTGTGCCCGATGACCATGACGACCAGGCCGGCCACGACCAGTGCGATGGCCAGGTTCCACAACGGCAGCAGGCCGATGTCGATCCAACGAGGGAGAGTCAAGGGTTGGCTCATGTCCGCCCCTCGCCTGCGGAGTACCGCAGGCGATCCCCCGAGGAGATGCGAGCCGCCTCGGGAGCGGCCCAGCGCTCGGCTCGCTTCATGCAGCCGCCCTTTCTTCTTGTGCGGCCATCAAAAGGCCCAGGCGTTTTTCATCGCAGTCCTCGATGGCCAGTTCGCCGGTGATACGACCGCAGTTCATGACGACGACGCGGTCGGCCAGCGCCAGGATCTCGTCCAGCTCGCTGCTGACCAGCAGCACCGCACAGCCGGCGTCGCGCAGCGCGCGCAGCTGGCCGTGGATGAATTCGATGGCGCCGATGTCGACGCCGCGCGTGGGCTGGCCCACCAGCAGCACGGTCGGCTGCTCGCCAATCTCGCGCGCAAGGATGAGCTTTTGCTGGTTGCCACCGGAGAACTTGGACGAACCCAGGTTCTCGTCGCGCGGGCGCACGTCGAAGCGCTCCTGCATCTGGCGCGTGGCCTCGCGCATCGCCGCATGGTCCATGGACGCGCCGCGGCGGTACTTGGACAGGTTCTGGTAGCCCAGCACGGCGGACTCCCAGGCCGGGAAGCTCATCACCAGGCCCACCGCATGCCGGTCCTCGGGCACATGGGCCAGGCGCAGCGGGCGGGCCTGGGCTGTGTCCAGCCACGCGTCCGGCGTGAACGACGCGCCGCCCAGTTGCAGGCGGCCGCCCTCGGGCGCCCGCAGGCCGGACAGCACTTCCAGCAACTCGCTCTGGCCATTGCCCGACACACCGGCAACGCCGACGATTTCGCCGGCCCTGAGCGTGAGGCTGACGTCCTTCAGCGCCGGGACGCCATTGGCATGCTTCAGGCTCAGGCCCGCCGCCTGCAGGCGCACCTCCCCGGCATGCACCTCCAGCCCCTCGGGCCGACCCAGCGTGACCTTGCGGCCCACCATGGACTCAGCCAGCGCCTCCTCGCTCCAGTCGGCGATGGGCCGCGTCTCGACGACCTGACCGGCGCGCATCACCGTGACGGCGCCGCACAGGCTCATGACTTCCCTGAGCTTGTGCGTGATGAGGATGAGCGTGGTGCCGCGCTCCTTCAGCCGGCGCAGCGTGACGAAGAGCTGGTCGGTCTCCTGCGGCGTCAGCACGGCAGTCGGCTCGTCAAGGATGAGGATGCGGGCGCCGCGGTACAGCGCCTTCAGGATCTCCAGCCGCTGCAGCTCACCCACCGGCAGCTCGCTGACGAGAGCGTCCAGCTGAACGTGCAGGCCGGTCTCGGCCATCAGCGCTTCCAGCGTCGCCCGGACCTTGGCCTTGGAGGCGCTGAGGAAGAAGCCCCCTTCCGCGCCGAGCATGACGTTCTCCAGGCAGCTCAGCGTGTCCACCAGCATGAAGTGCTGGTGGACCATGCCGATGCCTAGCGCAATCGCCTGCTGCGAGTTGGCGATGTGGACGGGCTGGCCGTCGACCTCGATGGTGCCTGAGTCGGCGTGGTAGTAGCCGTAAAGAATGGCCATCAGCGTGCTCTTGCCCGCGCCGTTCTCGCCGACGAGGCCATGCACGCTGCCAGCCGCGATGTCGAACGACACCTCACGGTTGGCCTGGACCGCGCCGAAGCGCTTGGAAATCGCCTGGAGGCGAACGGCGGGCGTCATTGCGCCCCTCAGAACTTACAAGCGTTGTCCGCCATGTAGTCGGCCACCTTCACCTTGCCGGCAATGATGTCGGCCTTCACGGCATCGACCTTGGCCTTCAGCGCCGGGTTCAGCAGCTTGGCGTTGTTGTCGTCCACGGCGTAGTCCACGCCGCCTTCCTTCAGGCCCAGCACGCTGACCCCAGGCTTCCAGCCCTTGAGCACGTTGTAGACGGCCACGTCCACGCGCTTGACCATGGAGGTCAGCATGGTGCCGGGCTGGATGTGGTTCTGGTTGCTGTCCACGCCGATGGCGAACTTGCCGGCGTCCTTGGCGGCCTGGTAGACGCCCACGCCGGTGCCGCCGGCCGCGGCGAAGACGACGTCCGAGCCCTTGGCGAACTGGCTCTTGGCCAGCTCACCACCACGGGTGGGGTCGTTCCAGGCCGTGGAGGTGGTGCCCGTCATGTTGGAGAACACCTCGATCTTGGCGTTGGTCGCCTTGGCGCCCTGCTCGTAGCCGCACTGGAACTTGCGGATCAGCGGGATGTCCATGCCGCCCACGAAGCCGACCTTGCCGGTCTTGCTGACCAGGGCCGCCATGGCACCGACGACGTAGCTGCCTTCATGCTCCTTGAACAGCAGCGACTGCACATTGGGCAGGTCGACCTTGGCGTCGATGATGGCGAACTGGGTCTTGGGGAAGTCCTTGGCCACCTGCTGCAGCGCCGACGCCTGGGCGAAGCCGATGCTGATGATGGGGCTCGCGCCGCGCTCGGCCATGCGCCGGATGGCCTGCACGCGCTGGGTGTCGTTGCTGATCTCGAACTCGAGATAGGTCTTGCCGGTCTCCTTCTTCCATTGCTCGGCGCCCTGGTAGCCGGCCTGGTTGAAGGATTTGTCGAACTTGCCGCCCATGTCGAAGATCACCGCAGGCTGCTGGGCCTGGGCCATGGCCGACGCGACCAGCAGGGTCAGGGCAGCAAGACGGGGCAGAGAGGTCGTCATGGGCGTGGGGTGGACAAGGCGAAAGGGGCGCATTGTAGAAAACATCCCTCAAGTTTTACTGGGTAGGAAAATACCAATTCACCCCGCCTTCGCGTGGCGCAGCTTGCGGTGCGACGCTCGGGCATGGGGCAGCCACCCCAGTGTCGCCCAACGACGCCACATCAGGAGGCCGCGAATCCATTCATCAGCGGCATAAGCAATCCACACGCCAACCAGGCCCCAACCCAGGTAAACCCCCATGAACCAGCTACCCCCCGCCAGCACGATGGCCATGGAGGCCGAGCCCACGACGACGGGATAGCGTGCATCCCCGGCGGCGCGCAAGGCGTTGATGACGACCAGGTTGAAGGAGCGCCCCGGCTCGACCAGCACCGTCCACCACAGCAGCGTGCAGCCCAGCGCCACGATGGCCGGGTCGGACGTGAAGCGCGTCAGCAACCATGGGCCGGCCAGCGCGAAGGCCGTCGAGACAACCAGCGCCAGTGCGATGCCCAGCGCCAGCGAACGCCGCACCAGCCGGTTGGCCGCATGCAGCTTGCCCGCGCCGATCATGTGGCCGACCATGATCTCGACCGCGAAGCTGATCGCCAGGCTGAACATCAGGATCACGTGCAGGAACTGCATCGTGTAGGCATGGGTCGCCAGCGCATGGGCACCCAGCTGGGCGATGGCCGCGAGGCTGGTCATGAAGGCCAGGCGCCAGGAGATGTTCTCGGCCGCGCCGGGGATGCCGATGTGCAGCACGGCCGCCAGCGGTGCGCGCACCAACCGCCACCAGTCGGCGGCGCGCAGGCGCAGGCTCAACCGCGTGCGCCACAGGAAGATGTGCAGGGCCAGGCCCACGCCGCGGCCCAGCGTGCAGGCCAGCGCGTAGCCCACCAGGCCCAGGCGCGGCATGGCCAGCAGCGCCACTACCAGCGTCACGACCTGGATGACCACGACGACGGCCAGCGCCTCGCGGCTGCGCAGATGGGAGCGCATGACGCTGGACATGTTGGCATTCCAGGCGTCCAGCATCAGAGCGGGCGCGAGGGCCTGCAACAGCGTCTTGGCCAGCGGGGCAACCTCGGGCGGCGCATTCACCAGGCTGAGCAGCGGGCCCGCCGCCAGCAAGGCCACCACGGCCCCACCCACGCCCAGCCAGCTGCTGGCACCCACCACGGCGCGGGCCACGGCATCCGCCTGCTCGCGCCGGCCGGCGCCCAGCGCCTGCGTCACGGCCACGCTGACACCGGCGCCGATGACGCGAAACAGCACGAAGACCGCCGCGAACACCTGGTTGGCCAGTCCGAAAGCCGCGCCACTGTTGTCCGAAAGCCGCGCGGCCAGCGCGGTGCCGATGATGCCGATGCCGATGCCCAGCAGCAGCTCCAGCAGCATGGGCCAGGTCAACGCAAAGAGACGGGGGCGAGCGGGCAAGGCCGTCATGGCCGAGTCCTATGGACGGAATTCACACAAGTCACGACAAGCTCGCCAGAATGGGCCGGAATCGTAAAGGAGTAACCATGCCGAAACCCGCCGCTCACGCTTTCGCCAACACCCAGGCGCTGTTCAAGACCTCGTCCGGCAAGTCCGGCCAGTACTTCTCGCTACCCAAGCTGGCCAAGACCCACCCGAACGTGGCGCGCATGCCCATCTCCATGCGCATCGTGCTGGAGAGCGTGCTGCGCAACTGCGACGGCAAGAAGGTCACGGCCGAGCATGTGGCGCAGCTCGCCAACTGGCAGCCCGCGGCGGCGCGCGTCGACGAGATCCCCTTCGTCGTCGCCCGCGTCGTGCTGCAGGACTTCACTGGCGTGCCGCTGCTGGCCGACCTGGCCGCCATGCGCAACGTGGCGGCCGCGATGGGCAAGAACCCCAAGGCCATTGAGCCGCTGGTGCCGGTGGACCTGGTGGTGGACCACAGCGTCATGATCGACCACTACGGCACCAAGAAGGCGCTGGACCTCAACATGAAGCTGGAGTTCGAGCGCAACCGCGAGCGCTACGAGTTCATGAAGTGGGGCATGCAGGCCTTCGACACCTTTGGCGTGGTGCCCCCGGGCTTCGGCATCGTCCACCAGGTCAACCTGGAATACCTCGCGCGCGGCGTGCACAAGACCAAGGCCGGGGTCTACTACCCCGACTCCCTGGTCGGCACCGACAGCCACACGACCATGATCAACGGCATCGGCGTGGTCGGTTGGGGCGTGGGCGGCATCGAGGCCGAGGCCGGCATGCTGGGCCAACCGGTCTATTTCCTGACGCCCGACGTGGTCGGCTTCGAACTGACCGGCCAGCTGCGCGAAGGCGTCACGGCCACCGATCTCGTGCTGACGGTCACCGAAATCCTGCGCAAGCACAAGGTGGTGGGCAAATTCGTCGAGTTCTTCGGCGAAGGCACCCGCACGTTGGCCCTGCCCGACCGCGCCACCATCGCCAACATGGCACCCGAGTACGGCGCGACCATGGGCTTTTTCCCGGTCGACGAGAAGACCGTGGCGTACTTCAAGGGCACGGGCCGCAGCAAAGCCGAGATCGAGGCCTTCGAGGCCTACTGGCGCGCACAGCAGATGTTCGGCGTGCCCAAGGCCGGCGAGATCGACTACACCTCGGTCGTGTCGCTGGACCTCGGCACCGTCGCGCCCAGCCTGGCCGGCCCCAAGCGTCCGCAGGACCGCATCGAGATCACCCATCTGGCGAGCAAGTTCGGCGAGCTCTTCAGCCAGCCCACGGCAGAGAACGGCTTCAACCAGCCGGCCGACAAACTGACCCAGACCTTCAAGACCGAGTCCGGCCTGGAGATCCGAAACGGCGACGTGCTGATCGCGGCCATCACGTCCTGCACCAACACCTCCAACCCCGGCGTGCTGCTGGCAGCGGGCCTGCTGGCTAAAAAGGCGGTGGAGGCCGGGCTCAAGGTGCAACCCCACATCAAGACCTCGCTGGCTCCCGGCTCGCGCATCGTCACCGAGTACCTGGAGAAGGCCGGCCTGCTGCCCTACCTCGAGAAGCTGGGCTTCAACGTCGCCGCCTACGGCTGCACGACCTGCATCGGCAACGCGGGCGACCTGACGCCCGAGCTGAACAAGCTCATTCAGGACAACGACCTGATCTGCGCGGCCGTGCTGTCCGGCAACCGCAACTTCGAGGCGCGCATCCACCCCAACCTGAAGGCCAACTTCCTGGCCAGCCCGCCGCTGGTGGTGGCCTACGCCATCGCCGGCAACGTCACCTGCGACCTGATGACCCAGCCCGTGGGCCTGGGCAAGAAAGGCAAGCCCGTCTTCCTGGGCGACATCTGGCCCAGCAGCGACGAGGTCTACGCGCTGATGAAGTACGCCATGGACGCCAAGGCCTTCAAGGCCAACTATGACAAGGTCGCCAAGAAGCCCGGCAAGCTGTGGGACGCCATCAAGGGCGTCAAGGGCCAGGTCTATGACTGGCCCAAGAGCACCTACATCGCCCAACCGCCGTTCTTCAGCGACTTCACGATGGAGCCCAGGCAATTGATCAGCGGCGTGCAGGGCGCCAAGGTCATGGCGCTATTCGGTGACTCCATCACGACGGACCACATCAGCCCCGCTGGCTCCTTCAAGGAGACCACGCCGGCCGGCAAGTTCCTGACCGAGAACGGCGTGCTGAAGGCCGACTTCAACTCCTACGGCGCACGCCGCGGCAACCACGACGTGATGATGCGCGGCACCTTCGCGAACGTGCGCGTGAAGAACCTGATGCTGCCCCCCAACGAAGACGGCTCGCGCGTGGAAGGCGGCTACACGCTCAAGGATGGCCAGCAGACCACCATCTACGACGCCGCGATGTCCTACCTCGCCGAGGGCACGCCCACCGTCATCTTTGCCGGTGAGGAGTACGGCACCGGCTCCAGTCGGGATTGGGCCGCGAAGGGAACCCAGCTGCTGGGCATCAAGGCCGTGGTAGCCAAGAGCTTCGAGCGCATCCACCGCAGCAACCTGATCGGCATGGGCGTGCTGCCGCTGCAGTTCAAGACCGGTGCAAGCTGGGAAAGCCTGAGCCTCACCGGCGCCGAGACCATCACCATCACGCTGGCCGACGAGATCAAACCCCAGGGCGATGCGGCGATGACCGTCACCCGCGCCGACGGCAGCAGCGAGACCGTGATGCTGACGCTGCGCATCGACACCGCCATCGAGGTGGACTACTACAAGCACGGTGGCATCCTGCCCTTCGTGCTCCGCCAGCTCCTGGCCGCCTGAGGTCGCCGCTCGATACAGAGGCGCCCAGTTCACAGGGGGCGCCTTTTTTCGCGCGGATACCGCGCGGGCCGTCACTTGTCGAGACGAGCTGCCGCAACTTTCGAGGGACAGGTTTGTCCCACGATGCGCCTCCCGCACGGCTCACCAGAATCCGCGGCTTCTTCAACCCAGCGCCCCGATCGGGGGCCCACAGGAGCTTGCATGAAGACGTGGTTCAAGATGACCGCCGCCGCCTTTGTCGTCATCGCGACCGGCACCAGCCAGGCCGCCGGCACCCAATGCCTGGATGTGCGCCTGAGCAGCGCCAACCCGGTCGTGCAAGGCGACGTGGACGTCCACGTGGACGTTGCCGTGACCAACGTGTGCCGCACGCCGGTGCACGTGCTGCGCTGGCAGTTGCCCAGCGACAGCATGAGCGGCGCCCTGTTCAGCGTCACCCGCGACGACCGCCCGGTGCGCTACACCGGTGCCGTCGTCAAGCGCGCGGCGCCGCAGGCCAAGGACTACGTCGAGATCGCCGCCGGCACGACGCTGAATTACCAGGTCGAGCTGACCGGCCACTACGACTTCAGCAGGAACGGCCGCTACGCCATCGAGTTCCACAGCGACCGCGGCACGCACGGCTCCGGCGCGCAGTCCCTGCACAGCGCCGCGCCGGCCTACTTATGGACGCAGGGCCGCGACGAGAAGCTGGACGCCGCCACGCTGCTGGACGACGCACCGACCGCCCGGGCCAGCGCCACGGCCGCCGCCGCCAGCATCGCCTACACCGGCTCCTGCACCAGCAGCCAGAAGTCCCAGCTGTCCCAGGCCGTGACCGCCGCAACGAACTACGCCTCGTCCTCGGCCACCTACCTGAGCGGCGCGCCGTCGGGCACGCCCCGCTACACGAGCTGGTTCGGCGCCTACAGCTCGTCGCGCTGGGCCACGGCCAAGGATCACTTCGTCAAGGCCCGCAACGCCTTCCAGACCGCAGCCTTGACACTGGACTGCAGCTGCAAGGACAGCGGCACCTATGCCTACGTCTACCCGACGCAGCCGTACAAGATCTACGTCTGCGGCGCCTTCTGGAGCGCACCCATGACCGGCACCGACAGCAAGGGCGGTACGCTGGTGCACGAGATGATGCACTTCAACGTCATCGCCAGCACCGACGACTGGGCCTACGGCCAGAGCGCCGCGCAAAGCCTGGCCAAGTCCAACCCGACCAAGGCGCTGGACAACTCCGACAACCACGAATACTTCGCCGAGAACAACCCGTTCAAGAACTGACCGGACCGGGCGAACGACAGGCGCCGCCCCCGGGGCGGCGTTGTTCGTGGGGCTGCCGTCGGCGCCGCGCTCGGCTAGGCTCGCGGCCATGAGCCGCCGAACCCTGCTGCGCCACGCCACCAGCCTCCTGCTGCTGCCGCTGACCATGGCCCAAGCCCATCCCGCCCTCCAGCCCGCCGACCTGATGTGCCAGTTCAAGGCCGATGTCGACGCCGCCGGCCAGGTGAGCCTGCACTTCACGCTGCGCAACGCGGGCCGGCACGACCTGCATCTGCTGCGCTGGGGCAGCCCCTTCGAAGGCGGCTGGTTCGGCCGGTTCGTGCAAGCCAGCACGCCGCAGGGCGAACTGCCCTTCCAGGGCGCCCTGCGCAAACGCGGCGACCCTTCGGCGCAGGACTATCTGCTGCTGCGCGCCGGCCAGTCCCTGGACGCCGAACTGTCGCTGGCCGACGCCTACGCGCTTCCGGTCGGCGCCGGACCGCTGCACCTGAAGGCGGGCTGGCATTGGCACGATGTCATCGTCGGCAGCTCGCCGCGCCCGCCGCGCCAGCGCGCCCGGCACCAGGGACTGGACCAGGACTGCGGCGACATCACGCTGAACCGCTGACCGCACGCGCCGCGCCCTGACCAATGGCTGCGGTCGACCGCAGCGCTAGGCTCGCGCCCCCGTTCAGCCGTCCCACCCTCTCGCCCCATGCACCGACTTCCCGGCCTCGACCTGCTGCGCAGCGTCGCCATCCTCTGGGTGATGCTGTTCCATTCCTTCCTGGTCGGCGGCCTGGGGCCGGACTTTGCCTGGCTGTCCCGCTTCGGTTGGGCCGGCGTGGACATCTTCTTCGTGCTCAGCGGCTTCCTGATTGGCTCGCAACTGCTGCGCACGCTGCAGCGCGGCGAACCGTTGTCGCTGCGCGGCTTCTACTGGCGCCGGGCCTGGCGCATCCTGCCCGCCTTTGCCTTCGTGCTGGCGGTCTACGTGGCCTTCCCGGCGCTGCGCGAGGCGCCCGGCCTGGAGGCCTGGTGGACCTTCGCCACCTTCACGCAGAACCTGCTGATCGACTACAGCCGCAACCAGGCCTTCTCGCACGCCTGGTCGCTGTGCGTGGAGGAGCACTTCTACCTGCTCTTCCCGCTGCTGGCCTGGTGGGTGACGCGCCGGCCGTCGGCCACGCGCTTCACGGCGCTGTGCGCGGGTCTGGTGCTGCTGGGCATGGCGCTGCGCGCCGGCGTCTGGCTGCACGACGACGCCTTGCAACCCGCTCGCAACTGGTTCATCGAGGACATCTACTACCCCACTTGGATGCGGCTGGACGGCCTGCTGATGGGGGTCATGCTGGCCGCACTGCGCGTCTACCGGCCCGCGCAGTGGGCCCGCCTGCAGGCACGCTCGACCTGGCTGCTGCTCGGCGGCCTGGCTGTAGCCGCTGCGGCACTTTGGCTGTTCCGCAACCGCACCGGCCTGGTGGCCAACACGGTCGGCTGGCCGCTGCTGTCTCTGGGCTTCGGGCTGCTGGTGCTGTCGGCCACGGCGCCGAGGGGCTGGCTGGGGCGCTGGACCGTGCCCGGCGCGGGCTGGGTGGCCGCCACGTCCTACAGCCTCTATCTGAGCCACAAGCTGGTCATGCACGCCGTGCACGAATGGCTGGAGACGGCATGGCCGCTGCAAGGGCTGGCGCTGTTTGCCGTCTACGCGGCTGCCGTCCTGCTGGTGGGGGCCGTCCTGCACCACGCCGTGGAGCGACCCTGCCTGCGGCTGCGCGACCGCCTGGGCGGCCCGGCGCGCGCGCCGGCGATGGGCGCACCCACTGCGTAGCGCGCCGTCGGCCCAGCCTTCAGGCCGGGGTCTGTACCGGCACGCTGATCTCGAACCAGAACCTGCTGCCCTGCTCGGGCCGGCTCTCCAGGCGGATCTCGCCGCCCATCATGCGCACCAGCTGGCGGCTGATGGCCAGCCCCAGGCCGGTGCCACCCACGCGCTGCTCCGCGTTGCCCGCCTGCTCGAAGGGCTCGAACAGGCGCTCGGCCTGGTCTTCGGCAATGCCCACGCCGGTGTCCTGGACCTCGAAGCGCAGCAGCACATGGCCCGCCTCCAAGTCGGCGGACGGCACGAGCTGCGCGCGCAGCGTCACGCCACCGGCGTGGGTGAACTTCACCGCATTGCCCAGCAGGTTCAGCAGAATCTGACTCAGCCGCTTGTCGTCGGCCAGCACCACGGCGGGCAGTTGCGGGTCCAGCACCAGGTCCAGCTCGATCTGCTTGCCCACGGCCATGACGCGCACGATGTCGACCATCGCCTGTAGCCGAGTGGCCAGCTCGACCGGGCCGACGCGCAGCTCCGCCTTGCCGGCCTCGATGCGCGCCAGATCCAGGATGTCGACGATCAGCGTCAGCAGGTGCTGACCGCTGCTGTGGATGATGTCCAGCCCCGTGCGCTGCTTGGGCGTCACGGCGGCGTCCATCTTCAGGATCTGCGCATAGCCCATGACCGCGTTCAGCGGCGTGCGCAGCTCATGGCTCATGCGCGCCAGGAACTGGCTCTTGGCCTGGTTCGCGATCTCGGCGCGTTCCTTGGCCTCGCTGAGCTCCAGCGTGCGCTCGCGCACCAGGTCTTCCAGGTGGTCGCGGTGCGCGCCCAACTCGGCCTCGCGCTCCTGCAGCGCAGCGATCATGCGATTGAAGGTGTCGGCCATGGCCGCGATGTCGCGCGGGCCGCCAGCCGGCGCGCGTGCATCGCTGTCGCCGCGCTCGACCCGCTCCATCGCATCGGCCAGCGCGGCCAGCGGCCGGGTCAGGCGCAGGGCCAGGAAGCGCACCGCCACCAGGAACAGCAGCGCGAACAGCAGCGCCACGCCGAAGTTGGCAATGAACAGCGAGGCCTGCGTGCGGTGCAGCGTCGCCTTGCTCTGGATCACGCGCACATGGCCCAGCAGCTGCGCCGGCCTCACCGTGACGTCAAAGGGCGAGGCCTCCGGCCGGGTCCAGACCGGCGCGGCAAAGGCCCAGCTGTCCTCGGTCTCCTGGTCCAGCCAGGGCTCGCTGGCCGCACGGGTCGGCGGCGCGGCGGCCGCGGCGGCCGGGCGGGCGCCCTCGGCGCCCAGCGCCAGCAGCAGGCGGCCCGTGGTGTCGCGGATCTCGATGGCCGTCACGTCCGGGAAGGCCAGCGACGCACGCACGGCCTCCTCGGCGTTGTCGGCCGCCGCATAGATCAGCGCCAGCGAGCTGTTGGAGGCCAGGTTGGCGGCCACGCGCCCGCCCTGCTCCATCAACATGGCCCGCACCTGCCGGCCACCCTGCCAGGCGTTGACGGCGGCCATCAGCAAGGCCAGGCACAAGGCGCCCAGCGTGACGGCCACGCTCAAATGACGGCGGAACGAAGCCTCGCGCAGCCAGCGCGCGTAGACGCGCACCGGCCACGGCCGCGGTGGCGTGGACGCTCCCGCGCTGTCATCCCGCAGGAGGCTGGGCGACTGGCTGTCGAGTGGGTGGGGCGTCAATCTGGGCCTCAGGTAGATGGATAGACCAGATCGAATCCGGCCTGCGCCGCCGCCACATCGATGCCCAGATGCGCGGCGGTGCGGATGTTGATGGCAGCGCGCACCTGCCGCAACGGCAACACCCCGGAGACCGCAGCCCGGGGTGAGACGGCCAAGCGCTGGGCCGACGTCGCAAGCGAGCGGCCCAGCTCATGGTTGTCGGGGTAGAACGAGAACAGCGCGCCGCGCTTCACATGGGCCACGTGGCTGGAGAACACCGTGATGTTGCGGTTCCAGCCCTCCTTGAGCACCAGCGACAGCACGGCGTTGTCGTCCACGGTCGTGGGGTCCTGCGGCAGCCACACCGCGTCGCGGGCGGGGTCGGCCGCGGCCAGCAGTTGCGCATAGGCCCGCAGCGCCTCGGGTTGGTCCAGGGCCTCCTGGGCCAGCAACTCCAGCCCTTCGGCGCGGGCCGCCTCGCGTGCGAGGCGCACCAGCCAGCCGTTCAGGCGCGGGTCGTAGACCAGATGCACCCGCCGCCCGGCGGGCCGCAGGCGCCGCAGCCGCGCCAGCAGCAGTGCCGGGTCGGGTGCGAGTGTGTGGACCGGGAAACTGCGCGCCTCTGACTCCTGCACGGACACGACGCAGCCGACCAGCACCGCCAGCTCGCCTGCCAGCGCCGCCGCGATGCGCATGCCGCCACGGCCCAGGCCCACCAGCACTTGCACGTCGCGCTTGCGGATGTCCTCGGCCACCTGCGACGGCACGGCGTTGTTGGCCACCGCAAAGGCCGCCACCGGCGCGCCCAGCCGGTCCTCCATGCCTTCAATGATGGTGGTGAAGATCTGGCGGAACGGCTCGCCGAGATCAGGGTAGACCACGCCCAAGGCGCGCCCCGCGTCCGCCGCCCACGCAGCGCCCCCGGCCATTGCAGCGACGCCACCCAGGGCCTGCAGCAGCAGGGCTCGGCGGGTGGCGTCTGAGGGGCAACCTGGGTCAGTCAAGTGAGGTCTACTGCGTTGCGGTGCGGGTGCAAAGTGGCGGGATTATGCAGACCCCGCCACGTCGTTGATGCGCTGCAATCCGGGCGCATTTCCGCCTGCCGATCTTCGGCGACCACGCACAATAGTCCTCATCCCCGTCCACCTCGGAGCAGCTGAAGATGCGACTTTTCTTTCGTCCGGTGAGCCTGGTGGGCGCGTGCTGGCTGGCAGCACACTCGATGGCCGTAGCCCAGGCGCTGACCGACGAAGACGAGCTTGCCCAGGTCTACGCCGATAAGACGACCATCAGCATCGCCACCGGTGCACCCCAGGCCTTGCGCCGCGCGCCGGCCGTGGCCACCGTCATCACGGCGCAGGACATCGCGGCCATGGGCGCGACGGGCATCGACGAGGTGCTGGAGAGCGTGCCGGGCATCCACGTCAGTCGCAGCAACAACACCTTCGCGCCGCTCTACCTGATCCGCGGCATCCACAGCGAGTTCAACGCCCAGACGCTGATGCTGCTCAACGGTGTTCCGCTGACCACCCTGTTCGTGGGCAACCGCGGGCTGGGCTGGGGCGACATGCCGGTGGAGAACATCGCCCGCATCGAGATCATCCGCGGCCCCGGCTCAGCGCTGTACGGCGCCGATGCGTTCTCGGGCGTCATCAACGTCATCACCAAGACCGCGGCCGACGTGGCGGGCGCGGAGATCGGCGCCCGCGTCGGCTCGTTCAAGAGCCGCGACGGCTGGCTGCAGTACGGCGGCAAGCTGGGCAGCTATGACGTGGCGGCCTACCTGCGCGTCGGCAGCACCGACGGCCAGCACGAGGTCGTCAGCGCCGACCAACAGACGTTTCTGGACGGCGCCTTCGGCACCAAAGCCAGCCTGGCCCCCGGGCCCATGAACGTGGGCTTCAAGGCCGTCGACGCCAACGCCGACGTCAGCCGCGGCAGCCTGCGCCTGCGCGGCAGCTACAAGTTGCGCGACGACCTGCAGACGGGCGCCGGTGTCGCCGGTGCACTGGACCCGGTCGGACGCTACCGCATCGAGCGCATCACGTCGGACCTGTCCTGGTCCGACATCGACCTCGGCAACGATTGGCGGGGCACGCTCTCGGCCAGCTATCTGCATTACCAGCAGACCTTCAACGTGCCGCTGCAGCTGTTCCCGCCCGGCGCCTTCGCTGGCTCGTTCCCGAAGGGCATGCTGGGTGCGCCCAACACCTGGGAGCAGCAGATCCGGCTCGCCGCGGTGGCGTCCTACGGCGGCTTCCAAGGCCACAACCTGCGGCTCGGTGCCGGGCATGACGACCTCGACATGTACCGAACGCAGGAGTTCAAGAACTTCACCATCGTCGCCAGCGGCCCCGCCACTGGCCTGCCCGTGCCGCTGCCCAGCGGCCAGGTCGAGGAATTCCCGGCCTCAGGATCCTTCGCCGAGCCGCAACGACGCACCGTCAGCTATGTCTACTTGCAGGACGAATGGAGCGTGGCTAAGGACTGGACGCTGACGGCGGGCCTGCGCCACGACCGCTACTCCGACTTCGGCAA
>JACPYV010000155.1 GCA_016195825.1 Burkholderiales bacterium | reverse complement strand
CATCAGGTAGTAGGGCGAGTGGCTGCGTGCCAGCGCGGACTTCAGCAGGTCGTCGCTCTCCTTCCACAGCCCGGCGCGGCCGAGCAGGTGGGCGGCCTCTGTGACCACGGCCTGGCGCTCGTAGCCGTCGATGATCTCGCGGTTGGCGCGGCTGGCCTGCTCGCGGGCCTCGGCCAGCAGCGCGGCGGGAATGCCCTTCGGGTTAGCGTCGTCCTTGGCCGAGTCCAGCCGCGCCAGGTCGATGCGGCCTTGCAGCGCGTTCAGGCGGTCGGCGCGAGACAGCGTAGTGTCTTCATTGAGCCGCTTGAGCGCGGCGTCGAACTCGGCGACCAGCGCGGTGCGGGCTTCACCGGCCTGAGGGGCGAGCGCCTTGACCAGGTCGGGCGCCTCGTTGGTCAGCACGTCCATCTGCGCGCGGGCCTGGACCGGGTCGGCGAGCACGGCGCGCAGACGCGGCAGCTGTGACGGGTCGGCCGCCTTGCCCTCGGCCATCGCACCGATGGACTTCAGCCACAGCCGCGTGGTCGTCTCGGCATCCATGCCCTCGCTGGCCTTGGCCAGTTGCGCCAGCGTGGCGGCGCGCTGGTCGGCCGGCAGCAGTTGCTGCTCGTCGGTCTCCCAGCCATAGAAGCCCAGCAGCCGCCATTCGTTGGCGCCCAGCTTCCGGCCGGCCTTGGCATCGGCCAGCACGGCCTTGACCGGGCGGCCGCTGGACAGGCCCAGCTGCAACACCTTCATCACCTGGGCAGCGTCGGCCTCGCCGGGCAGGCGGGTGATCTCCTGGCCGGTGGGGCTGAACAAGATCAGCGTCGGATAGCCGCGCACCTTGAAGCGCGTGCCCAGCTTCTGCGCACCGGGCGCGTCGCCGTCGATACCGACCGCGACGAAGGCCTTGCTCTGCTCGATGAAGTCCGCGCGGTTGAACAGCGTGGCCTTGAGCTGGTTGCACGGCGGGCACCACTTGGCACCCCAGTACAGCAGCACCGGCTTCTTCTCGGCCTTGGCCTGCACGAAGTGGCGGTCGATGTCGGCATCGGCCGCGGCGGCCTGCCAGGACACGCCGGGGCCGGTGCTGGCGTGGGCGAGGGGGGCGGCCGCCAGCAGGGCGGCGGTGGCCAGGGCGGCGAGGGCGGAGAAACAGGGGTTGAGCTTCATCGGGCCGGGGTGTCGATCGTGTCGAAGCCGCCATTCTCGGCCGACGCGGCGCCGCAGAATCTGCGCATGCCGAATAAGCTCAGTCCGCGTTTGGATACCGTGTTGGCCGCGCTGCGCGCCCGGGCCCGCCCGGAGCACCTGGCTGCCATGGCCGGCTTCGGGTTGACCGGCGAAGGCCGCCTGGGCCTGGCCGTGCCGACGTTGCGCGCGCTGGCCCGCGAGTGCGGGCGTGACCACGCGCTGGCGCTGGCACTTTGGGACAGCGGCATTCCGGATGCGCAGATCCTGGCCGGCATGGTGGCCGAGCCCGCACAGCTGACCGTGGCACAGATGGACCACTGGGTGGCCGGCATGCGCGCCTGGGATGTATGCGACCAGGCCTGTACCAACGCCTTCGTGAAGAGCCCGCTGGCCTGGGAGGCCATCCCGCGCTGGGCGGCGCGCGAGGCCGAGTTCGAGAAGCGTGCCGGTTTTGCGCTGCTGGCGGTGGCCGCGGTGCATCACAAGACCCGCGCGGATGCCGACTTCGTCGCCTGCTTGCCGCTGATCGAGGCGGCCGCCGGCGATGAACGCAACTTCGTCAAGAAGGCCGTGAACTGGGCATTGCGCCAGATCGGCAAGCGCAGTGACACCCTGCGTGAGCAGTCGCTCACTGTGGCGGAGCGGCTGTGCACGAGAAGCGAGAAGTCAGCGCGCTGGACAGGCCATGACGCGCGAAGGGAGCTGCTTCAGCGGATCTTGTCGTAGTCCCAGCCCGGGCCGTCGATCTGTTGCAGGCGCCGCGGGCGTGGTCGCCAGTCCGGTGACAGTAGGCTCTCCTGGGGCGTGATGCCATCGGCATCGACGCGGGCGAGGTCGAGCAGCGTGGGCATCACGTCGGTGTGGCTGACGGGCGCCTTCGTGTGGGTGGCCAGTGAAGCCCACGCGTCGGGCCAGCGGCGGCGATAGGCGTCGTTGGCCCAGAAGAACAGCGGCACGGTCGTGTCCGCCTTGGAGGGGTCGGCCAGCGCGTGCATGAAGCGCTGGCGGTCGTCGTCGAAGAGGTTCTCGCCGTGGTCGGAGGTGAAGACCATCAGCGCGGGCTCGGGATCGGCCTTCAGCCGGGTGATGACCCGCATCAGGAAACGATCCAGCGCCACCAGCGTGTTGTCGTAGGAGTTGATGGTCTCGGCCTTGAAGCCCGGACCCGGGTGGCCGCTGACGCCGGCATCGGTCAGCGTGGGTGTGAACCTGCGCGACTGGGCGTCGTACTGTCGCTCGTAGGGGAAATGGCTGCCGGTCATGTGCAGCGCAATGAATTGGCGCGGCCCCCCCTGGCGCAGCAGCGCGTCGAACGGTGGCAGCAAGGCGGTGTCCAGGCGCAGCAGCAGCTCATAGGAGCCGTCGGAGAAGTCGGCCACGTCGGCGTCTCTGACAAGGTCGGAGATCTCCTGGTTGGACAGCCAGCCTGTGTGATACCCGGCCTCCCGCAGGGTGCGCACCAGTCCGCCACGGCGGCGCGCGTCGATGGCCCGGCCCACGATGCCCGGCACGGCCGCGTCCGTCCAGTGCGCGGTGGAGGCGACATCGCGGAACAGCATCAGCTCGTCGCGGATGGCGCCCAGGCCCGGCGTCGTGTCGCGTGCATAACCGTAGATGCCGAGGTGGTCGGGCCTCACCGTCTCCCCGACGACGAGCACGACATGCAGGGGGTCGGCGGCCGAGCCCGGACGGGGCCGGCCGTTCAGCGAGGTCGTGCGCGGCGCACGCCGGGCCTGCTCCATGACCCGCCGGACGCTGGACGCCAGGTTCAGCGGGAAGACCTGGTCCACCGTGTCCCGCTCGAAGAAAGCTGGCAGGCTGAGTTGCTGCGGCGCGGCCTGCTTCAGCAGCAGGGACAGGCTGGCCGCACCGAGCAACAGCGCAAGCCAGCGCTTGCGACGGCGGCCGCTCCAGCGCCAGCGTGCGTCGATCTGCCAGGCGGCCAGCGGGTAGGCCACGGCCAGAGCCGCCCAGCCCCAGAGCCAGCCCCCAAAGCCGCCCAGCACGGCCAGGCTCTGGGCGGGGGCCGTGTGCATCGCTGCCGCGACCAACGCGTCGCCCGGCGTGCTGCCGAAGCTCAGGCAGAGGTAGACATAGGGCGGCAGCAGCAGCACGAAGGGGGTCCACGCCAGCAGGCTCCACCGGATGCTGCCCAGCAGGACCGGCCCCACCGCCAGCAGCCAGAAGGACAGACCCAGGACGGCCAGGCGTTCGCGGCTGTCCAGCCCGCCGCTTCCCAGCGCGACGGCCAGGCCCGGGCTCCAAAGCAGGGCGAACAGCAGCATCGCCACCGCCCGCTGAGGCAGCGATGGCTGAAAGGACGGGGCTTGGGAGGAGCTGTGCTGAGTCGAAGGGATCACGGCGAGTCGGGTCAAGCGTTCGCCGCGAGGGTAGCGCGCAGCGTCTCCCCCTTTGGGGGGAGATCGGGGGATGCGTGGGGGATAGGCAGTGCCTCTCTCCCCCCTCGCTCCACCCTTTGGGCGATGGCTGCAATCGCTGTGGGCGCCGATGCTGACGGCGTGACGTTCTTCACGACGTCGAACCCCTCAGACCCCGGAGCCCGCCATGCAACCCTTCAGCGCTTCCCAGGATCCCTGGTCGACGTCCAAGCTGCCGATGTCGATGCAGGTGCCGGCCCGCCCGCGTGGCATGGGCGCCAACGGCAAGCCGGAGCTCTGCGGCTGGTACGACTCCAGCTTCGACCTGGCCAACGGCCTGGAAGTCTCCGAGCAGGACAGCGACACGCTCTACCAACTCTGGGAGCTTTCGCAGAAGTAGGCCTCCTCGGCCCGCGGCGAATGTCTACAGCGTGCAGGCCAGCTTGGTGCCTTGCAGGATGGCCCGCTTCGCATCCAGCTCGCCGGCCTCCAGCGCGCCGCCGATCAGGTGCACGCTGACACCCGCGGCGCGCAATGGCGCCTCCAGCTCGCGCAGCGGCTCCTGGCCGGCGCACAACACGATGGTGTCGGCCTCGATGAGCTGGGCATCCGCCCGCTTCTCGCCGTAGCTGACCCACAGGCCCTCGGGCGTGATGCCCTCGTAGTTGACGCTGGCCAGCATGTCCACGTTCTTCATCTTCAGCGCCGCGCGGTGGATCCAGCCGGTCGTCTTGCCCAGGCCCGCGCCGGGCTTGCCTGCCTTGCGCTGCAGCAGCGTGATCTGGCGCGTTGGCGCGTCGGGCGGGGGCCGTAGCAGCCCGGCGCGTACCTCGGTCGGGTCGCCCACGCCCCAGTGCTTGCGCCAGGCGGCCGGGTCCAGCGTCAGCGAATGGCCGGCCTCCAGCAGGTACTCGGCCACGTCGAATCCGATGCCGCCCGCGCCGACGATGGCCACCCGTTGGCCCACCGGCTTCTCGTGTCGCAGCACGTCGATGTAGCTCAGCACCTGGCCACGCCCCTCACCCTCCAGCTGACCCTTGATCTTCGGGTCGCGCGCGCTGACGCCAGTGGCCAGCAGCACCTCGTCGAAGCCCTTCAGGTCTCCAGCCGTCACGCGGGTGTTGAGCTTCAGGTCGACGCCGGTGATCTCGATGCGGCGGCGGAAGTAGCGCAGCGTCTCGCTGAATTCCTCCTTGCCGGGGATGCGCCGGGCCATGTTGAACTGGCCGCCGATCTCGGCCGCGCCGTCGAACAGCGTCACCGCGTGGCCGCGTTCGGCCAGCGTGGTTGCTGCAGCCAGGCCCGCCGGGCCGGCGCCGACGACGGCCACGCGCTTTTTCGCTCCGTTGACCACCGGCTTGAGCACGATCTCCTGCTCGTAGGCCGCGCGCGGGTTCACCAGGCAGGTCGAGATCTTCTGCGCGAAGGTGTGGTCCAGGCAGGCCTGGTTGCAGGCGATGCAGGTGTTGATCTCGTCGGCCCGGCCCTGGCGCGCCTTCTTGACGAACTCCGCGTCGGCCAGGAAGGGCCGCGCCATCGACACCATGTCGGCCGAGCCGTCGCCCAGCACCCCCTCGGCCACCTCGGGTGTGTTGATGCGGTTGCTGGTGATCAGCGGCGTCGTGATGCCCTCGGCGCGCAGCTGCGCGCGCACCTTGGCCGTCACCCAGGCAAAGCCGGCGCGCGGCACGCTGGTGGCGATGGTCGGGATGCGCGCCTCGTGCCAGCCGATGCCGGTGTTGATGAGGGTCGCCCCGCCCCGGGCCACGCGCCGGGCCAGCTCCATCACTTCTTCCCAGCTGCTGCCGTTGGGCACCAGGTCCAGCATAGACAGGCGGTAGATGATGATGAAGTCCGGTCCCACCGCCTCGCGCATGCGGGCCAGAATCTCCAGCGGCAGCCGCATGCGGTTCTCGTAGCTGCCGCCCCAGTCGTCGGTGCGCTGGTTGGTGTGCGCCACCAGGAACTGGTTGATGAAATAGCCCTCGGAGCCCATCACCTCGACGCCGTCGTAGCCGGCCTCTCGGGCCAGCCTGGCGCAGCGGATGAAGGCGCGGATCTGGCGCTCTATGCCCCGGGCCGACAGCTCGCGCGGCGTGAATGGCGTGATCGGTGACTGGATGCGCGACGGCGCCACGCACAGCGGCGAGTAGCCGTAGCGGCCCGTGTGCAGGATCTGCAGCGCGATCTTGCCGCCCTCGGCATGCACGGCGTCCGTGATGATCTTGTGGCGCCGCGCCGCGCCCGAGGTGGCCAGCGTGCCGGCAAATGGCTTGGCCCAGCCCTCGATGTTGGGCGCGAAGCCGCCCGTCACGATCAGCCCGACCTCGCCCCGCGCCCGCTCGGCGAAGAACGCCGCCATGCGCTCGAAATGCTTGCGGCCGTCCTCCAGCCCGGTGTGCATGCTGCCCATCAGCACGCGGTTCTTCAGCGTCGTGAAGCCGAGGTCCAGGGGGGCAAGGAGGTGGGGGTAGTTCATCCGGGCGATGCTACCCAGGCCGACCCGGCTTGAATTGGAGAGTTCTCCTCACTTCGGTCGTCGCCTGCAGCAACAGTTCTTCACCCGCTGCCAGATGGTGGAAATCGCAGGATCTCCGGCTTGGGTTCTAATCGCGAGTCCGCGTTCTTGGCCGCACTTGTCAATGGGTGCCCGGCGGTTTGGTTTTTTCGGAGAGTTCTCGATGCGATTCACCCCCTGGGCCACCCGGCTGGTCCTGACGCTGAGCCTGTCGGCCACTGCATTCCTGACCGCCTGCGGCGGCGGCGGCGGCGGCAGCAGCAACACGCAGGTGCGCCTGCTCAATGCCACACGCTCGTATGCCCAGCTGGATCTGTCGGTCAACGACAAGACCATCAACAGCAAGATCGCCTACGCCACGGTCGGCGAGTACGGCAGCGTGGACACCAACGCCACGGCCACCAAGGTGCTGGAAAGCGCGGTGGGCACCAGCATCTCCGCGACGACGCCCACGCTGACCGGCGGCAGCAACTACACCTACATCAGCTACGGCTTCGCCGGTGCCATCCGCACCACGCTGCTGCAGGAAGCCGAGACGGCGCCCGACGCCAACAAGGCCAAGCTGCTGGTGCTGAACCTGGCCCCCGATGCCGGCGCGATGGACGTCTACGTGACGACCGCCACCGACGACATCAACACCGCCACTGCGCTGACGACCAATCTGCAGGGCGGCGCCGGCAGCGGCTACATCCAGATCAACTCGGGCACCTTCCGCGTCCGCGTGACCGGCTACAACAAGCGCACCGACCTGCGCCTGGACATCCCGGCCGTCACGCTGGACTCGGCCAGCGTCAACACGCTGATCCTGACCGCCACTGACGGTGGCGTGCTGGTCAACGGCATCAGCCTGGTGCAGAAGGGCGCGGTCAAGAACTTCGCCAACACGCAAAGCCGCGTGCGCACCGTCGCCGCGCTGACCAGCGGCGGCACGGTCGTCTCGACCATCAACGGCCAGGCCATGTTCGGCAGCCCCGCGATCAGCCCGCTGATCAGTGAGTACGTGACCGTTGCCTCGGGCGCCAGCACCCTGAGCTCGCAAATCAACGGCGCGAACATCAGCTTCACGGCTCCGACGCTGACCGCCGGCAGCGACTACACGCTGCTGGTCTGGGGCGATGCTGCATCCCCCAAGCTGTCCGTGCTGAACGATGACAATCGTCTGCCGACCGTCTCGGGCAACGTGAAGATCCGCCTCGTCAACGCGCTGCCCACGGTCAGCTCGTCGCTGAATGTGGACTTCAGCGCCCTGGCCTCCAACGTGGCACCTGGCGCGGTCTCGCCCGTCGGCAGCATCTCGTCGACGACGACCTCGCAAGTGGACGTGACGGTGCCGACCTCGGCGACGTCCATCTACACCAACGCCACCCTGGCCTTCCCGGCCAACAGCGTCTGGACCTTCTTCGCGGTGCCCAGCGCCACGGCTGCGCAAGGCATGACCGCCCTGCCCAAGCGCGAGCGCCCGTAAGCGTCAGCCGCTCCCCGAAAGCCCCCGTGCCCTCCGGCCGGGGGCTTAATGAGATGGTCACCCCCATCTCGTGTTTGCCCCGAACACCCCGGTGACGTACGTTGCCGGGGTGTTCTTATTTGTGGCGGAGGTCATCATGGACTCTGTGACGCTGGTCGGCATCGACCTGGGCAAGCACTCGT
>JACPYV010000154.1 GCA_016195825.1 Burkholderiales bacterium | reverse complement strand
CCTTGATGATGGCCGCCCGCTACGGCTCGGGCGATCTGGTGCCGCTGCTGCTCAAGGCCGGCGCCGAGCCGCGCGCCGCCAATGAGCAGGAGCTGACGGCCGCCGACTTCGCGGCCCGCGGCGGGCGCGACGTGATGGCCAAGGAGTTGAAGCGCGTCATCCAGGAGCGCCAGCGTGCGGTCGATGCGGCCCGCGGTGCCAACTAGTTCTCGCCGGAGCGGGTGTGTAGGGGAAAGTCTTACAGCACCTCGGGCGCTGGGCCGACTGTTGCGGCCGGGCGGGCCTGCCTAAAGTGGCGTCATCGTCAACACGAGGCCCATCATGCTGTCCACCACCCCGAATCTGGCTGACCCCTTCGCGATGCTGATCGCTCCCGAGCAGGTGATGAACGCCATCGAGCGCTCGGACCGCCTGAGCCGCCTGCAGCGCCGCGTCTACCGCCCGCTGGACCGCCCCTGGATCCCGGTCAAGGCCACTGCCGATTTCGACAGCGAGATCGACGCCGAGCCTGAAGTCGAAATTCCCGACCTGTCCGACGACGCCGAATAAGCAAAAAGCCCGCTGGTAGCGGGCTTTTTGTTGGGCGAGCCGAAGGGCGTTCAGACGCGCTTGCGGTACTCGTGCGTGCGGGTGTCGATTTCGATCTTGTCGCCCTGCGCCACGAAGATGGGCACAGGGATTTCGAAACCGGTCGAGATCTTGGCGGGCTTGAGCACCTTGCCCGACGTGTCGCCCTTGACGGCCGGCTCGGTCCAAGTCACTTCGCGCACCAGCGAGGTGGGCAGTTCCACCGAGATGGCCTTGCCGTCGTAGAACACCACTTCGCAAGGCATCGCGTCTTCCAGGTACTGGATGGCGTCGCCCATGTTTTCGGCTTCCACCTCGAACTGGTTGTACTCGGCGTCCATGAACACGTACATCGGGTCAGCGAAGTAGGTGTACGTGCACTCCTTCTTGTCCAGGATGATCTGGTCCATCTTGTCGTCGGCCTTGAAGACGACTTCAGTGCCCGAGCTGTTCAGCAGGCTCTTGAGCTTCATGCGCACCGTTGCGGCATTGCGGCCACCGCGGCTGTATTCGGTCTTCAGCACGACCATCGGGTCCTTGCCGTGCATGATGACGTTGCCGGCGCGGATTTCTTGAGCGATCTTCATGGGTCTTACGGGAATGTTTGGGGGTGTTGGGCTGGGTGAAAGCCAGCAAAATCGCACCAGACTTCCCAGAACAATGTCCCCGGCGTGGCGCGGCAAAGCCCGTCATTCTAGCGGGAAACCCCCACAAAGCTCACAAGCTGGCTGACCAGATCGGGCTGCGCCGCCAATTCAGCACGCCAGGCCAGGACACGGTCGGCATCCGGGACCAGCAGTGCGGGCAGGGGCGCCACGCCATTCCAGCCGCGCCAGAAAGCCGCCCAGTGTTTTGGCAGCCGTGCCGCAGCCATGAAGGCCTCCAACTTGGCCGCGTGGGCGCCATCGTCCTGCGGGTAGATCTGCCAGACGAAGGGCTTGCCGGCCCACTGGGCGCGCACAAAGGAGTCCTCGCCGCGCACGAAGTTCAGGTCGCAGGCCCACAGCAGCCGGTCGTAGTCGTCTTGGCGCAGATAGGGCAGAGGGATGAAGCGCAGCCCGGGCCGTTCGGTGATCCGGGCCTGCAGCGGCCCCGGGGAGGCCAGTAGCAGCGTGGGCTGCGTGGCCAGTTCCTCCAGCAAGGCTGGCAGCTTGGCGTTGGCGTAGGCGAACAGGCTGACGACCCGCTCGCCCGGCCGCGGCGCCCAGCCGTGCCGTGCCAGCCAGCCGGGGCCGTCGGAGGTCTCGGCCTTCTCCAGCAGGCCGGGCTCGCGCAGCAGGCCGCCGGTGCGCGGCGTGAAGCCGGGGTAGAAGAAGTGCTTGGTCAGCCCGGCGCCGGGGCCGCTGAACTGCGGCGACGCCAGGCCGTGGCTGCGCTCCACGTATGTTTCCGCGCTCAGGTATTCGAGGTTGATCCAGCGCGGCGCGGGCTGCCGCGCAGCCATGCGGGCGACGAAGGCGGGCGGTAGTTCGCAGCCGAAGGCCTCTACGACGACGTCGCCCGGCTGCACGGCCACGTCGCCATCCGGCCAGGCGTGCACCGCGATGCCGGCGGGGTGCTCGGGCGCCATCCAGGCCAGCGCCGTGGCATCGTCCAGCCACAGCCGCACGCCATGTCCGCGAGCGACCAGGTCGCGTGCCAGCCGCCAGCACACGCCCAGGTCACCGTGGTTGTCGATGACGCGGCAGAAGAGGTCCCAAAGCATCGGCGGATTGTCCCAGGCCAAAATCCCCGCCATGCCGAGCACGACTCCTTCCAACACCGACCTGGGTGACCAGCAGCAGGCCGAATGGGCTGCCGAGCGCGCCGTCATCGAAGCGGCCGAGCGGGTGCGCACCGCCGAGGTCGAAGCCGCCGCACGCGAAGCCCGCGAGCGGCTGGTGGCCGAGGTCAATGCGCTGCCAGCCCTGCCAGGCGTCTACCGCTACTTCGACGCCAAGGGCGAGGTGCTCTACGTCGGCAAGGCCAAGGACCTGAAGCGCCGCGTCAGCAGCTACTTCCAGAAGAACCACGGCGGCACGCGCATCGGCATGATGGTCGCGCGCATCGCGCGGCTGGAAACGACAGTGGTGCGCACCGAGGCCGAGGCGCTGCTTCTGGAGAACAACCTGATCAAGACGTTGAACCCGCGCTTCAACATCTTGTTCCGGGACGACAAGAGCTACCCCTACCTCAAGCTCAGTGGCCACGCCTACCCGCGCATGAGCTACTACCGCGGGGCGGTGGATAAGCGCCATCAGTACTTCGGCCCCTTCCCCAGCGCCTGGGCGGTGAAGGAGTCCATCCAGCTGATGCAGAAGGTCTTCAAGCTGCGCACCTGCGAGGACAGCGTCTTCAACAACCGCAGCCGGCCCTGCCTGCTGCACCAGATCAAGCGCTGCTCGGGCCCCTGCGTGCCGGCCGGGCAGACGGGCGAGTACGCCCGCAACGTGGTGAGCGCCGAGCGCTTCCTGCGCGGCGAGACCGATGAGGTGATGGCCGCGTTGCAGGAGCAGATGGGCGCCCATGCGGAGCGCTTCGAGTACGAGCTGGCGGCCGAGGTGCGCAACCAGATTCAGGCACTGTCCAAGGTGTTGCAGCAGCAGGTCATCGAGGAGAGCAGCGCCACCGGTGGCGAGCGGGATGTCGATGTACTGGCCGTCAAGGTGCAGGGCGGGCGCGCCTGCGTGAACCTGGCCATGGTGCGCGGCGGTCGGCATCTGGGCGACCGCGCCTTCTTCCCAAAGCATGTCGACGACGCGACGGCGATCCGCTTTGACGACGAGGCGGCGCTGTCGCCTGAGCGACAGGTGCTGGAGGCCTTCATGGCCCAGCACTACCTGTCGTCGCCCGTGCCGGGTCTCATCGTCGTCAGTGAGGCGGTGGACCCGGGTCTGGCCGAGGCCCTAGGCAGCCAGGCTGGCAGCCGCGTGACGGTGCAGGCCCAGCCGCGCGGCCAGCGGCGCATCTGGCAGGAAATGTGCATCAAGGGCGCCGAGCTGGCGTTGGCGCGGCTGCTGGCCGAGGAGGGCTCGCAACAGGCCCGCACGCGGGCACTGGTCGACGCGCTGGACCTGGCGCCGCCCGAGATCGACAAGTTCCGTGTCGAATGCTTCGATATCAGCCACACAGCCGGCGAGGCGACCATGGCCAGCTGCGTCGTCTTCGAGGGCCACCAGATGCAGAGCAGCCAGTACCGGCGCTACACCATCGAAGGCATCACGGGTGGCGACGACTACGCCGCGATGCGCCAGGTGCTGACGCGCCGCTACAGCAAGATGGCCGAGGCCGCGCAACTGGGCACCGGGCGCCTGCCCGACCTCGTTCTGGTGGATGGCGGCCGCGGCCAGGTCAGCATGGCGCGGGAGGTCTTCGAGGAACTGGGGCTGGATCTGGGTCTGATCGCCGGTGTGGAGAAGGGCGAGGGGCGCAAGGTCGGGCTGGAGGAACTGGTCTTCGCCGACGGTCGAGCGAAGGTCTACCTGGGCCGCGACTCGGCGGCGCTGATGCTGATCGCGCAGATCCGAGACGAGGCGCACCGGTTCGCCATCACCGGCATGCGAGCCAAGCGCGCCGCCACGCGCACCGGCGGTTCGCGGCTGGAGGACGTGCCAGGCGTCGGTCCCAAGAAGCGCTCGCAGCTGCTGCAGCGCTTTGGCGGCGTGCGCGGCGTGGCCGGTGCCAGCGTGGACGAGCTGGCCGGCGTGAAAGGCATATCTCGTGAGCTTGCCGAGGAGATCTACCGCGCGCTGCACTGAACGGCCGGGCGCAAGCGTTGGCAGAGCAGAGTTGTTACCGTGCAGGGCACCGGCGCGTCCGCGCGTCCACAACAATGCTTCATCGAGGACAGAGGAGACCGGCCATGGCCATCGTCGACAGATTCAAGCGCACCGCGCACTGGCTGATCGCTCCCGTGCTGGCGGCCTGCGGTGCAGCGCCGCGCGCGCCCGCTCCGGCGCCGGCACCGGCGCCCACACCAGCGCCGGTGGTTGCCACCGCACCCATGGCCCCCGCGCCGGCGCAGCCCAAGCCGGCCGGCATGCCTGCGCCCAAGCCGGTTCGCACCCACGACGAGTTGCGCCGTCAGGCCGCTGAACGCCTCGTCATGGCCAACCCGGAGCGCAGCTACATGACCCCCGCGCCTGCCCACCTGCTGACAGTCATCGTCGTGGATGTGGAGGTCAAGGCCGACGGAAGCGTACGCAAGATCAACGTCATCCGTCCGCCCAAGTTCGGCCCCGAGACGCTGCAGATGGCCCTCGACGCCATCCACCGTGCCGCACCTTTCGGCGACGTGCGCCGCATGCCAGAACCTTGGAAGTTCACGGAGACCTTCCTGTTCGACGAGGACCGCCGCTTCAAGCCGCGCAGCCTGGACTGACCCCGGGGCGGCGGGCGCGACGGCCCCCGCCACATCCGCGCCACAGTCTTCCTCGGCGGCGCCCCAGGCTTGGGCACAATGCAGACATGCTGGCCCTCTCGCTCACCTTGTTCGCGGCCCCCCGAGGGGGTGTCAGCGCCCTTCGGACAGCCGCGCGGGCATTGAAATGTTCTTGACGCTGCCGACTCTGCTGACCTGGGCCCGCATCGTGGCCATCCCGCTGATCGTCGGCGTGTTCTACCTGGAGCTGGCGCCGGTCCACCAGAACCTGTTCGCGACGGTGCTATTCATCGTCGTCGCGCTGACGGACTGGCTGGATGGCTACCTGGCACGCAGGCTCAATCAGACCTCGTCCTTCGGCGCCTTCCTGGACCCGGTAGCCGATAAGCTCATGGTCTGCTCGGCGCTGCTGGTGCTGCTCAAGCTGCAGCGGGTGGACGCCTTCGTGGCGCTGGTCATCATCGGTCGCGAGATCACCATCTCGGCGCTGCGCGAGTGGATGGCGCAGATCGGCGCCTCCCGCAGCGTGGCGGTACACATGGTCGGCAAGCTGAAGACCACGGCGCAGATGGTGGCCATTCCCTTCCTGTTGTTCGACGGGCAACTATTTGGTCTGATCCCGACGCGGCTGTGGGGTACCTGGCTGATCTACGCGGCCGTGGTGCTGACCATCTGGTCGATGGTCTATTACCTGCGCAAGGCGCTGCCCGAGATCCGCGCCAAGGCGCGCTGAGACGCGCCGGGACGTCATCGCCGGCATTACCGGACAGCGAGTTGTATCGGGACTTTTCCCGCCCCGCCGAGCGCCAAGCGCGCGTCTAGAATCCGCTTCCCCGCGCGCGCCCTGGCCGCTCCAGAACGGCCTCTCAAGGGCCGCGCAGTGCGCGGGACCGTCATCTCATCGCCGTCCTGCCCCCTGGCCACGGGAGCAGGGCGCAACAGTCCGCTGAATCGTCATGTGGGGGCACGAGTGAACAAGTCAGAATTGATCGAGCACATCGCCAAGCAGGCCGACATCTCCAAGGCCGCCGCGGGCCGCGCGCTCGAAGCCGTGATCGGCGGCGTCAAGACGACGCTGAAGAAGAACGGCACCGTGTCGCTGGTGGGCTTCGGCACCTTCAGCATCACCAAGCGTGCCGCGCGTGCTGGCCGCAACCCCCGCACGGGCGATACCATCAAGATCAAGTCGGCCAAGGTGCCCAAGTTCAAACCCGGCAAGGCGCTCAAAGACGCCGTGAACTGAACACCCCGGGCCGGTCCCGGTTTTCCCGGGCGCTTAGCTCAGTTGGTAGAGCACCTCCCTTACACGGAGATTGTCGGCGGTTCGAGCCCGTCAGCGCCCACCACCCGACCCCTCGGACGGCATCTGCCGTCCCGCACTTAGAATGCGGCTCCCCTCGAAGGCGAACCTCGGTTCGCCTTCGTCGCATTTGATTTGCGTTTGACTCGTCGCGTCTGACCCTCAAGGCTTCCCGAGATGTTTGAATTTGTCCGCGCCCACACGCGCCTGTTCCAGTTCATCCTGCTGCTGCTGATCCTGCCGTCCTTCGCCTTCGTCGGCATGCAGGGCTACACCAGCATGATGGGGGGCGCCAATGCCGGCGTCGCCACGGTTGATGGCCGCAAGATCACCCAGGCCGAATGGGACAACGCCCAGCGTGAGCAGGCCAACCGTATCCGCGGTCAGAACCCCAACGTCGATGCCAAACTGCTGGACACGCCGGAGGTCAAGCACCAGGCGCTGGAAGGCCTGGTTACCGAGCGCACGCTCAAGGCAGCCGCGGAGCATCAGCACTTCACGCCCAGTGCCGAGGCCGTCGCAGCCCGGTTCTGGGCCGACCCGCAGTTCGCCTTCCTGCGCAACCCGGACGGCACGGTCAACAAGGGCCTGCTCGCTGCGCAGGGCCTGACGCCATCGGGCTTCCTGGAGCGGCTGCGCCAGGACTACGCCATCCGCCAGGTCACCAGCCCGGTGGAGACATCCGTCACCGTCGGCAGCAGCTCGCCCAAGCTGGCCTTCGACGCGCTGCTGCAGCAGCGTGAGGTGCAGTTGCAGCGCTTCGACGTCAAGGAATTCGCCGCCAAGCTCAACCCCAGCGACGCCGACATCGACGCCTTCTACAAAGAGCCGGCCAACGCTGCCAAGTTCCAGCTGCCTGAGTCGGCGCAGATCCAGTACGTCGTGCTCGACCTGGAAGCGCTTAAGAAGGACGTCAGCTTCACCGACGAAGACCTGCGCAAGTACTACGCCGAGAACGCATCGCGCTACGGCGTGCCCGAAGAGCGTCGTGCCAGCCACATCCTCATCAAGGCCGAGCGCAGCGCGCCCGCCGAGGAGCGTGCCAAAGCCAAGGCCAAGGCGGAGGACCTGATGGCCCAGGTGCGCAAGAACCCGGCCGCCTTCGGCGAGTTGGCCAAGAAGAACTCGCAAGACGAGGGCTCGGCTGTCAATGGCGGCGACCTCGACTTCTTCGGCCGCGGCGCCATGGTCAAGGAGTTCGACGCAGCCGTCTACGCGATGAAGCAGGGCGAGATCAGCAACCTGGTCGAGACCGATTTCGGCTTCCACATCATCCAGATGACCGGCACCCGCGGTGGCGACAAGAAGCCCTTCGAGGCCGTGCGCACCGAGGTCGAGGCCGAGGTGCGCAAGCAGCTCGCCCAGCGCCGCTACGCCGAGGCTGCGGAGCAGTTTGGCAACCTTGCCTACGAACAGTCCGACAGCCTGCAGCCGGTGGCCGACAAGCTGAAGCTGCAGATCCAGACCGCTACCGTGCAGCGCCAGCCCCAGGCCGGCGCGAATCTGGCTGGCGGCCCGCTGATGTCGCCCAAGCTGCTGGACGCCGTCTTCGGCGCCGACGCGTTGCGCAACAAGCGCAACACCGAGGCCGTCGAGACCGGTCCCAGCCAGTTGGTGTCGGCCCGCGTCGTGCAGCACAACCCGGCCCGCGTGCCGCCGCTGGCCGACGTCAAGGACAAGGTGCGCGAGCAGCTCGTCCGCAAGCTCGCCACCTTGGAGGCGAAGAAGGCTGGCGAAGCTCGCCTGGCCGCGTTGAAAGCCAATGCCACCGACACGGCAGGTCTGGAGGCCGCGGTCAGCGTGTCGCGTGCCAAGCCGCAAGGCCTGACGCGCGCCCAGCTCGAGGCCGTGCTCGGCGCTGACGCAGCCAAACTGCCTGCGGCTGTTGGTGTGACGGCTGACGACGGCAGCTACGTGGTCGTGCGCATCAACCAGCTGCAGCCGCGCGACGCCGCCGTCATCGACGACAAGCGCGCAGCCCAGCAATACGCCAGCGCCTGGGCCCGCGCCGAGAGCCAGGCCTACCTGGCTGCGCTGAAGTCGCAATACAAGGCGGTCATCAAGGTCGCCGCGCCTGCATCGGCAGCCAGCGCGCCCTGAATTTCGGTTATACTCTTTGGCTCTGCGGTGGCTGTAGCTCAGTTGGTAGAGTCCAGGATTGTGATTCCTGTTGTCGCGGGTTCGAGTCCCGTCAGCCACCCCAAAAAGAATAAGTAAATGAACGGCCTAGAGGCAATCGCTTCTAGGCCGTTTTGCTTTTTGGGAAGCGCGCCGTCGCGGCTGCTTGATTTGAGAAAAGCTGCAGGGTGTGGCGTTTGAAGATCTTGGTGATGTCGTACAAGCCGGCCATCGTCTCTTTGTCCATGTGCAGGTCCGCCAGCTCGGTGTGCAGGCCGTTGTGCTGGGTTGCTTAGAACGCCCGCAGTTCGTGAAACGTGAAACGGCCCGTCTTTGACATCACGTCGACCTCGACAGCCTTGACGACGATGCGTGGACAAAAGGTCTTGTAGCCGTGAGCAGCGTATGCGTTGTTGTCGCGCGTCGGGAAGACGCACAGGCACTCGCGGCCTGGCCGGCTGCCATCTGATCCGCCGGGACAAGCGTGGCCCGGACGTCGACGGTGTTGGGCTTTAGCCGATGTAGCCCAGCGGCAACGCCGTTGTCAGCTTGAGTTCCTCCATGGCAAAGCTTGAGCTGACATCGTGGAGCTGGGTTCCGGAGATCAGCCGCTTGTAGACCTTATCGTAGGCGGCGATGTCCGGCACGACGACGCGCAGCAGGTAGTCGACGTCGCCGCTCATCCGGTAGAACTCGACGACCTCGGGAATGGCCTGGACAGTGGCCTTGAAGGTCTCGAACCACTCCTGCGTGTGAACGCTTGTGCGCACTGATACGAAGACCGTGACGCCCACGTTGACCTTGCGGGCATCGACCAAGGCCACCTGACGGGTGATGACGCCGGACTCCTTCAGCCGCTGGATGCGCCGCCAGCACGGCGTGGTTGACAAGCCGACCTGATCGGCGACCTGTGCGACCTGTTGCTCGGCATCCTGCTGCAGGATCTCCAGAATCCGCACGTCGATAGCATCCAATTTCATGAATCAAATCTTATTGGGTATCGAATTCCGAAAATGGAGGAGCCCGGCGGGACGAACGCAAACCGGTTCTCCGTGCTGATGAGCAGAATCCGGGGTCTCAGCGCTGTCTCGCCCCTACGCCATGGAAATCTATCTCGACGCCAATGCCACCACGCCGGTGCTGCCCCAGGCCCGCGACGCGGCGATGGCCGCGATGGCTGAGGACTTCGGCAACCCCAGCAGCATCCACAGCACCGGCCTGAAGGCGAGGGCGCTGATGGACGGCGTGCGAGCCAGGGCGCGGCGTGTGCTGGGTGCCGGGACCGGTAGCCTGCTCTTCCTGAGTGGCGCCACCGAAGGCATACAGACCGCCGTGCTGTCGGCGCTCAGTGCGCTGCGGCACGCACCTGCCCGGCCCGACCTGCTGCTGTACGGCGCCACGGAGCACAAGGCCGTGCCCGAGGCGATCAGGCACTGGAACGCGCTGCTGGGGCTCAATCTGCAGGTACTGGCCATTCCCGTCGACCGCGATGGCCGCCACGACCTGGCCTGGCTGCGCGAGCACGCGCCGCGCGCCGGACTGGTCTGCACAATGGCGGCGAACAACGAGACCGGCGTCATCAGCGACTTGGACGGCATCGAGGCCGCGCTGGCGGGCAGCCCGGCGCTTTGGATGGTGGACGGCGTGCAGGCGCTGGGCAAGCTGCCGCTGCGGCTGGCGGAGCGCCGCATCGACTACGCGCCATTCTCCGGCCACAAGCTCTATGCGCCCAAGGGCATTGGACTGCTCTATGTTCGCGATGGCGTGCCGTTCACGCCGCTGCTGGCCGGTGGGGGCCAGGAAGGCTCGCTGCGTTCGGGCACCGAGAACATGTCGGGCATTGCCGCGCTCGGTGCAGTCCTGGCGGCGCTGGAGGACGGGCGGACGTTCCGCGATCACGCCACGCTGGTCGCTTTCCGCGACCACCTCGCGGACGCGTTGCAGCATGCCTTCCCGGGCCTGGTCTTCAATGCACCCCCCGAGCTCAGCCTGCCGACGACGCTGAGCTTCGCCGTGCCTGGCATCAGCTCCAAGCTGTTGTTGGACTTGTTCGACGCAGCCGAGCTGCGTGTCAGCGGTGGTTCGGCCTGCAGTGCCGCCAAGGCGGCGCCCAGCTACGTGCTCGAGGCCATGGGTTTGCCGGCCTGGCAGACGGCGTCAGCGGTACGGCTGTCCTTTGGCCCTGTGGCCGACCAGGCGTTCATCGACGAGGCCTGCGCGCGCATCCGCATCTGCGGCGAGTCGCTGCGCGAGAGCTGCCTGGACCCGACCGCGCCCGGGCAGGCCTTGCCAGCCGACGGGCTGACGCGCTTCATCGTCGATGGTGCCTGCTGCTATCTGCTGGCCGATGCCGTCAGCCGCCGCGCCGTGGTCGTCGACCCGCTGCCCGAGCTGACGGAGCGCCTCGCTCAATGGCTGCTCTGCCAGGACTACGCACTGGCCGCGGTGCTGGACACCCACAGCCATGGCGATCACGCCTCGTCCGCCCCCGCGCTGCGGGCTGCGGTGCAGCAGCCGCGCGGCGACGCCGATGACCTGGGCTGGCCGCGCGGCGCCGACGCCATCGCGCTGGGCGCGCAGGTGTTGACCCGGCTGGCCGTTCCTGGCCACACGCAGGACTCCACCGCCTACCTGCTGCGCGATCCGCAAGGCCTTCGCCTGGCCTTTGTCGGCGACACGGTCATGCCTGGCGCCCTGGGCCGTAGCGACTTCGAGCAGAGCGCACCGCAGCAGTACGGCGCGTCGCTGCGCCGGCTGGCACAGACCGTGGGCCTGCACGCGCTGCTTCTGCCGGGCCATGACTACGACGACCGCTTCGCCAGCACGCTGGCCGTCGAAAGCGTCGCGCAGCCGTTGTTGGGCGACGTGCTGAGCGGCCGCGTGAACGACGCTGCTTTCGCCGCGGCCAAGGCCGTGCTGGAACAGGGCCTGGCGCTGACGGAGTACCAGACTGTCGCCTGTGGCGCGCGCGTAGACAGCGGCTGCGCGCTGGTTGCCAGCGAGCTGAGCCTGGCCGCGCTGACGCAGATGACGCGGCAGCATCCCGGCCTGCTGCTCGTGGATGTGCGCGAGCCCTACGAGCAACGCCTGGGCCAGGCGCCCGAGCTGGGAGTGACCGTGCAGCGCGAGGCCGTCGCGTTGTCGGGCCTGCCGAACGCGCTGGCGCGCTGGACGGCACTGCCGGCCGAGACGCCGGTGGTGTTCTTCTGCCGCAGCGGCAATCGCAGCGCGCAGGCTGCGAGAGCGTTGCGCCGGCTGGGGCATGAGCAGGCCTGGAGCCTGAGCGGCGGCCTGGCGCTGTGGCCGCGGCTGGCGGTGGCGGCTGACGCCGCGTTCGCGATCTGAGGCGTGTCGGCGTTTGACCTCGCTTCGTCAATGCGCTGACCGGCCGCTGTAGCAGGCCGGGAAGGCGGCCGACGCGATCATCGCCAGGCAGTCCGCCAAGGGGAGACGTCGGGCGTCGCTGGCGGTCCTTGGAGATGGGCCGCCAACCGCGGCCAGTTCGCGGCTTGAAACCGGGCTTTGTGTCCGCCCCGATACACAGCGGCTACGGACGGCTTACTCGCCCCCCGAAGAATGAAATTCCCCGCAGCCCTTCGGCGGCGGGCGAGTTTCAACCTCTTCTGAAGGAGTAGCCATGAGCACGATCAGCGGCCTGGGCGGTTCGAGTCCGTCCTGGCAAGGCGCCCAAAGCGCCCAAAGCGGCCAGACCCGCAAGGCCGAGCATGAGGCGCGCATGTTCGCCAAGGTGGACAGCGACGGCAGCGGCAGCGTCGACGCGACCGAACTGGCCGCCATGCTGGAGCACAGCGGCCAGTCCGGCGACAGCGCGGAATTGCTGAAGAAGATGGACGGCAACGGCGACGGCGGCCTGTCCAGCGACAAACTGAGCCAGGGCATGCGCGACCTGATGCCGCCGCCTGCCTCCACGCTGGACTTCGCGCAGTCGCGCGGCGCGGCCAACGACGACCAGGGCTTCGACCGGCTCGACACCGACGGCGACGGCCAGCTGTCGCGCGCCGAGTTCAAGGCCGGCCGCCCGTCGGGTCCGCCACCGGCTGCGTCGTCGGCCTCTCCCACCACCGGCACGAACGCGACCACCACGGCCTACGACCCGCTGGACGTCAACCAGGACGGCACGGTCTCCCAGCTCGAAAAGCTGGCAGGCGAGCTGAAGGAGCTCGCCAAGGCCGGGGCGAGCGACAGCGGCCAGGGCGGCGTGAAAACCGAGATCGCCGCACTGGCGCAGAAGCTCTACGACCAGATCAGCAAGAACTGGCTGCAGGCCGACTCGACGGCCCAGGTCAGCACGACGGCCTGACGGCGCTCAGAGCAGCGCCGCAACCTCTTCGGCCAGCGCCAGCGAGGCCGTCAGCCCGGGTGACTCGATGCCGAACAGGTTGATCAGGCCCGGCGCCTGTTCGATGCGAAAGTCCGCCGCTGCCTCGCCGGGGCCGCTCAGCTTGGGGCGGATGCCGCTGTAGGCCGGCTGCAGCCCGCCGGTCGGCAGCCCCGGCCAGTAGCCGCGCACCTCGGCCTCGAAGGCCGGCGCCAGCGCGGGGTCCACGGCGTAGGTCAGTGCGGCCGGCTCGGTGTCGGCCAGCCATTGCACGTCCGGCCCGAAGCGGGCCTGACCGCCCAGGTCCAACGTCAGGTGCACGCCCAGGCCGCCATCGGCCGGCAGCGGATAGATCAAGCGCGAGAACGGCGCCCGGGCGGTCAGCGAGAAGTAATGGCCGCGCGCAAAGTGCAGCCGCGGCGCCGGCGTGCCCATCGACCGGGCAACCTGCGCGGCAAACAGGCCTGCCGCGTTGATCACGCAGCGCGCCCCAAGCTCGAAATCCTCACCGACGCGCAGCCGCCAGCCGTCGCCGTCGCGCGAGCCACCGGTCACCGGGCTGGCCAGTGCCAGCGTCGCGCCGGCCGCTTCGGCGTCGGCGAGCAGGGCGGTCATCAGGCCGTGGCTGTCGACGATGCCGCTGGACGGCGACAGCAGCGCGCCGGCGGCCTGCAAGGCCGGCTCCAGCGCCTGGACCTGCGCCTGGTCCAGCAGCCGCAGGTCACCGACGCCGTTGGCCGCGCCGCTGGCGGCGAGCTGCTGCAGCCGCGGCAAGTCGCCCACCCGTGTCGCCACGACCAGCTTGCCGCAGCGCTGGTGGGCGATGCCCCGCGCCGCGCAGTAGTCGTACAGCAGCGCCTTGCCGTGTACACAAAGCCGCGCCTTCAGGCTGCCGGCCGGGTAGTACAGCCCGGCGTGAATGACCTCGCTGTTGCGCGAGGAGATGCCGGTGCCGATGGCGCCGGCGGCCTCGATGACGACGACGTCGCGCCCGCGCAAGACCAGCTCGCGGGCGATCGCGAGTCCCACGATGCCGGCGCCGATGACGGCTACTTCAACCTGGTCCATGCCCGCAGCCTAGGGCATCGCTTCACGCCACACGGTCGTTTTCAGCGATTCGAAACAGGGTTTTCCCGCTCGTTGCCGCCCATCCCCTGAGCCGGACATTGGGCCGCCCCTCAGCTGAGGGGTCCCGATGTCGCCCCTTAGGGTGACGCCTCCTACAAGTGAATTTCTCACGCCAGGCGGAAGATCTGAGCTTGGCACCCGCCCGGTTGCGGCGTGAGCGCGCATGCATGCGCGCCCACGCCCTGCGGTTGTCTTTGGGGCAGTGGAGACGGCACATGGCCAATCGCAAGAACTGGTGGCAGAAGCTTCAACACGGTCTGCGTCACAGCACAGACGACAAAGCCGCAGCGTTGACGCCACCCAAAGAAGCGTCACCCCGCGAGAAGCTCGTCTTCGAGCATCTCGAGCCGCGCCTGCTGCTCTCCGACACGCCCATCCCGCTGGCCAGCTTTGCGCCGGCCGGCACGTTGACCATCAACGTCCACTCCGGCGACCTGAAGGTCGAAACGGTCTACAGCGGCGGCACGCCGCAGATCCGCGTCTGGGACAACACGCTGGGCACCTCCCTGGGCCAGGTCGCGCTGACGCAGAACGTGAAGGTCAGCATCAACGGCCTGCCAGGCATCAGCGACAAGGTCGTCGTCGACCTGGGCTACGACGATGGCGCGGCCGGCACCAACCCGACCAACCCGTTCGCCGTCATGGTGGAACTGGACGGTGGCACCGACATTCCCCTTGTCAGCGACGACACGCTGACCTTCCAGAGCAGCGGCCCCGACTTCTATAACCCGACCGCGCTGTTCCTGAAGAGCAGCGACGACATCGTCTTCGCCAGCGGCTTCAGCAGCACCGGCACGCTGAACGTCGACTCGCAGGAGGCCATCTCGGCCAGCGGCGTGACACTGCAGGCCAGCGACATCTACATGGGCGTCACCAAGGCCGTCACCGATGGCATCACGCTGCTGGACGGCTTCAACTTGCTGGGCAATGCCAGCGGCGCCATCAACCTGACCGGCGCCAGTGTGACGGCCGGTGACATCGGCCTCATCGTCACCACCAGCGTCAACGTCAACACGACGGATTCCAGCTACGCCAGCAACCTCATCAAGGTCGCGTTCGTGCAGACGACCTCGAACGCGCAGATCACGCTGTCGGGTGCCACCAACCTGAACGCGACGGCCGGCAAGCTGACGCTGGCTTCCACGTCCACCGTCACGGCGCACGCCACCACCCAGCCCGACGCCAACAGCACCGCCGCGGACAAGGACGCGTCCGTCGCCTCGGCCATCGTCAGCAGCACGGCCGGCGTGACCGTGGGCGGCACATCGTCCCTGAGCGCAAGCGGCGCGTTGATCCTGAAGTCGACCAACACCGTCGACGTCGCGGCCGTGGCCGACGGCACGGCCGGCGCCAATGCCAACGGCGCCAAGGGCGGCACGGTTGCCGTCACCCAACTGGGCGGCGACACCACCGTCAACGTCACCGACAGCGCCGGCTTGGCGGGCGGCAGCGTCAGCGCCACGGCGACGACGCAGCGCACCGTGCACACGTCCGCCAAGTCCACCGCCGGCGGCGCCACCCAGCCCGGTGCCGGTGCGCCCACGCAAGGCCAGCAGCAGCTGGCCAGCAACAACGCGCAGACCGGCGACGGCGCGCTGAACTTCGGTGCCGCCGTGGCCGTCACCCATGTGGGCGGCGACACGACGGCGCGGCTGGCCGGCAGCAATGTGACGAGCGCTGGCGCCGTCACCGTGTCGGCGTCGGCCGCCATCGCCACGGCCGCAGGCGCCGCGGCCACGACCGAGGCCGACGGCAGCGCAGCGACCGGCAGCCCCGGTGTGGGTGTGGCCGCCGCCTTGAGCTTCCTGGACGGCACGACGCGCGCGTCCCTGGGCGACGGTGTCGCCCTCACCGCACCCAGCGCCAGCTTCACGGCCAGCACGACGACAGACGCCAACTTCGGCGCCGTCGCCACTTCGGGCGCAGGCAGCACCAGCGGTGTTGGCGTGGCCGGCTCGCTGGCCCTGCACGTGGGCGTGCTGAAGACCGAGGCCATCCAGGAGGCCGGCAGTACCGCCTCGTCGACGGGCGCCGTCACCTTCAGCGCCACCAGCAACACCCACCACCAGGCCCGTGCGCTGCCCAAGACCAATGGCGCGACCGGCGAGAGCCTGGGCGTGGGTGCGTCCGTCGCGATCAACGTCGTCGATGAGACGACCCGCGCCCAAGTCGATGGCGGTGCCAAATTCACCGGCAGCGGCCTGGTGCAGAACGCCAGCGCCACGGGCGACGTCAACACCGAGGCCCAGGGCGGTGCCACGGGGGGCACGGCAGTTTCGCCGGTGGTCGCCATCACCGTCGTCAACACCGGCGCCAAGGTTGGTGCGTTGGGCGGCAGCGACGTCATGCTGATCAACGGCTTGACCAGCGACGCGCAGAGCGCGCTCAACGTGCTGGCCAAGGGCCACGGCGACGCCGAAGGCAGCAGCAACGCGGCCGTCGGCGCCTCCGTCGTCGTCACGCACGCGGCCCCCATCGTCGAGGCGGTGCTGGACGGCAAGCTGCAGGCCGGCGCGGCCGTGCTGCTGTCGAGCAAGAACACCGGTGTGACGCGCAGCGAGGCCAAGGCCGCCGCACGCGGCGCGGCCAACAACGGCAGCAACGCCTCGAGCCAAGGCGCGAGTGCCCAGGGCGCCGGCAACACGGCGGCCAGCAACAACGGCGCGCGCGGCGCCACCGGCAGCACGCCGTCGGCCGGCACCAGCGACGGCCCGGTCACCGTGGCCGCTGCCATCGCCATCCACCACCTGGGTGCCCAGAGCACGGCCCGGGTCGGCGACAGTGCGCAGATCACCGCTGGCGGCCTGCTGTCGCTGAAGAACGAGAGCGACGTCGACGCGCAAGCCGACGCCAGCGGCGTGGCGAGCAAAGGCAGCACCAACATCGGCGCAGCCGTGGCCATCAACGTGGCCGAGGTGGACAGCAGCGCCCGTGTGGGGGGCGGCACCGGCAGCGTCAGCAGCCAGGGCCTGGCATTGGGCGCGACCACCGTGTCCGGCCAGCGCAATGACGCGACGACCACGGCCACCTCCGGTGCCGCGACGGGGAACACCGGCGTGGCCGGGTCGCTCGCCATCGGCGTGGGCATCAGCAAGTTCGAGGCGACGTTGAGCCCGGCGGCCAACGTCAACGCCCACGGCGGTGCGGTGACGATGGACGCTGGCTCCACCACCGGCGACACCGTCAAGGCGCTGCCGGACGGCGGTGGCGCGGTGGCCGAGAACACCGGCGTCGGTGCATCCGTCGCGATCAACGTGGCCGACCACCTGAGCCGCGTCGAGATCGAGGACGGCGCCAGACTGACGCCGGCCGGCGCCGTGACGCTGAACGCCAAGACCGACTCGGCCATCGCCACCTCTGCTGAAGGCGGTGCCAAGGGCGGCACCGCCGTAGCGCCGGTCGTCGCCGTCACGGTGGCCAACCAGGATGCGAATGCGCGCATCGGCACCGGCAATCTCATCGACGCGGGCGGCGCCATCGCCGTGAATGCGACGCTGACCAGCACCAACACCACCCAGGCCGAAGGCAAGGCCGAGGGCAGCAAGGACGCGGCCATCGGTGCCGCCGTGGCCGTCAATGTCGAGAACGACAAGAGCCTCGCCGGCTCGGCGCGCAGCCTGAAGAGCACCGGTGCCATCGGCGTCTCGGCGACCAGCAGCGCGGCCAGCGCGGCGGCGGCCAAGGCCAGCGCGGTGGGTGGCAAGGAGGACGACAGCAATTCGTCCGGCGACGACCACGCGGTGGACGACCAGAACGCCGGCGCCCGCAACAGCGGCAACTCGGCAGCCAATGCGGCCGGCGCGCGCAACTCGTCCACGTCGCAGGCCACGCCCAGCGCCCAGGGCACGGTAGGCGGCACCGTCAGCGTGGCGGCGGCCGTGGCGGTCAACGTGGCCCAGACCACCAGCCGTGCCACCGCCGGCGGCGGCACGCTGACGGCCGGCGGCGCGGTCAGCGTCGACAGCAAGACCGACACCGACGCCAAGGCCACGGCGGATGGCTCCACCCGCGCCAAGGACGCGAGCAACCCCAACGACACCGGCGTGGGCGT
>JACPYV010000152.1 GCA_016195825.1 Burkholderiales bacterium | reverse complement strand
GGGCGCGGGCGAAGGCGCCGGGGTGGGCGCCACGCCGCTGAAGGCCTGGATCTCGAAGATGGAGTAGCCGTACTGCGTCGAACGCTTGATGCCTTTCATGCGCAGGTAGCGGCCCTGGCCGGCGAGGCCGGTCCAGTCCTCGCTGCCGCCCTGGCTGCTGGCCACGGCCTTGATCGTGGTCCAGGCCACGCCGTCGCTCGACGCCTGCAGCTCGTACTGTGTCGCATGCGCGTTCTCCCAGTCGATGTGCACGCGGCTGAAAGTCACCACCTTGCCGTAGTCCAGCATCAGCCACTGGTCATCGCTGAAGCCGCTGCTCCAGCGCGAGCCATCGTCATGGTCGATGGCCTTGGCGGCGGACAGGTCGCCACGCTCAGAGGCGCTGGCGGTGGCGGCCACCGGCGTCAGCGCGGCCTCGGTGTCGCCGGCCACGGCCGCCAGCGCCTGGGCCATGGCGCCCGCACCGCCGGCCTGGGCCGTGGGCTGCGCCGCATCAACGACCGAACCGCCGCCGCAGGCCGCGACCAGCAGACTCACGGCCAGCGGCACGCCATGGGTTGAAAGTTGGCGCAAGGTGTGTGGCTTCATGGATCCCTCGACGATGGTTTTTTGCAGAGTGACTTCCGATATGAAAGCGCATTCACACCGAAGAACGGGCGCGATGCTGCCAACGCGGCGCAACGCGGTCCACCTTCGTCACCGTGTTGGGACGACTATTGCTGTCAGTTACGTCTTGCGGGCAGGCACGCCGCTTCAGCGACACGCCGGACAGGGCCGCGACGGACCTTGTTGCGTCAGGATCAGCCGAGCGCGCGCAGTCGGCCGCCCACCATCTCGAACACCTGATCCGCCTGGGCGACAAGCGCCTGATCGTGGCTGACCACAAGCACCGCGGGATCGCCAGGCAATTGCCGCAGTAAGACCGCCAGGGCCTGCGAACTCGCGGTGTCAAGATGGTTGGTAGGCTCGTCCAGCACCAGCAGGCGAGGCCGTCGCAGCAACACCCGCGCCAGCGCGACGCGCTGGCGCTCGCCGCCGGAAAGTGGGCTGCCGCCAGGCCCCAGCCGCGTCGCCAGCCCGTCCGGCCAGGCCCGCAGCGCTGCCCCCAGGCCCACGGCCTGCGCGGCGTCGTACACCGCCTGGCGGTCAGCATCAGGCGCACCGTAGGCGATGTTGTCGTGAACGGTCCCTGCAAACAGCACCGGGTTCTGCGTCAGATAACCCACGCCACGACGGAAGGCGGGCCGGTTGATCTGGGCCCACGGCACGCCATCGACGCAGACGGTTCCACCGTCGGCTTCGGCCAGGCCCAGCAGCAGGCGCAGCAGGCTTGTCTTGCCTGCGCCGTTCAGACCCGTCAGCACGGCCAAGCGTCCTGGCTCGATCGCCAGATAGACATCGCTCACGAGCGCACGCCCATCCACGTATCGGCTCACGCGCTCGAGCGTCACACGCCAGCGCGTCGGCGGCACGACGCCACCGTGCGCAGGCGCTGGCTGCATCGCCAGCAGGCGCTCAATGGCGACAAGCGCGGGCACGCCCAGCGCCAGCTCCTGCAGCGCGCTCAGCACGGCCTGCAAGGCCCCGCGCAATGCCAGCAGGAGGAAGCACACCGACGCCAGAGTGGCCCCCGGGACCACGGGCCCACCGGACACCGTCATCCAGATGATCAAGCCGAGCAACGACAGCCCGAGAACCAGGCTGTCGACCTCGGCCACGCAGGTCTGCGTGCCAGCCAGATTGCGCGCGAAAGCGTGGGCATGGGCGATGCGCACCCGGCTCGCCTCACGTTCATGGGCCTCATGGGCGTGGCTGACGGCGAGTTCGTGACGCAGCGCGATGCCACCGAGATGTTCATACAGCTGATCAATGGCCTCGTGCGTCATGACCATCTGCGCCGCCAACCGCTGAGAAAGCCGCCGGCGTACCACCCACAGCGCGGCCATCGCCAGCAGTAGCGGCAGGATCAGCACAGGCATAAGCGCGGCGATGCCGGCCAGGCAAAGCAGCGCCAGTGCGATCCCAGGCAGCAGCGCACCGAAACAGGCGCGGGCCATCTGACCCAGCAGCTCGCCATCCCGCGTCATCGCCAGCACGAAGCCCTCGACGCCGCTGCGCAGCACGGTGTCGACGGGAAGGCCCAGCTGATGGTCGACCATCTGTTCGCGCAGGTGCGTCAGGCCTCGCTGGACGGCATCGATGACGAGGCGGTGCCCGACGTAGCCCAGCGCTGCCGCCACCAGCAGCCCGGATGCAGCCGCCGAAGCCCAGACCGGCACGTCGGTGCCACGCACGATCTGGCCGATCGCCACGGAAACGATCAGCAGCACACCGGCACGCAGCAGCGCGGCGAGCAGTCCGCCGAGCAGCGCCGCCGGTCGCGCGCAGAACACCTGCCACAGCGACCGCAGTATCCACACCGGCCGCCATGCCCGCAGCGGAACCGCCAGGGACGGACGGCGTGCCAGGGCAGCCACGTCGAGCGGGCTTGTGGCCTTGGCTTCACTGAAATCAGGCATGGCATCGCGTCCCGACGAAGCGCAAACGGAACCGGCGCGGACCGTGCGGCCAGTGGCATAGTGAAACCAGACAGACGGGGTGGACAGGATGGCGGTGCGGCGAGGTTGGATCAGCAAGGCGCAGCTGCGTTGCATGCGCCGGCATATCCAGGCCAACTACCTCGCCGGGCGATGCCTGGGCAGTTCCAACCCCACCGAAACGCCAGATGCGCAGCTGCATCAGCGTGGCGCGGATTTGTGCATTGATACCCTGGCCCGCTTTAGCCAGGTGCGGGCCGACTGTGGCGAGCGCGTGCTGCTGGTCACCCCGCCATCGGCAGCCGGCTGGGTGTGGTTCGAGGACTTGCGCTGCGCGTTGCAGCACATTGGCGTGATCACCTTCCGCGTCGACGATGAAAGAGGCCTGACGTCGGCCCTGGTGGCCGACCTTCGGCCGACCCTGCTGCTGGGCCTCGACACCGAAGCCCTGCATGCCCGCCTGCAGGCCGTCGGCCTGGATCGACGGTCGAACACCACACGGCTGCTGATCCCTACCCGCGACCGCGTCGAGTCGCACGCCCCTCTCACGAAGGCGGAGAGCGAGCGCCTGGCCCGCATGGGTAGCGGCGCAGGGGCGGACTTGCTCCTGTCGCTGCACGCTGAGCCCTTCATGCGGCGAACAGTTGCCGCCTGGCTGGACGGCGGAAAGCCTCTGCTGTGGTTGCCTCAGGCAGCCAGCCCCTTCCGCGACCGGCCCCATGCTGGCGACCGCCGGTACGACTTCGCCCATCTGTCGGTGGCCAACCCGGAACGGATCAGGGCCGTGTGGCACACGATGCGCGGCATCCTGGCGCGACACCGGGGCCTGTTCGGAGAACGGGAGACCTGGGGCTTCGGCACCCCCAGGCTGCCGGTAGAAGAACATGCCCGCCAGCAGGCCCTGGCCCGTGTGTCGCTGGCACCGCTGGTGGCGCCACTGCTCGATGCAGCCGGAGACCTGACGCAACGCGTATATGCCGCCGCAGCCAGCGCCACGTTCCAGATCACCGAACTCAGCCCCCTGACCCGCCAGCACTTCGACGAAGACGAACTCATCGCCGTGCCGCGGCAGCCCCTCGCTCTGCAAGAGGCCTTCGACCGCTGGGTGGGCGATCGCGCCGGGCGCGAGCGCATCGCGCGCCGGGCGCTGGAACGCGTCTACCGCGACCACACCAGTCTTCACCGCGCGGTACATCTGGTCGACGCGGTGCGCGCCCTGCGCTGAGCGCCGAAGCCCCACGCACCGCTGGGAGGCTGGCAAGATCATGGCGTCCTCACGTGCCTACCCTCGTCTGCGCCGGCATGGCCTGCACAAGCACTCGCGGGCGCCGGCGCATAAACCACGCCGCGCTTGCCGGTATCGCCGCGGCGGCCACCCATGCGATGACGCTCGGGTGTGGATCGAACACGAAGATCGCCAGTTCGGCCCAATAGAACCAGCCCGCCGCCAGCATGCGGTGGCCATGGGCCCGCCAGGGCTGCCGGAGCCCAGCCCGCAGGTCATCGACCGCCAACGCTGCCAGCGTCAACCCGGCCCAGGCAAAGGCCAGGATGTCGACGAGCTCACGCGAATCGAGCAGGCGCGCAAAGCCCGACAGCACGCCGACCGCCACGAGCAGGCCCGCGACAGCGAGTCCGCGCGCCAGGCGCCGGGATTGCAGAAACTGCGCGCCGCCGCTCAGCGCGAGCAGCAAGGGCTGCAGCGCGAACAGCATGCCGAACCGATTGCGCGCATCACTGGCCAGCCCCACCGCCAGCACGCTGCTGGCAACAACCAGCCCCAGAAAAACTCGGCCGATGACGCGGTGATGCCGGCGCCATGGTGCGGTGCGGGCCGTCAGCGCAGCCAGCCAGGCCATCGTCACGCCGCATGACAGCAGCACATGGACCTGGACAACGAGCCCACGCGCGCTCATCGGGGCTGCACCTCGGCCGGTAGCACGCGAAGAAAGGCATGCCATTCGAGCCAGCTCCGCCTTGCGCCGCGCAACTGCAGCTGTAACCCATGGGCGTGAGCCGCCTGGCGAATGCCAGCATCGTCACAGTCCTCCGACACGATCATCAGCACCTCCGTGCGCGCCAGCTCGACCGCTGCCAACTGCGCGAACAGTGCATGGAAGTACTCGAACCCTTCACCGCAGAACCAGGCGCGATCGGCCATCGAGCGTGGCGAACGTGCGAAGTACGGTGGCGTGATGACCACGCAATCCAGCGCGGACATGCGAATGCCGTTCAGCAGGTCGGCGACCACCACTGTTAGCGCCAGCCCGTTGAAACGCGCATTGAATGCCGCGTTGACCGCCGCCGCGGGGTTGATGTCCGAAGCCAGCACCTTTGCGCCGGCTTGGGCCAGTGCCAGTGCCACAACGCCACTGCCGCAGCCCATGTCCAGCACCCGCCGGCCCTGCCAGGGGCCAGGCCCACTGGCCGAGAGCAGCCAGCGCACGAACAACGCAGAGCTCAAGGTGGGTCCCGGTGGGAAAACGCCCGGGTCGATGCGCAGCCGCAGGCGACCCAATCGCCAGTGCTGAACGTCGCGGCTGCTTCGAGCGAGGCGGCGCTGCAGCCAGGGTGATATAGCCCGTCGGACCGGCCCGCGCAACCAGCGCGACAGCAAGCCGTGGCGCGGCAGGCCCCAGCGCGGCTCGGGCCGGTGCAGCAGCCGCGCGAGCAGGCCGCGGCGCTTGGTTTGGCTGGATGCGTCGGGCCCGTTCACGCCGGCTGCATCCGGTTGCGGCGGTGCCACCACATGCCCAGTCTCGAGATCCACCGCGCCAGCTGATGCGCCAGCACACGCGCGCCGAACGGGTGCGGCGCGGTGGTGACGGCATGGGTATGGGTGAGCAGGCGAACCGCGTAGCGGTAATAGGCGTCGCAGTAGGTGCGCGGGAAGCGGCGATCCCGGTCGCTGCCCTGGTCGAAGGGCGGTGCCGTGGCCTGGTCGGCCACCTGATCGTGGAACAGCGTGCCGACAATCGGATAGGCCAGCGTCACCGTGAAGAGGTCCGGCCTGGCCTCTCGCAGATAGCGCTCGGTGGCGACGATGTCCGCCTCTGTCTCGCCGGGGTAGCCCAGCATCAGGAAGGTGCCCGTCTGGATGCCCGCGCCAGAGGCCGCGCGGATCATCGCGGTGACCTGCTCGACACGCACCTGACGCTTCATGGCGTCCAGGATCCGCTGCGAGCCGCTCTCGGCGCCAATCCATACGCGCACGCAACCGGTGCTCGCCAGCAGCTGCACAACACGCTCGTTCATGCGATCGGCCCGGGTGATGCATTCGTAGCGGATGCGCAGGCCGGCAGCCTGCAGCTCGTCGGCAAACCCGGCGAGCCAGTTGTGGTTGATCGTGAAGACGTCATCGACGAACCAGAATTGGTCGGGCGCGTAGCGGTCTACCAGGCTGCGAAGCTCGGCGACCACATGTCGTGGCGAGCGGCGGCGATAGCTGGCGCCATACACCGCACGGCTGCACCACGCGCACTTGTAGGGGCAACCGCGCTGGGTGCTGACGTTCAGCGAGGTCTGGCCATGGGCGTCGCGCCAGGCCTTGAGGTAGGGTTGCAGGTCGATGCGATGGCGCGCAGGCTCGGGCAGCTCGTCCAGCTCGGGCACGAAGCGGCGCTCACCGGTGAACGTCGGTAGCCCCTGCGCGTCGGCATGAATAAGGCCTGGGATTGCAGCCAAGGCCGCGGCATCGCGGCAGGCCGCAGGCGACAGCCGGGCCACGTCGGCCATGGTCTGCTCGCCCTCCCCCACTACCAGCAGGTGGGCACCATGCCGCAGATAGTCGGCAGCGTTGTGACGCACATCCGGGCCACCGAGCACGACGACAGGTCCGTCGCCTGGTGCGCCCAACGCTGCGATCAGCCGCAGCACCGAGCAACGTGTCATCAGAGTCACGTAGAAAGCGACCATGCGGGGGCGCAGCGCGCGCACCTGCCGGACGAAACCGTCGGCGTCCAGGAATGTGGCGTCGACGACATGGTGATCCATGCCTGCACGGTCCAACCACGCCGAGATGGACAGCAGGCCCAGCGGCGGATAGGGCCGCATGATGCGCTGCTCGATCGCATCGTCCGCCAGGAAATAGCCATGGGTCAGGACCAGGCTCATCGTCATCGCTTGCACCACTGGACCAACATGTGGTCTGACAGCCGCGCCCCCCAGGCCGCCGTGAACCAGCGACGATCCAGCCATGCCATCAGCGCCAGCCAGCGAGGCGCCCGCTGCGCCAACGACTCAAAGTAGGACGGCGGCACGGCCAGCCCTACAGGCCGCACCCGCTCACGATAGAAGTGGGCGCGAAATGCGTTGTCCATGTCTGCAGCGCCGTAGTACCAGACCGGCAGCGACGGCTGGCCCAGGCCAAGCCGAGCCTCGATTGGCCCTCCACCCCAACGGCGCGCGGCCAGCCGCGGCTGCAGATGCACGAGAGCCCAGACACTTTCCCAAAGGCACAGCCGCGGCATCACGACGGCGATGACGCGCCCCTGCTCCGACAGACAGCCGACCAACTGCGCGGCCAGTCCACGCAACTGCTCGGGTGAGAGGCAGTTCAGCCCACCGAAGTTCGACAAGACGACGTCGAAGGGGCCACCCAGGTCTTCCCTCGTCACCTGGCCTGCGGCCAGCATGCGCAAGTCCAGGCGCTGTACCCGTGCAAGCTGCCCAACACCACCTCGCTCGAACTTCGCCTCAGCCATTCGCAGCATCTCACGCGAGACATCCGTGGCCACCACGCGATGGCCGGCGCGAGCCATGTGCAGCGCGTCCTCGCCCGTGCCGCAATTCAATTCAAGTACGGCGCAGGGCCGGCCGTGCTGGCGCAAGGCTTCGTCCAGTGCCTGCCAGACGACGCGGCGCTGTGCCGTGCCCACCAGGCTGTGCGTGAAGCTGCGGTCATAGTCGACTGCGATCGCATCGAACGCTGCAGCGCTCATGACGCCACCATCGGCTCGGGTATCGGCAAACGCTGCTCGCGCCATATGCCGATGCGCGCAGCAAGCAGCGCCGGTGCGGCGCGCAGCATCGAAGCAAGTGCGCGAAGCCGGCCGCCGCGCCCGGGTGCCGGCAACTGCCCAAGAAGGACGGACCAGCAGCGCCTGATCTGGAAGCGCCGAGACGTGTAGACATGCAGGTGCCTGTAGAACGCCGGGCTGAAGTTGCCGGGGAACATCAGCTCCAGGTCATCGCTGTTGCGCCAATGCGTCTTGCTCCCCATCCGCGCTTTGACGCGGTCATGGAACACAGTCCCGGGGAGCGGATATGACACCGAGATGCCGATCTGATCGGGCTGCAGCTCATCCACCATCCGGTGTGTGAGCCGGATGTCCTCTGCGGACTCGCCAAGGTAGCCAAACTGCAAGAACAGCGCCGCCTTCACGCCCTGCCGCTTCAGCGCCTGCACGGCGCCGTCGATCTGCGCCCGCGTGATGCCCTTGTCCATGGCGTCGAGGATGCGCTGCGAGCCACTCTCAGCGCCAATCCAGGCGGTCTCCAGGCCTGAGCGGGCCATCGCCACGAGATCGTCGGCATCGCGCAGCACCAGGTCGGCACGGGTCTGGATGGTGTAGCGCAAATTCAGGCCGCGCCCTTGCACCAATGCCGCAAAGCGCTGCACCCAGCCGGGCTTTAGTCCGAACAGGTCGTCGGTGACCCAGAAATGCTCGGCCCCGTAGCATCGCGACAGCAGGTCCAGTTCCTCCACGACTTGCTCGGGCGAGCGGACGGTGTAGCGCTTGCCGTAGAGCGGCTTGGCGCACCAGTTGCAGGCATACGGACAGCCACGCGTCGTGGCGATGTTCAGCGAAAAGTAGCCGTGTCGACGCAACCAGATATCGCGGTAGGGCGTCAGATCGACCAAATCCCAGGCTGGCGCCGGCAGATGATCGAGGTCGGTGATTGCCGCCCTCAACGGTGAGCGAACGAGGAGATCACCTTGCAGGTAACTCAGACCCGCAACGGTGGTCCATGGCCGGTCGTCGCGCCAAGCCTTCAGCACGTCCGCCAGCGTGCCTTCGCTCTCGCCGCGCACGACAGCCATTGCACCGGCACGCAGATAGGGCTCCGGGAAGTCCGTCGCGTCAGAACTGCACACGACCACGCGAGCGCCCAGAGCACGCGCCAGCTCCACCATCTGCAGCGCTGCCTCCCTCATGCGGCCAAGGCACATCTTGGTCAGGTAGTTAAACCCGTCCTCCTGCAGGACCACGAAGGCAGGACGCACTTGCTCCAGCCGGCGCAGGAAGTCCAGCTCGCCTTCGCACGGGCCGGCGTCGAACACATGGGCCTCGAAGCCCAGGCTGCGCACCAGCCCGGCGGCGTACAGCGTGCCCAGCGGGGGATAAGGTGATGCCGCCCGCCATTGCTTGGCATCGAGCCGGTAGAAGTAGGCAGAAGCGACCAGCACCCTGTTGGCGTTCGCAAGGCGCTGAATCGGTGCGCCAGCACGCGCTTGCAGCTGATCCAGGTGCGTCTGGTAGCGAGCCAAGATGCGGTACTTCCAGCCCGAGCAGTGCAGTTTGGCGATGTTGCGGCGAATCTCGATGCTGTGCCTGGCAATCAACGTCGGCAGCCGTGGATTCATGCGCTGCTGCCGTCGAAACACCAAGCGGCAGGCGCAGTAGTCCAGCAGGCTGCCCACAGGCCCGGCCAGGGCCATCTCGACCACCAGGCGCCAGGCGGGTCGCTCAGGCTCGACGACCGGCTCAGGTCGCGGCAGATTTGGCAGGTATTCGGAAGTCCACGGATTGGCGTCCAGCATGCGATTGAGGACCTCGTTGCCGGCCACCGGCTGCAAGGTGAGCAGCTCGATCGCCGTGAAGAAATCCCGACGCTCCAGCGCCAGGCTGTCGCTGCCGAGCAGATAGTTGGAGCACAGCATGCTCGCAGAGGGCAGCCGCTTGCGATAAAGGCGCAGCATCAGGTAAGCCAGCCAGAGCCGACCAGGCCGCGTGATGATGAAGAAGTCGAAGTCACCGCCCTCGGCCAGCGAGCGCTTGGACAGCGAGCCGGATATGGTCACGCCGTCCACGAAGGGCAACTGCATCAGGCCGCGTCCCACGGCCAGCGCTTGCGGCATCGCCGCGTCGGCGCGATCGCGGTTGGCGGACCAGCGCTCGATCGGATCCTCCATCGCAGCGATCCAAAACCATCCTTCGCGACAAGCCACCAGGCCGGCCGTCTGCAGCCGCTGCAATGCCTCCGCCACCTCGTCTCGCGAAACGCCTGAGGTATCGAGGAATCGCCAGACCTCATCGGCCGACAACGGGCTGTCGAACACCTGGCGATAGGCCAGTGCCCTCAGCACCGCCTGTTGCGCCGCATCCAGCGGCCGCGTCAGCAGTGGCCCTGTTTCAGTGAGCTTCAGCATAGAACCCCTCCACCTCGGGACGCGTGTAGCGGCGCAGTCGTTGCAGAGCCTTGAGCTCGAGCGGCCGCCGGTACACCCCGCTCCAGTAGCGCGGCAGCGACATCAATTGCATGAGCCAGCGGACCCAATGGCCCTGGCTGAAGTCCGTGCGCGTCGGGTAGCGCGCGTTGATCACGGTCTCGAAGTCGTGGATGTGGCGCACCATTGCCGGCGTGAGCCACGGCGTCAGCGGATTGCGATGCAGGTCGAAGGCGGCCCACGCCGGGCTGATCCACTCCTCCAACGTTGCTGGGAAGCTGAAGCCAGCCGCCTGGCAGTTCTGCTGCAACACGCTGCCCTCGGTGGGCACAGGGCTATAGATGTAAAGGATGACTTCGGTCGCCGGGCTCTGGTCCTTGAGTCGCCGTATGAAGGCGATGTCGCGGTGGATCTGGCTCCAGACCTCAGACTCAGTCGGCCGTGGAAATCCCAGCACGAAGGAGTATTCGGGGATGATGTCGAAGGAGAGCAGCCGCGCGGCGAAGCGCAGGATCTGCTCGCCCGACTGGCGGCCACCTTTGTCCACCATGGCCAGCACCTCGTCGTCGCCACTTTCCGCGCCGAAGAAGATCATGCGGCAGCCAGCTTCGCGCATCAGAGCCAGCGTTTCGTCGCTGTAGCGATCCAGCGTGTCGATGCGCCCCTCGCCCCACCAGGCCACGCCCTGACCGCGCATGCGCTCGGCAAACGCACGAACCCGCTTCTCAGCCACGAAGAAGTTGTTGTCGGTGAACTCGATGGCATCCACACCATGCGCATCACGCATGCGCAGCACGTCGTCCGCAACCAGCTCAGCCGAACGCGCGACCCAGCGACCCTGGTACAGCGGCACCACGGCGCAGAACGCGCACATGAAGGGGCAGCCCATGCTGGTGTGCATCGCATGGGTCCGGCGACCGAGGAAGGTGCGAGGCAGGTAGCGCGCAATCGGGTTGCGCCGCGCCAGCAGGTTCAGCGGCAGCGGCGGCTGGCAATCGAGGTCCGGCAGGGGCGCGCGGCCCGTGCGTACCAGCTCACCTCCCAGACGAAAAATCAGCCCCGCGATCGCATGGGGGGGGCGCCCGAGGCAGAGCGCCTGCAACAGCGCCGGCAGCGCGGCCTCACCGGCTGACTGCACGACATAGTCCACCCATCCCGACTGCAGGACTGCCTGCGGGTGGTTGGACGGGAAGTAGCCACCCCAGATCGTGATGACCTGCGGGAAAGACTCCCGCACGCGCCGGGTGATCGGCACCGCCTGGCGCAGCTGCGGCCCGGGCATCACCGTGCAGCCAAAGAACGCGAAGCGACCTGAGGCCAACAGCGGCTCAATAGTCACCCAGGGATCGATCTCCAGGTTGCCGTCCACCAGCTCGATGTCATACGCGTCACCCAGGGCGGCGGCAATGTGCAACAGGCTGTTGGGCACGCGGCAGGTGCGCGTGGCCCAGGGGTTAAACAGCAGGATGCCCGGCTTGGGCGCCGAGGCCGTCAATCCCTTCGGCTTGCGGTGGACGACGATGGGGACCCCGACCGCCGATGCCGTCCCGGCGGTGCTAGAAGAGGCCATGCAGCTCGACAAAGCTCTGTCGCCGGTTGTCGATCGCGTTCTGCGGGATGCCGCCAAACTTGCGGTAGCCCGCACGCAGCTGGGCGAAGGCAATGGGCGTGTATTCGTAGACCAGGCTGTAGCGCACCTTGTTGTCGTGCGCCACGCGACGGTCCGGGTCGAGGTATTCGCCGGTCAGCTTCAGGTTGTGGCCCTGCTGCACCAGCCAGTTGGCCTCCAGCAGCGTCGCGAGCTGGCGGCGTTTTCCTTCGGGGTAGCCGGCGTCACTGACCATGTCCATCTCGCCCAGCCACGCCACCGGCCCCGTCGTCGTGCCGGCAAAGAGGCCGTAAGCCTGCCGGTCGCCGGCCGTCGACTTGACCTGGGCCACCGCCGCGCCGACCCGGCCCCAGGGCTGCATCCAGATCGCCTGGGCCGTCGTCTGGTGGCCTGTCGTGCCGCCCTTGTTGCCGGGGCCGTTGCTGCGCACGAGCTGGACGGACCACTCATCGCTCTCCCGGCCCAGCTCCAGCCCCTTGTCGGGCACTGTCATGCTGACCCCACTGAGCTGCCGCACGAAGGCCAGGCTGTCCTGCAGCCGCCAGCCGAAGGGCAGGTAGAACTGCCCGGCCTTGGCATACCAGCCTGGGCCGGGCGTAGACAGGCGCACATAGGCCTCCTGACGCACCGACTTACCCGGTGCAACCTGCTGGTCGAGGTAGGCACCGAGGTAGTCCTTGATGACCTGCACGTCGGCATACAGCCGCGTCTGCTCGGTACCGCCGACGCTGCGCGTCGGCTGGCCGGAGACAGAGGTTCGCGTCGTCGACGTGCGCAGGTCGCCACCCAAGCGCAGCCGATCGTCGAACAGCGAACCGTTCCAGCCCTGGAGCGCATCTGGCAGTGCATTGGCTGGGATCACCCCCTGGGCAAAGGCATTGCCCACCGCGTTGCGCAGCCCACCGCCGGTCGGGTTGACATGGCAGGCCACGCACTTGAGGCCGGCGCGGATCGCGAGATACGGCTCGGCGCGCACGCCACCGGCCAGCAGCAGCCCGAAGGCCAGACCGATCAACAGTCGGACAGCCTTCATTTCAGCGCTCCGTTGTTGATCCACTGACGGATCAGGTTAATGGTTCCGGCATCGAGATAGGGCCCGCCGAACGGCATGCGCGCACCGACCGACTGGTGGCCTTCGAGCTTGTGGACGAGGTAGCTGTTGTCCGCATCCCCGGGTGCCACGCGCTTCAATGCAGAAACTTCGGCGCTCGAGACGCCGACCAGCATCGTGAAGCTGTTGGCCGCGTCCAGCCGCAGGCCCTGCGGGGCAGCACCGCCGGAATGGCAGGCCGTGCAGACTGGCGTGAAGACGTGCGACTGAATGGAGCTGAAGGTCGCCGTCATCGGCCCACTCGGGTCGTCGCCTTCACCGATCGGCCGGCCGTTTGCATCAAGCCCTTCGCCGCTGCCGCCACCGCCGCAACCCGCGACCAATGCGGCCACGGCGCCAAGTGCGATCCATCCCCTTTTCGTCACCCTCATCGCTGCCCTTTCGCTGGCGTCACTGCGGCGTGAGTGCCGGCACGCTGTGCGAAGGTTCAAACGACGGGCAGGGACAAACTAGGGATCAGAAGGCCATGGTCAGGTTGAGCACCACGGTGCGACGGCGCACCGCATCGGTCCAGGTGTAGGGGCCGCCACGGCTGGCGGCCACCCCGACGAGTTGCAGCTCGCCGCTGTCGCCGAGCTGAAAGGACACGCCGGCGCGCACGTCCACCCGCACCGGGCCGTGCGGCTCGCCGTAGTTGGTGTTCTGCCCGCCCCACCCACGCAACAGGCCGACGTGCCCGACGGCTGCCACGCCCTGCGCCAGCGGCCAGTGAAGGTTGAACTCGCCGTAGAGGCTGCGTTGGCCAATGCCGTAGTAGTCCGGCGAGGCATAGGCGCGCAGACTCCAGCGTTCGCCCAGCAAAGCGGCATAGGCCTCGAAGAAATCGTAGTTCGACACGTTCTCGAAGCGGTGGGCGAGCAACCCCGCCTCGGCGTCCAGTCCCGGCTGTAGCGCAAATACGCGGCCACCGTAGGCCCGCAACGCCGCTGCACTGCGTTGGGTAAAGCGCGCGCGGGTCAGCGATCCACCGGCATACCAACCGCTCTCGCCGTCCCAGGCCAGGCCGAGCTGGGCGCCAGGCTTGTTGCCGCTGTAGGACAGCCCGCGCTCGCGCGCATCGGTCAGCACGGAAAGCGTAGCGCCGACGTCCGCTCGCGCCGCGCCGGCCAGCAGAGAAAACAGAAGCAGCGTGGTCGTTTGCGCGCGGAGCATCAGTCCGCAGTTTGCCCCAGCGGCTTGCAGGCCAGCGCACGCGTGCTGGCGTAGCGAGCCAGTGTGGCGCAGCTGTCGATGCGGCCTTGAGCCGCCATGACGAGGGCAGTGGCCGGCAGGGCCCTCGCATCCAACTCGCGCACCAAGGCCAGCAGGCCCGCCGCATGGGCCGCTGCAAAAGACGAGCCCGACACCACCGTCCAGCCGCCACCCGGGGCGGTGCTGGGGACATCCCGCCCCGGCGCGAGCACCGCGCCCGCGGGCAGCGGTGGTGCGCTGCCTACGACCAGCACGCCCGCATGGTTGGCCGGGAACGGGCCGCCCTTGCCTGGCAGCGCCGCGACGATGGTGGCGCCACGCGCCTGCGCCTGGTCCAGCAGCAGGGCCAGCAAGCGGTCGTCCGGCCCGCCCAGGCTCAGGTTAATGATGTGGGCACCCTGCTGGATGGCCGCGTACAAAGCCTTGGCCAGTCCGAGGCCCGTACACAGCGTCTGCGCATGGGCCGCCTGCCAGCAGGCCCGCAGCGCCAGCAGCTTGGCCTGGGGTGCGATGCCGGCGATGCCGGCGCCGTTGTCGGCTCGCGCCGCGATGATGCCGGCCACCGCCGTGCCGTGGCTCTCCGCGGGCGGCGGGCGGTCGTCGACGAAGTTCTGGTTGAACGCCACCTGGCCGGCCAGGTCGGGGTGATCGGCTTCGACGCCGCTGTCCACCACGGCCACGCGCACGCCGCGCCCCGTGGCGACCTGGTGCAGTTCAGCCAGATGCCATTGCTTGGCGGCGGGTTGAGCGGCGTAGAGCGGCTCCTGCTCGCTGCCCTGCGCCTGAGCCTGGTACAGCCCCACGGGCTGCGCCCAAGCTACGCGGCGGTCCTCGGCGACGCTGCGGGCAGCGTCGGCCGAGGAACGCTTGTCGCCCTCCGGCAGCCGCATGACGAAGCAATCCACGCCGGCCAGCGGCATGGGCCATTCGCTACGCATCTCCAACCCATGCTTTTGCGCCAGCGCCTGCGCCACCTGCTGGCGCGACTGCCGGCCCACGCCGGCGCCGTAGCTGCCGGCGTAGCTGCCGTCAGGCCGGTAGTGCGCCTTGGGCAGCTGCAGCATGACCAGCACCTGCCGTTGCGCCTCCTCGGCCTGCGCGGCCGCCGGCCGCCCGGCGACGCAGCAGGCCAGCACCGCCAGCAGGTACAGCCACTGCCGGGCTCGCTTCATCGCGTCTGTCCTGATTGCAACGGCTGCAGCGGCTCGGCCATCTGCACGATGGGCGCCGCGCGCAGCGCCGCCAGCCCGCGCGCGTCCACCCGCAGCAACCAAGCGCCCGTCTCGGTGGGGCCGGCGACGACACCAGCCCCCTGGGCCTGCAGCAGTTCACGAAGCGCCTGCTCGCTGGTGCCCGGCTTGAACATCACCAGGGCATCCGCCGCCACCGGTGTGCTGCCCGCGGCCGACAGGCCCTGGTAGTCCGCGACGTCCTGCCGCGCCTGCAGCCACAGGCCCAGCAGCAGTGCGGCTGCAGCGCCCTGCAGGCCCAGCGCCCAGGGCATCCATCGCGGAGCCCTCGGCCGGGGTGCAACCGGCTGCATACGCGCCTGCAGCCGGGCCAGGCCCGCCTCGGCATCGCCACCCGCCGGCGCCGAACCGGCCACCTTAAGCAGTGTCTGCATGGGCCGCTCGGCGGCCAGCTCGTTGCGGCAAGCCTGGCAGAGCAGCAGATGGCGTTGCACCGTGCCAGCCTCGGCGTCGTCCAACTGCCCACGGGCGTACCAGGGCAGCAAGGCCTGCACGGCCGCGTGTTCATCGTGTTGTTCCATGGGTATCACCACGCTCATGAGAGTTCTCCTGGCTGGCCGGCAAGGTCGTCCAGCAGCAGGCGCAGCCGGCGCCGCGCGTAAAACATCCGCGTCTTCACGGTCTCGGGTGGGCAGCCCACCACCTCGGCGATCTCGCCATGGGACATGTCGTGGAAGTAGCACAGTTCCACGACCGTGCGGTGCTCCGGGGACAGCTCCGCCATCGCCTCGCGCAGCTGTCCACGAAGCTGCACCAGGCCCAGTTGCTGCTCCGGTCCTGGACCGGCGTCGGCAGCCTCGTCGGCCTCGCCCTCGTCCACCGGCAGGTCCTGCCGGCTCAACGCCTTCAACCCCTTGCGGTAGGCGATGCCGAAGATCCAGGTGGACAGCTTGCTGCGCCCGTCGAAGCTGTCGGCGCGCTGCCAGACCACCAGCAAGGTGTCGTTCAACGCCTCCTCGATGGCATCCGGCTGGCGCATCAGCTGCGAAAGGAACCGCCACAGCCGGGGGTGGTAGAGCCGGTAGAGCGCGTCGAAATCGGCGCGCCGGCCGCGCTTGACACCCGCGAGCAGACCCAGCTCGAGCTGTTCAGTGGCGTCGCCACGGCCCTGGGTAGGGTCGGGCTCGCGCTTTTTTCGGAGGCTTGACCAGATCGACATGGGCTGTGAGTTCCCCTGCGGCGCGCGGAGGTTCAACGGCATCCTAGCCAGCGCGCTATCGTTGCGCCCCATGAGCGACGCTGGCGCCCTCTCCCCGTCCAACCCGAGCGACCGGCCCAAGGCCTGGGCGGATGGCTCGCCCGACGCCGAGCCCCGGCTGCAGGCGGCCGGCCCGCGGGAATGGCGCATCAGCGGCGACTGGACACTGCTGGCCCTGCGCGGGCGCTACGAGGAGTTCCGCCAGCGCGTGGCCAGCGCCGTCGCGGCCGGCGGCGACGCGCTGTGGGACCTGCGCGACCTGGGCCGCCTGGACACCGCCGGCGCGCTGACGCTGTGGCAGGGCTGGGGCCAGAAGCCCCCCGCGCGGCTGCTGTGGCTGCCCGAGCATGTGACGCTGTTCGCGCAGTTCCTGCAGCCCGGCGCGCTGCCCAGGCGCCGGGCGAGCCTGGGGCCCGGGCTGGCACGGGCCGGCTCGCGGCTGCTGGCCTTCGTCCGCCACGGCGTGGACATCGTCGCGCTGACCGGCCGGCTGCTGCTGGACCTGGGCGTCCTGCTGCGCCGCCCGTCGCTGATCGGCTGGCGCGAAATCTCGGCCAATGTTTTTCGTACCGGCGCGCAGGCGCTGCCGATCACGGCGCTGGTGGGTTTCCTCGTCGGGCTGACGCTGTCCTATCTGATCTCCAAGCAGCTCAAGACCTACGGCGCCGACATCTTTGTCATCAACATCCTGGGCCTGGCCGTGC